>NZ_JBVIJC010000011.1:0-106079 GCF_055581605.1 Streptomyces sp. NPDC031418
GTGGATCGGCGGGAGGTAGACGACGTCGAAGCCCATGTCGGCGATCGGCTTCAGCCGCCGGGCGGCCGTGCGGAAGGTGCCGTGCGGCTGCTCGGTGGTGCCCTCCGAGCGCGGGAAGAACTCGTACCAGGAGCCGAACAGGGCGCGTTCGCGCTCCACCAGCAGCGGCATCGCAGCGGAAGCGGTGACCAGGTCGCGCAGCGGATACCGGGTCAGCAGCGCCTGAACGTCCGGCGTCAGCGCGGCCTTGAGGCGCTCGTGCACCGACAGGGAGTCGTCGCCGAGGGCGCGCGCGGCGGCCTGGACCAGCTGCCGCTCCGGTCCCTTGGGTACCCCGCCGGCCGCGCGCTCGTAGAGCTCGGCACCCTCCTCCAGCACCAGCCCGATGTCGATCCCGGCCGGGATCTTCACGGAGGCGGTGTGCCGCCAGGTCGCCAGGGGGTGACTCCAGGCCTCCACCCGGAAGGTCCAGCGGCCGGTCACCTCCGGGGTGACCTCCGCGCCCCACAGATCGGTGCCGGGGGCCAGCTCCCGCATCGGGGTCCAGGGGCCGCGCCGGCCCTTCGGATCACGCAGGACCACATTGGCACCCACGGCGTCATGGCCTTCCCGGAACACGGTGGCCGTGACCTGGAAGGTCTCCCCGACCACCGCTTTCGCCGGGCGCCTGCCGCACTCCACGGCCGGCCGGACATCACGTACCGGTACGCGGCCGATGGCCGGGGTCCTGCGCATGTATCTCACCTCCGCCGTGCGCGAAGCCGGGCACCCGGCCCGGCTTCGCGCTCCGAGAAGCGGGCCGGCGCAGCCGGGTCCCGCAGGGAACGCCTTGTACGGTGCCAGGTCAGGGGCTTGGCGCCGTGGAACGCCGCTCCGGTGGCGGCGCTCTTCTGGCCGTCCGGCGCGGTTGCGGCCGCCCGTCCTGCTCGCGCAGATAGGTGACCAGGTTGGTGCGCAGATAGCGCTCGGCGGCGTCCGCGGCCTCGCGGGCGCAGCGTTTGCCCATCAGCACGCACAGTGTGTAACCCGAATCCTCGAAGGTGGCCCGGACCGTGCGGTCGTGCGGCGAGGCGAGCATCACGCGCTCCCACGCCCGGTAACGCCGCAACTGCCGGGCCACTTCGGCCTTGGCGGGTAGCAGCATGGCCCTCTTCACCCTCCACGCTCTCGACTGGGCGCGTTCCCGACGGTCGGGTGATGTCCGCGCAACGTAGGGCACGGCACCGTTACGGCGATCGAGGCTTTCACTTATGGTGCACGCGCGACGACGCAGCGTCTTGTTGGAGCTTCAACAACACGGCTGTCGGGTGCTCGTGTTGCACGAATGGCGTAGCGCCCGCACCGTGGAAGGTGACTCAGGAGCGAACAACGCTCACGCTGTGTGTCCGGGGTCTGTCCCGGACCGCGATCCGGGATCCCTCCCGGACGGGGCGAGGGGAGCGAGAGCTTCGCCGGTGAGGAGCAAGCGACGATGAAGACCGCAGTGCCCTGCTACTACCACCTCGATGTGGAAGTCAGCCCGGAACGGGTGGGACAGGTCAGCCGCATCCTGGCCGCCCACCTCCGCTACTGGGACCTCGAGAACCTCGCGGCCCCCGTCTGCCGCGGCGCCGAACTGCTGTTGCGGGCGATCGACGAACACGCCACCGACAAGCACACCTCGATCGAGATGTGGTGGAACGGCCAGCACCTCATCACCGCGTTCGGCGGCGACGACCCCGATCTGCGGCCCGACCAGGATCTCCGGGCCTGCCTGGCGGACATCGCCGCCATGAGCGACGGCTGGGGCTGCTGCGCCTCGGACACCGGCAGCAAGATCATCTGGTTCTCGCAGCGGGCCCGCGCCGGCGAGCGCGTCCCGCTGGTGCCCACCGCACCCGCGCCCACCCTGCGGCAGGGCCTGAAGGTACCGCGCGAACTGCCGGTGGTGGTGCTGGCCGGCCCCGCGGGGGCCCTGGAAGACGCCCTGGAGGGCAGCCGGTGAGCCGCCGTACGACCAGGAAAGGGCTGCCCGTGTGGAGCGGGCAGCCCTACCCGTTGGGTGCCGCGTTCGACGGACAGGGCACCAACTTCGCCCTGTTCAGCGAGGTCGCCGAGCGCGTCGAGCTGATCCTCGTCGACGACAGCGGCACCGAGACCCCCGTTCGGCTGCACGAGGTCGACGGCTTCGTCTGGCACGCGTACCTGCCCGGGGTCGGGCCCGGCCAGCGCTACGGCTACCGGGTGCACGGCCCCTGGCAGCCCGCCCTCGGCCACCGCTGCAATGCGCGGAAACTGCTGCTCGACCCGTACGCCCGCGCCGTGGACGGCCAGATCGACAACCACGCCTCGCTGTACGAGCGCGCCCCCGACGGGCCGGCCCCGGCCGACAGCGCCGGCCACTCCATGCTGGGCGTGGTCACCGACCCGTACTTCGACTGGGGCGACGACCGCCCGCCCCGCACGCCGTACGCGGACTCGGTGATCTACGAGGCCCATGTGCGCGGCCTGACCATGAACCACCCGAAGGTGCCCGGGCATCTGCGCGGCACCTACGCCGGCCTCGCCCACCCCGCGGTGACCGAGCACCTGACCTCGCTCGGGGTGACCGCGGTGGAGCTGATGCCGGTGCACCAGTTCGTGCAGGACGGCGTGTTGCAGGACCGCGGACTGTCCAACTACTGGGGCTACAACACCATCGGCTTCTTCGCCCCGCACAACGCGTACGCCGCCTTCGGCAGCCGGGGCCAGCAGGTCAACGAGTTCAAGGCGATGGTGAAGGCGCTGCACGCGGCCGGGCTCGAGGTGATCCTCGACGTGGTCTACAACCACACCGCCGAGGGCAACGAGATGGGCCCCACCCTGTCCTTCCGCGGCATCGACAACGCCTCCTACTACCGCCTGGTCGACGGCGACTGGGGGCACTACTACGACACCACCGGCACCGGCAACAGCCTGCTGATGCGGCACCCCTACGTGCTCCAGCTGATCATGGACTCGCTGCGGTACTGGGTCACCGAGATGCATGTCGACGGCTTCCGCTTCGACCTCGCGGCGACCCTGGCCCGGCAGTTCCACGAGGTGGACCGGCTCTCGGCGTTCTTCGACCTGATCCAGCAGGACCCGGTGATCAGCCGCGTCAAGCTGATCGCCGAGCCCTGGGACGTGGGCGAGGGCGGCTACCAGGTCGGCAACTTCCCGCCGCTGTGGTCGGAGTGGAACGGCAAGTACCGGGACGCGGTACGGGACTTCTGGCGGGCCCAGCCCGGCTCGCTCGGCGAGTTCGCCTCACGCCTCACCGGCTCCTCCGACCTCTACCAGCACAGCAGGCGCCGCCCGCGCGCGAGCGTCAACTTCGTCACCGCGCACGACGGTTTCACCCTGCGCGACCTGGTGTCGTACAACGACAAGCACAACCAGGCCAACGGCGAGGAGAACCGGGACGGCGAGAGTCACAACCGGTCCTGGAACTGCGGGGCCGAGGGCCCCACCGACGACCCTGCGGTCCTCGAACTCCGCGCCCGCCAGCAGCGCAACCTGCTCGCCACGCTGCTGCTCTCCCAGGGCATCCCGATGCTCTGCCACGGCGACGAGCTGGGCCGCACCCAGCGCGGCAACAACAACGCCTACTGCCAGGACAACGAGATCTCCTGGGTGGACTGGGAGCTGACCGAGGAGCAGCGCGGCCTGGTGGAGTTCACCCGGCGCCTCATCGCGCTGCGCGCCGCGCACCCGGTACTGCGGCGCCGGCGCTTCTTCCGCGGCGAGACCGCGACCAACGCCGAGCAGCCGCTGCCCGACCTGATGTGGCTCAGGCCGGACGCCCGGGAGATGACCGACCGGGACTGGCAGCGCCGGGACGCGCACTCGGTCGCGGTGTTCCTCAACGGCGACGCCATCGCCGAACGCGACTCCTACGGGCGCCGGATGATCGACGACTCCTTCCTGCTGCTCGTCAACGGCTACTGGGAACCGGTCGACTTCCGGCTCCCCGACGGCTCCTTCGGCGAACGCTGGACCACCCTCATCGACACCGCGGACCCCGACGGCATCCCCGACGAACGCGAACGCAAGGCGGGCACGAGACTCCGGGCGGAGGCCCGCAGCCTGGTCCTCCTGACCCGGCCGTCCCGCACGGCGGACTAGGTGTGCTGTCCCGGGACGTTGGTGACACGCGTGCTGGGTTCTTGAACGGGTGAGGGCCTTCTGGGTTCGGTGTGGATTGCGACATCTACGACCGGTACTCAGGAGGCCCTCGTGTCCCACCGTGATGCCCCGCTGACGCCCGGCGTGCCGCATCGACGTCCGGCGCCCTGCGCGTGGCGATCGCTCGCATCGGCGTGGGGCCAGCGGGTCTGGCGTGCGGCACCCGTCACGGGCTCACCGCGCCCGGCCTGTTGCAGTCGCCCCCGGCCCAGGGGGATCGCCTCCGTGCGGGGTTGGTGGGCCGGGTGTGCCGCATTCGCGTGCGTCACGGCCTCACCGCGCCCCGTGCCAGGGGGAGCCAGCGCACCTGGCGTGAGCCCTCCGCGTCCGTCGCGGGCTCATCGCGCCCCGGGCGGGGTCATCGCCCCGGCGTGGGGCCAGGAGGCCCCGTGCGATGGCTCCGCGCCCGGTCAGACCTCACCCGAAGCCCATAGCGTCCACAGCGCGCCCCACGTGACGTCTCCGCGCCCGGCGTGTCGGGGACTTACCCCGCATGCGCGCCCGGAGGGGCCGTCATCGCACCCGGCGTGGGGCAGTGCGCCTGGCGTGATGGCGCCGAGTCCGTGACACGTTCGCGTCCGGCACCGTCTCACCGCACCCACCGGGTGGTGATCGCACCGGCGATGGGGCATGCGCGCCCGGAGGGGCCGTCATCGCTCCCTGCGTGACGTCACCGTGAACTGGGCGCCGTCGGGGTCGCGGAGGATGGCCTCGGTCTCGTCCTCCCGCAGCACGCTGCCGCCGTGTTTCTCCGCCGCCCGCGCACACCCCGCCACGTCGCCGACCGCGAAGTGGATCTGCCAGTGCGGCCGTACGGACGGATCCGGGGCCGCCTCCACCGCGCCGGAGTCGATCCGCGCGACCACATCGCCCTGGCTGCGCAGCAGCACCTCGTCGCCGTTGTACTCGACCTCGCAGCAGCCCGGCTTTCCGGACGCCCACTCGAGGATCTCGCCGTAGAAGATCGCGGAGTCGAAGGCGTTGCGGGTGTGCAGCCGGATGAACGTCGGTGCCGCCCGCCGCCACGCCTCCCAGTTGGCCACCAGTTCGCCCTGCCAGATCCCGAAGGTGGCCCCGTCCCGGTCGGCGAGCAGCGCCGCCCGGCCCGGCGGGAAGGACAGCGGCCCGACCGCCGCCGTACCGCCCCGCTCCCGGGCCCGGGCCGCGGCCACATCGGCGTCCTCCACCGCGAAGTACGGCGTCCAGGCCACCGCCATCTGCCACATCGCGGCGACGGCGGCGATCCCGGCCACCGGGACGCCGTCCGCCAGTGCGATGCGGAAGTGCTCACCGAGTTTCACGCCGCGCCAGCGCCAGCCCAGCACCGCCGCGTAGAAGTCCTGGGTCGCCTGGAGGTCGCGGCTGGTCAGACTCACCCAGCAGGGGGCGCCGAATACGGAGTGCGTGGAGACGACGTCCCTTCTGCGCGGTCCGCCGCCGACAGGGGTCTCTGGGTTCATGGCAGTCGCGTCCTGCTCTCGGGGCCGGGTGGCCACCGCTCTGGGTTCAGTGTCCAACCACACGGGGGTGGGTCGCCTGTCGAGTACCCCGGGTGGCAGACGGACAGGCCGGTGAGGACCATGGAGGGATGGGAGAGAGCGAGTCTGACCGGATCGCCGCGTTGCAGACCGAGGTCGGCCAGCTGAAGGAGGCGATGGTCTCCCACGCCGTCGTCGACCAGGCCATCGGCATGATGGTGGCCCTCGGCCGGGTCACCCCCGACCAGGGCTGGCAGGTCCTCAAGGAGGTCTCCCAGCACACCAACATCAAGCTGCGCAACATCGCCGAGATGATCCTTGTCTGGGGGCGCCGGGGTGACATCCCTGCCGAGGTCAGGGCCGAGCTGGAGGACGCTCTGGACCGGTACGGCCCGACCCAGATCCCGGGCAGCGAGGACAAGTAGCCTCAGCGGGCCTGGGCCTCGGCGAGCAGCTCCTCGCGCAGCCGGTCGAAGCAGCCGCTGAGCAGCCGGGAGACGTGCATCTGCGAGATGCCCAGCTGCTGAGCGATCCGGCTCTGCGTCATTCCCCGGAAGAACCGCAGGTAGAGGATGGTGCGCTCGCGCTCGGGCAGCGCCTCCAGGCAGGGCTTGACGGCGGCCCGGTCGACCACGAGGTCGAACCCCGGGTCCGGCTCGCCGAGCGAGTCGCCGAGGGCGTAGCCGTCGGTGCCGGCCACCTCGGCGTCCAGGGAGAGCGCGGAGAAGCACTCCAGGGCCTCCAGGCCGGCCTGCACCTCGTCCTCGGTCAGCCGGGTGTACGCCGCGATCTCGGCGACGCTGGGCGGCCGGCCGGACGTGGTCTGCGCCAGCTCCTTGGTGGCGGCGCGGACCCGGTTGCGCAGGTCCTGCACCCGGCGGGGCACATGCAGGGTCCACATGTGGTCCCGGAAGTGCCGCTTGATCTCACCGGTGATGGTGGGTACGGCGTACGCCTCGAAGGCCCGGCCGCGGGAGGGGTCGTAGTGATCGACCGCCTTCACCAGACCCAGCGCCGCCACCTGGTAGAGGTCTTCGAGGGACTCGCCACGGCCGCGGAACCGCACGGCGATCCGCTCGGCCATGGGCAGCCACAGCCGGACCAGCTCGTCCCGCAGCGCCTGCCGCTCGGGACCGTCGGTCAGGGTGGCGAGCCGTTCGAAGGACTCACCCGTGTCGGGGGCGTCGTCGTGGGGGTGGGGGCGGGGCTTCGTACTGCTGGTGACACGCATCGTGCGCACCTCTCTCAGCAGGTGCTGGATGGACAGACACCGTGGGAGGTGCGCTCGGACCGGGAAAAGGACACCGGGGCCCGGCACCGCCGGCTCCCACGGACGTGCCTCCTGTCCGAAGCACTGAGACTCTCTTTCCCATTATGGAGCACATCAAAACAAATGGGGCATATAGGATGATCGTTTAGTGGGTGGGGTGGCGACTGTGAGCGGCGAGCCGTGCACCGGGGTGCCGGCCCTGTCGCGGACGTGAGATGCGGCACGCGCGCGTACGCCGCCGGAAGCGCTCCAAAACGGATTCTTCCTGGGCAGCGCTTGATCACCGATCAAAGCGGGCGAACCGCCTGGCCACAGCGCATTCTGCTCATTTGACAGTGCGCTCAGCACACAGATAGACAGCAGCTCTCGAAGGTCGAGAGGGGCACTGTGTACGAGCCGAACGTGGTCGGTGACTGGCACGAGTACGACGAGCAGGCCGGTCTGCGAGTCCGCGTCCACCGTCTGGAGGCGGGCGAACCACCGCGCGGACGCGACGACGCGGCCGCCGGTCTGACGTACTTCAGTGTCCGGGTGACCGTCGAGAACCGTGGCGCGCGGCCCCACTGCATCCATCTCGAGGACGGTCAGCTCGACGTCCGGGTCGGCCCCGACGGCGAGGGCGCCTTCATCGACTGGCGCAACTCCCAGTTCATCGAGGGCTTCGACGTCTACCCGCTGCGCCGGGCCACCGCCGTGCTCTACGCCGCCGCCCCCGAGGCCGCACTCACCCATGTGGACGTGCAGGTGCAGCTGCGGGTGGACGAGGAGTGGGCCGAGCGCCGGCTGTGGACCGGCGGCATCGGCGTGCTGGAGGGCACCCCCGCGGCCGCCCCGGCCGGCACCGGGCAGGCCGGCCTCGCGCACCAGGTCAGCGCCTTCCTCAGGGAGCAGACGGAGCCCGGCACCCCCTGAGGTCCCCGGCAGGGGTCAGTGCGGGATGCCGTCGATGATCTCCCGCGCCCCCTGCCGCAGCAGCGCCACCGCGACCGAGGTGCCGAGCGTGGCCGGGTCCAGCCGGCCCGCCCACTCGTGGGCGTTCAGCCGGATCTTGCCGTCCGGCGTGAACACGCAGGCGCGCAGGGAGAGTTCGCCGCTGCGGTCCACGCGCGCGTACCCGGCGATCGGGCTGTTGCAGTGCCCTTGCAGCACATGCAGGAACATCCGCTCGGCCGTGGCCTCCCGGTGGGTGTCCGGGTCGCCGAGCCCGCTGACCGCCTCGATCAGACCGGTGTCGTCCTCGCGGCACTGGAGCGCCAGGATGCCCGCGCCGATCGGCGGCATCATCGTCTCCGCGGACAGCACCTCGCTGATCACGTCGGTCCGGCCGATCCGCTCCAGCCCGGACACCGCCAGCAGCAGCGCGTCCGCCTCACCGGCGGCCAGCTTCTCCAGCCGGCGGTTGGCGTTGCCGCGGAAGGGCACGCAGTCCAGGTGCGGGTGGGTGGCGGCCAGTTGGGCGATCCGGCGCACCGAGGAGGTGCCGATCCGGGTGCCGGCCGGCAGCTCGTCCAGGGTGAGCCCGCCCGGATGCACCAGCGCGTCGCGGATGTCGTCCCGCTTCAGGAACGCGGCGAACACGGTCCCGGCGGGCAGCGGCCGGTCCGCGGGCACGTCCTTCACACAGTGCACCGCGAGATCCGCCTCGCCCGCCAGCAGGGCCGCGTCCACCTCCTTGGTGAACGCCCCCTTGCCCTCGACCTTGGACAGGTCGCCGAGCCACTTGTCCCCGGTGGTCTTCACCGGTACGACCTCGGTGCGCACCCCGGGATGCAGTGCGGCCAACTCGGCGCGGACCCGCTCGACCTGGGCCAGGGCCATGGGCGAGTCGCGGGAGACGATGCGAATCAGTTCGGGAACCGGCATGCGCACACGATAGACCCCTGCCGCAGGGCCGTGGTTCCACAGCCGGTCCTTCGGGGGCCCGCGCCCGGCCGGCACCGGGGGAGACCGGCCCGCTCAGCCGAGGCCCTCGGGCAGGTCGGCCCGCTCAGCCCAGGCCCTCGGGCAGGTCGGCCGCCGAGTCCTCCGGCCGGAGGTCCGGGCGCAGCCGCAGCCACGACGGCTGGCGCAGCATCCCGGCCCGGGTGCGGGTGCTGTAGCTGACCTCGCCGACCAGCCGGGGCAGCACCCAGTGGGCGCCCGCGATCCGCGGTACGGGATCGAAGGGGCATCGTTCGCTCGCCGTCTCCCGCAAGCGCCGGGCCAGTTCCGTGCGCTCGGCCTCGCTCCAGCCGGTGCCGACCCGGCCGACGTACCGCAGCCGGCCGCCCGCGTCCCGCTGGCCGACGAGCGCCGCGCCGGGCAGCCCGGTCAGCCGCCCCTTGCCGGGCAGCCAGCCGCCGACGATCACATCCTCGGCCCGCATGTTCCGGATCTTGATCCAGGCGCGGGAGCGCACCCCGGGCTCGTACACCGAGTCCAGCCGCTTGCAGACCAGGCCCTCCAGACCGTGTTCCCGAGTCGCCCGCAGCGCCTCGGCGCCGTGCCCGGTCACGGCGCCCGGCGTCGACCAGTGCGGACCGGCCAGCCCCAGCTCCTCCAACCGCGCCCGCCGGCGTACGTACGGCAGCCGGATCAGCGGCTCACCCAGGTACGGCACGTCGAACAGCACCAGGTGCACCGGCACCCGGGCGGCCCGCCGCGCGGCCCGCGCGGGGGCGTGCGCGAGGCCCATCCGGCTCTGCAACAGCTGGAAGTCGGCCCGGCCCAGCTCGTCCAGCGCCAGCACCTCGCCGTCCAGGACGGCGGGCAGCCCGCCCAGCGCCCCGCCGATCGGCCGGAGTTCGGGATAGGCGCCGGTGATGTCCTCACCCGAGCGCGCCCGCAGCAGCACGCTGCCGTCGCCGGGCAGATAGACCATCACCCGCTGCCCGTCCTGCTTGGTCTCGTACGCCCACCGCGCATCCTGACCGGCGGGCGGCAGGGCGCCGGGTGTGGCGAGCATGGGCGCGATCAGCGGCAGGGGTACGACGGTCACGGCTGAAGGTCTCGACCACTGGGCCCGCCTTCACGCGCCCCGTGGCACCGGTTCCCCTGAACGGCCCGTTCCCGGACGGCAGCGCACCTGCCGCGATCCCGCCCGCCGGATGGCGGCCGCTCAGCTCCGCGTCGTCACGATGCTCACCGCGTTGGCCGCCACCACCGCGCCGATGCCCGCCCACTCCGCGGCCCCCAGCCCCTGGCCCAGGATCGCCCAGCCGACCATGGCCGCAAGGACCGGGTTGACGCTCATGAAGAGGCCGAAGGTCTGCGCCGGCACATGGCGCAGGGTCAGCAGGTCGGTCAGGTACGGCACCGCGGAGGAGAGCAGGCCGGCCGTCACGGCGCACAGCACCGCCCCGGCCGTCGGCGGATGGCGCAGCGCGACGACGATGCCGACGGGCAGGAACACCAGCGCGGACACCGTCGCGGCCGCCGCCACGCCCTGCGCGCCGGGGATGCGCCGGCCGACGACACGGTTGAGCAGGATGTACGACGCCCAGCAGGCCGCGGCGACCAGCCCGAAGGCCATCCCGGTGTAGTCGGCGGAGGGGCGCGGCCGCATCAGGACGACGACCCCCGCCCCGGCCAGCACCGCGCACCCCGCGTCCAGCCGGCGCCGCGACGCCGCCAGCGCGACGGTCAGCGGCCCGAGGAACTCCAGGGTCACGGCCAGCCCCAGGCCGATCCGGTCGACGGCCGTGTACAGGCTGAGGTTCATGGTGCCGAAGACCAGGGCCAGCAGCAGCACCGGCCACCACTGCCGCCAGGTGAAGCCCCGCAGCCGCGGCCGGCCGACGGCGAGCAGGGCGAGTGCCGCGACGTACTGGCGCACCGCCACCACGCCGACCGGGCCGAGCACGGGAAAGGCCAGCGCGCCGACGGCGGCGCCGGTCTGGTTGGACAGCCCGCTGCCGACCATGGCGGCCACTCCGGTCAGCCGCCGGGTCTTCGGCAGGGCCCTTTGGGGCGTCAAGGAGGGGGCCGGGGCAAGGGGTTCGGTGGCGCGTCGCATGCACGGGATCGTGCGCCGCGGGCCTGCTTGCGCAAAATGCATACGCCTATCGATCTATACGCTTAGCGTATGCATACCTCGGACATCGAGCTGCGCCAGCTGCGCTGTCTCGTGGCCATCGTCGACGAGGGCACCTTCACCGACGCGGCGATCGCCCTCGGCGTCTCCCAGGCCGCCGTCTCCCGCGCCCTCGCCTCCCTCGAACGCGCCCTGGGGGTACGGCTGTTGCGCCGCACCTCGCGCGAGGTGACGCCGACCGCGGCGGGCCTGCGCGTGGTGGCACAGGCCCGCCGGGTGCTCGCGGACGTCTCCGGCCTGGTCCGGGAGGCCACCTCGGGACACTCCCGGCTGCGCGTCGGCTACGCCTGGTCGGCGCTGGGCCGGCACACCGTCGCCTTCCAGCGGCGCTGGAGCGCGGGCCACCCGGACACCGACCTGCACCTGGTGCGGGTCAACTCGCCGTCCGCCGGGCTGGCCGAAGGCACCTGCGACCTCGCGGTGGTCCGCCGGGCGGTGGACGACCGGCGCTTCGACACCGCCATCGTCGGCCTGGAGCGACGGCTCTGCGCGCTCGCCGCCGACGATCCGCTGGCCCGGCGCCGCTCGGTGCGGCTCGCCGAGCTGAGCGACCGACTGCTGCTCGTGGACCGCCGTACCGGCACGGCCACCCCCGAACTGTGGCCGCCCGGCGCCCGCCCCACCACCGAGGAGACGCACGACGTCGACGACTGGCTCACCGTCATCGCGACCGGCCGCGGGATCGGGGTGACCGCCGAGTCGACCGCGAACCAGTACCCGCGGCCCGGGATCGTCTACCGGCCGGTGCGGGACGCGGAACCCGTCGCCGTACGGCTCGCCTGGTGGCGCGACGATCCGCACCCGGCGCTCCAGGACGTCCTCGAACTGCTCACCGAGCTGTACCGCACCGGATGAGCCGGCGCGAACAAGGTCACTCCGGCCCTACCGTCCAGTAATATCCGGCGGCAGATCACCAGAGGAGGCACCGTGTCCCGGTCCCAACGCTCACCCCTGCTGCTGGCCGGCCTGCTGGCCACGGCCGGCGTGGCCCATTTCGCCGTCCCGCGCCAGTTCGACGCCCTCGTCCCCCGCGCGCTGCCGGGCTCACCCCGGGCGTGGACCTACGGCAGCGGAGCCGTGGAGCTGGCCCTGGCCGCCGGGGTCGCCGCACCCCGCACCCGCGCCGTCGCCGCCCAGGCCGCCGCGGCCTTCTTCGTCGGGGTCTTCCCGGCCAACGTGAAGATGGCCGTGGACTGGCGGCACCGGCCCGCACCGCTGCGCACGGCCGCCCTGGCACGGCTGCCTCTCCAGGTGCCGCTGGTGCTGTGGGCCCGCGGTGTCGCCCGGAACGGGGAGGGACGGTCATGACCGGACGCCTCCGGGTCGGGGACAAGGCCGAGGACTTCGCCCTGCCCGACGAGACCGGCACCACCCGCAGGCTCAGCGAGCTGCTGGCCGACGGCCCGGTGGTCCTCTTCTTCTACCCGGCCGCCCTCACCCCCGGCTGCACCGCCGAGGCCTGCCACTTCCGTGATCTCGCCGCCGAGTTCGCCGCGGTCGGCGCCCGGCCCGTCGGCATCAGCGGGGACACCGTCGACAAGCAGCAGGAGTTCGCCGGCCGGCACACCCTCGGCATGCCGCTGCTGTCCGACACCGACGGCACGGTCCGCGAGCGGTTCGGCGTCAAACGCGGCTTCTCCCTCGCCCCCACCAGGCGCGTCACCTTCGTCATCGCCCAGGACCGCACCGTCCTGGAGATCGTCCACAGCGAGCTGCGCATGAACACCCACGCCGACCGGGCCCTCGCCGCACTGCGCGACCACCGGAAGTGAACCGGTTCGTTCCCGCGCTTGATGCGCGGGAACAAACGGAACATCCTGGGGCTTATGAAGCACGTCGCCGCAGTGGCGACCATCGATTCCCACGGCACCGTCACCGGGTGGAGCGAGGGCGCGCGACTCCTCACCGGCCACTCCGCCCAGGACGCCGTGGGCCGGCCGGCCGCCGCACTGCTCGCCGAGGACATCCCCGCCGGCCTGCTCGCCGCCCGCTCCGGGACCGTCGTCCTGCGCCACCGCGACGGCCGCCGCGTCGAGCTGACCCTCACCGCCTGCCCCCTGGCCGGTGCCGACGGCGAACCCGCCGGCTTCGTCGTCACGGCCGAACCGCGCGGCGCCGCCCTGGCCGCCCAGGCCTTCCAGCAGGCGTCCATGTCCATGTCGGTCTTCGACCTCGGCCAGCACTATCTGCGCGTCAACGAGACGGCCGGCCATGTCATGGGCCTCCCCGAGGAGGATCTGCTCGGCCGGCACTTCTCCGACACCGTCGACGTCGCCGATCACAACCGTGGCTTCCTCGACCATCTGCGTCTGGTCGGCGAGACCGGACGGCCCGTGCGCTACGAGAGCTTCACCAGCGCCCCCGCCCTCAACCGGGACCACGCCTGGACCACCGAGATGTGGCCGCTGCGCGACGAGACCGGCGCGGTCACCGCCGTGGCGCTCGCCGCCTTCGACAGCAGCGACCAGTACTGGGCCCGGCGCCGCCTCACCCTCCTCAACGAGGCCGCCACCGCCATCGGCACCACCCTCGACGTCGTCCGCACCGCCGAGGAACTGGTCGAACTGCTCGTCCCCCGGTACGCCGACTTCGCCAGCGTCGACCTGCTCGACTGGGTGCTCGACGCGGACGAGCCCCCGATGATCGCCGACGGCAGTGTCCTGCTGCGCCGCGTCGCCCACGGCTCCACCCACAGCGGCAACCCCGGCGCCGCCGTGCACCTCGGCGAGGCCGACTTCTACGAGCCCTGCTCACCGCCCGCACGCGCGGTGCGCGAAGGCCACGCCGTCCTCAGCCAGGCCGGCGAGCCGGATTTCGTCGAGTGGCTCAACGAGCGCAACGCCCGCTCGCCCCAGGGCCGCCGCTTCCGGCAGGGCGCCCACTCGCTGATCGCGATGCCGCTGCGCGCCCGCGGCACCATCCTCGGCGTCGCCGTCTGCGTCCGCATGGAGCACCCGGAGGACTACGGCCCCGACGACGCCGTCTTCGCCGAGGAACTCGCCAGCCGCGCCGCCGTCTGCATCGACAACGCCCGCCGCTTCGCCCGCGAACGCACCACCGCCCTCGCCCTCCAGCACAGCCTGCTCCCGCGCGGACTGCCCGGCCAGGCCGCCGTCGAGGTGGCCCACCGCTATCTGCCCTGCAGCTCGCTGGCCGGCATCGGCGGCGACTGGTTCGACGTCATCCCGCTCTCCGGCGGCCGGGTCGCCCTGGTCGTGGGCGACGTCGTGGGCCACGGCATCCAGTCCTGCGCGACCATGGGGCGGCTGCGCACCGCCGTACGCACCCTCGCCGACGTCGACCTGCCGCCCGACGAACTCCTCACCCACCTCGACGACCTGGTCACCCATCTCGCCGCCGAGGACAGCGGGGAGGAGGTCGCCGAACTCGGCGCGACCTGCCTGTACGCCGTCTACGACCCGGTCTCCCGCCGGGTCGCCATGGCCGCGGCCGGACACCCCGCCCCGGCTCTCGTGCTGCCCGGCGGCGAGGCCGCGTTCCTCCCCATGACCGCCGGACCGCCGCTCGGCGTCGGCGGACTGCCCTTCGAGGCGACGGAACGCGACCTGCCCGAGGGCTCCGTCCTCGCCCTCTACACCGACGGGCTGATCGAGGACCGGGACCTGGACCTGGACGGCGCCACCGAGGAACTGCGCCGCGCCCTGAGCGCCCCCGCCGACTCCCTGGAGGCCCTGGCCGACAACGCGATCAAGGCCGTACTGCCCGAGCAGCCGGGCGACGACGTGGCCCTGCTGCTGGTGCGCACCCGCGCCCTCGGCACCGACCGCGTCGCCACCTGGGACGTGCCGGCCGACCCCGCCCAGGTCGCCCTGTTCCGGCAGGCCGCCGGCGAGCAGCTGGCCGCCTGGGGACTGGAGGAGGCCGCCTTCGTCACCGAACTTGTGGTCAGCGAACTCGTCACCAACGCCATCCGCTACGGCGAGCCGCCCATCCAGCTCCGCCTGATCCGGGACCGCGCCCTCATCTGCGAGGTCTCCGACGCCAGCTCCACCTCGCCGCACCTGCGCCGCGCCCACGCCTACGACGAGGGCGGCCGCGGACTGCTGCTGGTCGCCCAGCTCACCCAGCGCTGGGGCAGCCGGCAGACCGGCAGGGGCAAGACGATCTGGGCGGAACAGGCACTGCCGGACACCTGATCACCCGGAGCGCTCCCGGACCACCTCGCCGGTCACTCCTCGCCGGCGGCCGCCGCCACCTGGGCCAGCGTGCGGCCGGTGCGCACCGAGCGGGCTCGCCGCGGGTCCGGGGTGCCGTGCCCCGCCGACCTCGCCGGGCCCTTGCGCACCAGCAGCCAGGCCTCCTCCTCGTCCGGTCCGCCGCGGAACCGGGTGAGCGCGTACTCGCCGCGCAGCTTGTCGCCGTGCAGCCGAAAGGTGGCGTGCCCGCGCTCCAGCGACTCGGCGAAGTCCACCGGGCGGCCCCGGCGGTCATGGCTGAGCGGCTCGTAGGTCCCGCGGTCCCACACGATCACGGTGCCGCCGCCGTACTCGCCCCGCGGGATCACCCCCTCGAAGTGTTCGTACTCCAGCGGATGGTCCTCGGTCGGCACGGCCAGCCGCTTGTCCGCGGGGTCGCCGGAGGGGCCCTTCGGGACCGACCACGACTTCAGCACATCACCGACCTGGAGGCGGAAGTCGAAGTGCATCCGGCGCGCGTCGTGGATCTGCACCACGAACCGGGGCGCGCCGTCCCCCGCCGCCGACGCCCGCCCGGCGGGCTCCCGGGTCCGCTCGAAGTCACGCTTGCCGCGGTACGTCCGCAGCCGGTCCTCCGCCGCCACCTGTGGCTCCTTCCGTCCATCCCGCCGTACGCCGCCCGGGTACCCGTGCCGGGCCCGGTGACCACGTCGCCCCTGACCCCTCGGCCGTGTCCTGCGGCCCGGCGCACGGATAGGGTGAGCGGTGATCAGCCCCACGGGGAAAGCGGGCGAGAACCTGGCGGGAAGGCGGGCGGCGGACGGCATGCGCGGCGGTGCGGACGGCAACGGCACGGGCGGCGGGCGGCCCACCTCACGGGACGTCGCGCGCCTCGCCGGCGTCTCGCACACGGCCGTCTCCTTCGTGTTCAACGGCCGCGCCGAGGGCAACCTCTCGCCCGCCACCCAGGAACGCATCCGGCAGGCCGCCGCCCAGCTCGGCTACCGGCCCGACCCGGTCGCCCGCGGTCTGCGCCGCCGCCGTACGGCCGTGATCGGACTGGTCACCGACGAGATCGCCTCCTCGCCGTTCGCCGGCCGGCTGCTGCGCGGCGCGATGGAGACCGCCTGGGACCACGACCACCTCGTGGTCACCGTGGACTCCGGCGGCGACCCGGCCAAGGAGGACGCGGCCGTCGCCGAACTCCTCGACCGGCGCGTCGACGGCATCATCTACGCCGCGATGTCCCTGCGCCGGGTCCGGGTTCCGGAGGGCCTGCACCGCATCCACTCCGTGCTCGCCAACTGCCTGCCCGAGGACGACTCGCTGCCCGCCGTCATCCCCGCCGAACGGGCCGGCGGGCGCAGCGCCGCGCGGCTGCTGCTGGAGGCCGGGCACCACCGGATCGCGCTGGTCGGCGGGCAGGACGACATCGCCTCCGTGGAACGGCTGCGGGGCTTCAGGGACGCGCTGCGCGCCGAGGGCATCACCGTGCCCAAGGAGTGGGTCGTCCGCACCGGCGGCGAGATCACCAGCGGCTACGAGGGCGCCGGCCGGCTCCTCGACGGCACCGACCCGCACCGCCGCCCCACCGGGATCTTCTGCTACAACGACCGGGTCGCGGCGGGCGTCCTGCACGCCGCGACCCGGCTCGGCATCCCCGTCCCCGAGGCGCTGTCCGTGGTCGGCTACGACGACCAGGAACACATGGCCGCCTTCCTCACCCCGGCCCTCACCACGGTCGCGCTGCCGCACCGCGCCATGGGCGAGACCGCCGCCCGGCTGCTGCTCGACGCCATCGACACCGGCCGCACCCCACCCGCCACGGTCCGCCGCCTCGCGTGCCCCGTGGTCAGCCGCTCCTCGGTGGGACCAGCTCCCACCCACTGACCTCGGCGTCGCCGTCGACGGTCGGTTCGGTGGGATCGTGTGGGTTGCAGGACCCGGCCGCCGAGCCCGGCCGGCGGCGCCCGCACCGTGGCGGGTCCGGCTTCCTCGGCGCCGGGTACTGTCGCCCGGCACCTACACGGTGACCGGTCCCGGCTGCGCTGTCCCGTGGTCAGCCGCTGCTCTGTGGGCCAGCTCCCACCCACTGACCTCGGCGTCGCCGTCGACGGTCGGTTCGGTGGGATCGTGTAGGGAGCAGGACCCGGACGCCGAGCCCGGCCGGCGGCGCCCGCACCGTGGCGGGTCCGGCCTCCTCGGCGCCGGGTGTTGTCGCCCGGCACCTACACGGTGACCGGTCCCGGCGGCTCCTCTGGCCCGTGGTCAGCCGCTGCTCTGTGGGACCAGCTCCCACCCACTGACCTCGGCGTCGCCGTCGACGGTCGGTTCGGTGAGATCGTGCGGGGAGCAGGACCCGGCCGCCGAGCCCGGCCGGCGGCGCCCGCACCGTGGCGGGTCCGGCTTCCTCGGCGCCGGGTGCTGTCGCCCGGCACCCACACGGTGACCGGGCCCGGCGGCTCCTCTGTCCCGTGGTCAGCCGCTCCTCGATGGGACCAGTTCCCACCCACTGACCCCGGCGTCGCCGTCGACGGTCAGTTCGGGGATGTCGTCCGGGTGGCGGTAGATCCGCTCGGTGACCGAGGCCCGGTCTCCGGCGAAGAGTTCGAGCAGTGAGCCGTCCATCAGTATGCGGACGTCGAGCCGCGGGGCCGGCGGCACCCGCACCGTGACCGGTTCCGCTTCCCCGGCGCCCGCGCGGGGCCAGCCGCCGCGGTCCAGTACCACCTCGCCCGCCCGCGGGTCCACGTGGACCGTGACCGCCCGGTCCGTGGCCCGCAGCAGAGTGAGGACGGTCCGTCCGCGCGCGCTGACGGTGAGGTCGTACGACACCGGCAGCGGCACCCGGCGGCCGGGCGAGGTGACGAACGGCGCCGGGGCACGCAGGAGTTCCAGCTCCGGGGCCGGTGCGACGCGCAGGCGGCCGTCGGGGTGGACGTCGACGACCCGGGGTGCGGTGAGCGTGCCCGCCCACCCCGCTTCGCGTACCGCCGGCAACTCCCGGGACTCCCAGGACCAGCCCCACATCAGGGCCCGGTCGGCGTCCTGGCGGACCGCGGGCGCGTAGAAGTCCCGGCCGTGGTCGAGGCGGTCGCCGAAGCGGGGGGTGAAGCGCAAGCCACCCGAGCCGTCCGCCTCCAGGCGGCCCGTCAGATAGGCCGTGGCGCAGGGGTCGCCGTCCCACAGCGACACCACCAGCACATGCTCGCCGCCCGCCGCCCGGATCAGCTGCGGACACTCCCAGCCCACCGCCTTCGCGCCGAACGCCCCGGCCGCGACCGGGTCGTGGCCGTCCAGCAGGACACCGGCGAACCGCCACTCGGTCAGCACGGTGCAGTCGTAGAGGAGGACCGACGGCGTGCCGTCGGCGTGACCGGCGCCGACGAGGGCCCAGCGCCGGCCGGCGCAGCGGAAGACGAAGGGGTCGCGGAACATCACCACGCCCAGTCCCGGGGGCGCTGCCGCGACCACCGGGCGGGGCAGCGGCCGCCAGTGCAGCAGCCGCTCGTCGTCCGGGTCCGCCGCCCGGGCCAGGCAGATCGCACCGACACCGGTGTGCCCGTGGTCGACGCCGGTGTACACCGCCGTCGGCACGCCGTCGTCGTCCACCACGCACCCCGACCAGCAGCCCGCCTCGTCGGGGCCGCCCGGGACCGGGGCGAGGGCGATCGGGTGGTTCTCCCAGTGGACCAGGTCGGCACTGGAGACATGGCCCCAGTGGACGTTCGCGTGCACCGGGGCCGCCGGATTGTGCTGGTAGAAGAGGTGGTGGCGGCCACGCCAGACGAACGGGCCGTTGGGGTCGTTGATCCAGCCCGCGGGCGGGCGGACCCGGAAGCGGGGCGCGGCCGGGTCCGGGGCGGGAGCGAGCGGGTTCACCGGTTGACTCCCGCCGAGGTGATGCCCTCGCGCAGCGGACGCTGGCCGACGACGAACACCGCGACCGCGGGGATCATCGAGAGGACGACTCCGGCGAGCACGACGGAGATGGAGCCGGTGCCGAGGTTTCCCTGGAGCGAGACCAGGCCCAGCGGCAGCGTGTAGTTCTGGCCCGAGGTCTCCAGGATCAGCGGTCGGAAGAACTCGTTCCAGTGGTAGTTGAAGGCCAGGACACCGACGATCGCCAGCCCCGGCCGGGCCAGCGGCGCGTACACGGACCGGAAGATCCGCCAGGGCCCGGCCCCGTCCAGCATCGCCGCCTCGCCGAGGTCCTTCGGCATGCCGAGGAAGTACTGGCGCATCAGGAAGGTGCCGAACGCGGTCGGGAACGCCGGAATGATCAGACCGAGCAGCGTGTCGGTCAGGCCCATCGACTTCAGCACCAGGAACACCGGCACGATCGTGACCTGCAACGGCACCATCATGGTCGCCAGCACCAGCCCGAACAGCGGCTTCTTGAACCGGAAGTCGAGCCGCGCGAAGGCGTACCCGGCCAGCCCCGCCGTGATCATCTGGCCGATCGCGACCAGCGCGGTCACCAGGGTCGAGTTGAGCGCGAGCAGCCACACGTCGATCTGCTCGAAGACACCGTGATAGGCGGCCGTGCTCGGATGGGACGGAACGATCTGCGGGGGCAGGTCGAAGGAGTCCGCGGGGGTGCGCAGCGAGGTGGACACGGTCCAGACGACCGGGCCGAGCGTGAGCAGCGCGCACACGGTCAGTCCGGCGATCCGCGCCCACGGCCCGAGCGCGTACCGGGCGCGGCCGACGGTCAGGGTTGCATGGCTCATGGGACTCACCCGGCTCACTGGTAGTGGACGAAACGCCGGCTGAGCCGGAACTGGAGGGCGGTCACCGCCATGATCAGCACGAACAGCAGCACCCCGACCGCGGACGCCTCGCCGAAGCGCAGCTGCTCGAAGGCCTTCTCGTAGATGACCATCACCACGGTCCGGGTGGCGTCACCGGGCCCGCCGTTGGTGAGGACGTACGGCTGCTCGAAGACCTGGAGGGCGTTGATGATGCCCACCACCGACGCCACCAGCAGGGTGGGGGAGAGCAGCGGCAGGGTGACGGAGAGATGCTTGCGCAGCCCGCTCGCGCCGTCGAGCGCCGCCGCCTCGTGGATCTCCTTCGGGATGTTGTTCAGCCCGCCCACGAACAGCAGGAACGAAAAACCGAACTGCTGCCACACGTACACGATGATCACCGTGGCCAGCGCGCCCCGCTCCGAGGTCAGCCAGGGCACAGGGGCGACCCCGAACAGCCCGATCAGCCAGTTGACCACCCCGAAGTCCTGGTTGAACAGGTACTTCATCACGACCGAGATGGACGCGGCCGACAGCACCAGCGGAAAGAAGAACGCCGAGCGGAAGACCGACCGCAGCCACCCGGGCATCCGGCCGTTGAGCGTGAGCGCGAGCGCCAGCGCGATCAGCAGCTGCGCCGCGACCGCGAGGACCATGAAGACGAGCGTGTTGCGGAAGGACACCAGCACGGTCGCGTCGGTGAACACCTCCCGGTAGTTGGCCCCTCCGGCGAACCGGGGCGGGTCGATCACGTTCCAGTGGAACAGGCTCAGCACGACCGAACCGACGATCGGTACGACCGTGAAGACCACGATGCCGACCACCGTGGGCGCCAGGAACAGCGCCGCCAGCAGCCGGGTGCCCCGCTCGCGCGCCGGGCGCCGCGCCACGGCCGGAGCCGGCACCGCCGCGGCCCGTGCCCGCACGGCGGGAATCTCGGTGTTCGTCATACGTCACGCTCCATGGCCTTCTCCAGATCCCCTTGCAGCCGGCGCAGCGCCGGCCGGACCGAACGCGGACTCGCCAGTGCCGTCCCGGTGTGCTTGAGCAGCGCCTGCGTCACCTCGGCGACCTGCGGCGGGGCCGGGATGGGCCCGGTGTCGGGGAACCGGTCGAGGGTGTCGTAGAAGACCCGCCAGTGCGCCGGGCCGGTCTCCCGGTAGCGCTCCGGGCTCAGCATCGAACGGCGGGCCGGAGTCGTCTGGTTGGTGGTGAACAGCTCGGTCAGGGTGTCCCGCCGGGCCGAGTACTTGATGAACTCCCAGGCCGCGTCCTGCTTGCGGGAGGTGCGCAGCAGCGCGTACCCGGCCGCGCCGAACTGGTGGCGCTGGGTGCGCCAGCGCGGGAAGTACTGCACGTCGAAGCCGTCGGACCGCAGCCCGGCCAGATGCAGCCCGCCCGCCCAGAAGCCCCCGGCCGGGGTGACCCCGACCCGGCCGGTGGAGAACACCCCGATCAGGTTCTGCCCGTTGCCCCCCTCGGGCCGGGTGCACAGGCCCTCCTGGACCAGCGCGGCGAGATAGTCGTACGCCTCCTCGACCCGGTCGGCCGTGGCCTGCGGTGTCGTCCAGCGGAAGCCGCCGCCCCGCCCGCGCCGCTGGGCCGCGGGATAGAAGGCGTCCCACAGCCAGGAGCCGCCGGGCGCCTTGGACTCGGCCAGCAGCCCGGTGCCGTTGGCGAAGAGCCACGGCACCACCCCGCCCCACAGCCGGTTGGTCCAGAAGTACGGCGTGAAGTGCGAGTCGCCGGCCTTCTTCATCCGGCGCAGCAGCGCGGTGAAGTCGTCGCGGGTCCAGTCCGCGGCCGGGAAGTCCGCGCCCGACCGCTCCAGCACCCGGGTGTTGAGGTACATGTCGGCCGCGTTGAACTCCACCGGCAGCTGGTAGAGGCTCCCCTCGTACATCATCGACTCCACCAGCGAGGGATGGACGTCGGCGAAGTACTCCCGCAGCTCCCCGGCGTCCCGCCGCACCCAGGGGTCCAGCGCCACGCCCAGATGCCGGGCGAACAACTGCACGCCCTCGGTGGCCACATAGACCAGGTCGGGTGCGGTGCCCGCCGCGATCTGGGTGAGGATTTTCGCGAAGAAGTCGGACCAGTCCACGGCCTGGACGGCGTTGACGCGGACCTTGATGTCGGGGTGCAGCCGCTGGAAGCCGTGGACAAGGGCGCGGACCCCCGCCGGGGAGAACGCGGAGCCCAGGGTCGCCACGACGAGGGAGCCGTCGTCGCGGCCGGGAATGTCGTTCCCGGTGAGGCGGTCCCAGCTCGCGGCGGTGCCGGCCAGCGCCGCGGCACCGGTGCCGTAGGCGCCGTAGCGCAGCAGGGCGCGGCGGGAGAGGAGCGAGTCGGTCATCCAAGCGCCTAACTCGTGTTAGCCAAGGGGTGATTCCCAGATCATGGGAAGCGGCCGACGGCGCTGTCAAGGTGCGGGAAACCTTGACCTTTAACGAGTTAGGTCTACAGTCCTGGTCCCATGAACCGACTGAGCCCGACGAGAAGAGCCCTGTTCGCCACGGCCGCCGCCGGAGCCGGTGCGGCTCTGCTGCCCACGGCGCCCGCGCAGGCGAAGCCCGGCCGCGCGCCGGCCCGCGGGTGCGCGAGCTACCGGGCCGGCTATCACTTCACGGTCCCCGACCAGTGGAAGAACGACCCCCAGCGACCCGTGTGGATCGACGGCGAGTACCACTACTACTACCTGTACAACGCCGACTACCTGGACGGCGAGACGGGCACCGCCTGGCGCCTGGCCACCAGCACCGACCTGGTCTCCTTCACCGACCGGGGGATCGCCGTACCGAAGGACACCACCGTCAACGGCGATGTGTGGTCCGGCTCGGCGGTGGTCGACACCGAGGGCACCGCGGGCTTCGGCGCGGGCGCGGTGATCGCATTGGTCACCATGTCGCCCGGCGGCGGCACCGACCACCAGGAACAGTTCCTGTACTGGTCCGCCGACGGCGGCCGCACCTTCCGCAACGACGGCACCGCCCCGGTGCTGGCGAGCCCGGGCACCGGCGCCGACTTCCGCGACCCCAAGGTCGTCCGCGACGACGACCGCGGCCGCTGGGTGATGGCCCTCGCCGAAGGCACCGGGATCGGCTTCTACCACTCCACCGACCTCAGGTCCTGGACCCGCGCGGGCGGCTTCCACAAGGAGGGCATCGGCACCCTCGAATGCCCCGACCTGTTCCGCATCACCACCGACGACGGCTCGGTGACGACTTGGGTGCTGGGCGCGAGCGCCGACGGCACCGGCTCCGGGCGGCCCCCCACCTACGCGTACTGGACCGGTTCGTTCGACGGAAGCACCTTCACCGCCGACTCGACCGACCCGCAGTGGCTCGACCACGGCTGGGACTGGTACGCCGCGGTCACCTTCGAGAAGCGGCGCGCGGACGGCTCCGTGGACCCCGCCGCGCGCTACGCCCTCGGCTGGCTCAACAACTGGGCCTACGCCCACACCACGCCCACCATCGACGCGGACGGCTTCAACGGCACGGACTCCGTGGTCCGCGAGATCGCGCTGCGCAGGGCCGCCGACGGCACCTGCTACCTCGCCTCCCGGCCGGTCCCCGCCCTGGACGCCTATGCCGGCCGTACGGTCCGCCTCGGCGACCTGACCGTCGACGGCCTGCGCCCGCTGGACTACACCGGCATCTCCTACGAACTGACCACCGAGATCAGCTGGTCCCGACTCACCGGCGCGGGCGTGCAACTGCGGCGCTCACCCGACGGCGGCCGGCACATCGACGCCGGGGTCTGGGGGGACTACGCCTTCCTCAACCGGCGTGGCACCGTCAACCCCGACACCAGCGGCGGCCGGCAGGAGAGCCGCAGCCCCTTCGACCCGTCGGGCGGCCGGGTGCGGCTGCGGATCCTCGTGGACCGCACCAGCGTCGAGATGTTCGTCGACGACGGCCGGTATGTGCACTCCGCCGAGGTGTTCCCGTATCTGGTCGACAACCGTCTGGCCCTGTTCGCGGCCGGTGGGACGGCCGTCTTCCGGGACACGGTGATCCGGGAGTTCACGCTCTGACGGCGAGTCAGTTCAGCGGGATGACGACCTCGTCCTCGACCGGCGGGTGCAGTTCCTGCGCGCGGTTGCCCGTCGCGGCGAAGCAGCGCAGCCGGACCGCCTCGGCGGTGACGTCCAGGCGCAGGAAGCACTTGAAGAACGGCGGGCTGTAGGTGGCCGAGGACGGTGAGAACAACTGGGTGTACATCTTCTTCACCGGCAGCCGGAACCGGGAGCTGCGGTCCGGGCGCCCACCGGTGCCGAGCAGGCTCGCCACCAGCCGGGTGCGCCGGGTGACGCGGACGTCCGGGCCGGGGGCGCGGCCCGGCTCGATGCCCAGACGCTCGGCGACCACGGCCGTGGCCTCCGCCTCGGTCAGGGTGAAGAAGCGGCGCAGCCGGAGCCGGCGGCCGTACAGCCGGCTGTAGAAGGCCAGCGAGTCACCGCGCAGCGGGTAGCAGCGGAACGCGTCCTCGGTGACCCCGCCGACCGAGACCCGGGGAATGGTGTGCGTGGCGTGCATGAACGCCCCGCCGCCGCCCGCGACCACGTACTGGACGGTGCGGCCCGCCACATCGACGGGATACCGCTGGTAGTTGTGGATGTCGCCGCCGATCGCGGCCACATAGCGGTGCGCCGGGTCGCGGACGACGTCGTCGACCGTGCCGCCGCCCTCGATGGGGCACGGGTGGTGCTCGCCGTCGACGTACAGCGGGGAGCCGGTGACGAGGATCTTCGGCTTCGGGTCCCGGGACACCTCGCGCAGCCAGGCGCCCTGTTCCGCGTCGAGCGTGCCCAGCAGCCCGGTGTCGATGCCGACGATCCGGACCGGGCCCGCGTCGATCGCCCAGTACGGCCCCGGCTGTTCGGCCTGTTGCCCGGGCGCTGCGCGCAACGCCCGGGCGGCGGCGAGGCGTTGCTCGTCGGCCGGCGCCGGCCGGTGCCACAGCAGGGCGCGCCACCAGGCACGGGTGAGCGGGCGGGGCCGGGGCTCGGCATCGAGCGGCGGGGTGTCGGCGCAGAACACCCGCATGAAGGCGCCGAGGTCCTCGTACCAGTCGTGGTTGCCGGGTATCGCGTAGATCGGGGCGGGATAGTCCTGGTACGGCCGGAAGAACTTGGTGCCGTAGTCGTCGGCGCTGCCGACCGGATAGATGACGTCGCTCGCTATGACCGCGAACTCCGTGTCCCGGCCCTCTTTCAGAAGGCCCGGCACGACGGCGTACTGGGAGGCGTCGCCCTCGCCGGTGTCCCCGATGACCAGGAAGGAGAACCGGTCGGGGACCTCCCGCCGGATCACCTTGTCGGCCGGGGCCCCCGCCGCCTCCCGCCGTGCCACCCACCGGCTGCGGGTACGGCCGGTCGGGTCGCCGAACCAGGACGCCAGCACGCCGTTGCGGGCGGCCCACAGGACGCGCGGATTCAGCCACGACAACTGCTCGACCCGGTCGGGCATCAGCGCGGTGTAGGCGCCGCGTTCGGCAGGGCCCCAGCCGGCGCCCTGTGCGGTATCGCGTGAGGATTCAGACACCGGTGCACCGTAACAACGCGCCGGCCCGTGAGTCCTTGGCGGGTGCGCCCCAACGGCCCCGACAGCGCGCCGCGTTGCGGGTACGCGTACGACGACCCGGACGAGGCGACCGCCTTCGGGCAGCACCGCCGAACCGGAGGCGGCAAGCCCCGGACAGGGCGTAGGGAAAACCCTCGATTGACCTCGTGTGGGGTGACATGGCCGAGTCAATCCTGTCATCCTCCTCCGCAACACTGATCCTCCCCACGCTCTTCACGGACCACGGTCCCGCACAGCTCAGTTAAGCCCGGGCAGCAGACCCGTCTGCCCGGTCTGTCACCGGCCGCGACCCGGCGGCCGCAGCATGAGGAGTACGAGTGAGACCCCACGCACCCCTTCCTCAGGGACGTCTTCCCCAGGGACGTTCCGCCCGCAGGCGGGCCACCGTCGGAGCCGCCCTGGTCTCCGCCGCGGCCTTCCTCGCCGTAGGTGTCCAGGCGGTCCCGGCGACCGCCTCGCCCACCGTCCACCCCAGCCCCCTGCGGGCCGGCGGTCTGGAGGCGAAGCTCAGCCCGGCCCAGCACAGCGCCCTGCTCAAGAGCGCCCGGCAGCAGGCCGCCGCGACCGCCCGCACCCTCGGGCTCGGCGCCCAGGAGAAGCTGGTCGTCAAGGACGTCGTCAAGGACAACGACGGCACCGTGCACACCCGCTACGAGCGCACGTACGCCGGACTCCCCGTCCTCGGCGGCGACCTCGTCGTGCACACCCCGCCCGCCTCGCTGGCCGCCGGGACCGTGAGCACCACCTGGAACAACAAGCACCGGATCAAGGTCGCCTCCACCACCGCGACCTTCACCAAGGCCGCCGCCGAGTCCAAGGCGCTCAAGGCCGCCAAGGCGCTCGACGCCAAGAAGCCCACCACCGACAGCGCCCGCAAGGTGATCTGGGCCGGCACCGGCACCCCCCGGCTCGCCTGGGAGACGGTGATCGGCGGCTTCCGGGACGACGGCACGCCCAGCCAGCTGCACGTCATCACCGACGCCACCACCGGCAAGGAACTGCACCGGTTCGAGGCGATCCAGACCGGCGTGGGCAACACCCACTACAGCGGCCAGGTGTCGCTGACCACCACGCAGTCGGGCTCGACGTACACGCTGAACGACACCACGCGCGGCGGGCACAAGACGTACAACCTGAACCACGGCACCTCCGGCACCGGGACGCTGTTCTCGCAGAGCAACGACACCTGGGGCGACGGCACCAACACCAACGCGGCCACCGCGGGCGCCGACGCCGCCTACGGCGCGCAGGAGACCTGGGACTTCTACAAGAACACCTTCGGCCGCAGCGGCATCAAGAACGACGGCGTCGCCGCCTACAGCCGGGTCCACTACAGCAGCAGCTATGTCAACGCCTTCTGGGACGACAGCTGCTTCTGCATGACCTACGGCGACGGCTCGAACAACAACGACCCGCTGACCTCGCTGGACGTGGCCGGCCACGAGATGAGCCACGGCGTCACCTCCAACACCGCCGGCCTGGACTACAGCGGCGAGTCGGGCGGCCTGAACGAGGCGACCTCCGACATCTTCGGCACCGGCGTGGAGTTCTACGCCAACAACAGCTCGGACCCCGGTGACTACCTCATCGGCGAGAAGATCGACATCAACGGCAACGGCACCCCGCTGCGCTACATGGACAAGCCCAGCAAGGACGGCAGCTCCGCCGACAGCTGGTACTCCGGTGTCGGCAACCTCGACGTGCACTACTCCTCGGGCCCGGCGAACCACATGTTCTACCTGCTGTCCGAGGGCAGCGGCAGCAAGGTCATCAACGGGGTGACCTACAACAGCCCGACCTCCGACGGTGTCGCCGTCACCGGCATCGGCCGGGCCGCGGCCCTCCAGGTCTGGTACAAGGCGCTGACGACGTACATGACGTCCAGCACCGACTACGCGGGCGCCCGCACCGCCGCGCTCAACGCGGCCGCCGCCCTCTACGGAACCAACTCCACCCAGTACGCGGGCGTCGGCAACGCCTTCGCCGGCATCAACGTCGGCAGCCACATCAACCCGCCGAGCAGCGGCGTCACGGTCACCAACCCGGGCAACCAGTCGTCCACCGTCGGCACCGCGGTGAGCCTTCAGATACAGGCGAGCAGCACCAACAGCGGAGCGCTCAGCTACAGCGCCTCCGGTCTGCCGGCCGGCCTGTCGATCAACAGCTCGACCGGTCTGATCTCGGGCACGCCCTCCACCGCGGGCACCTACCAGGTGACGGTCACCGCGAAGGACTCCACCGGCGCCACCGGCACGGCCACCTTCACCTGGACCGTCGGCTCCGGCGGTGGCGGCGGCGGGTGCACGTCCTCGCAGCTGCTGGCCAACCCGGGCTTCGAGTCGGGCAGCACCGGCTGGACCGCCACCAGCGGGGTCATCACCAACGACACCGGTGAGGCGGCGCACGGCGGCTCCTACAAGGCCTGGCTGGACGGCTACGGCTCCTCGCACACCGACACGCTGTCCCAGTCGGTGACCATCCCGGCCGGCTGCAAGGCGACGCTGAGCTTCTACCTGCACATCGACACCGCCGAGACGGGCAGCACCGCGTACGACAAGCTGACCGTGACCGCCGGTTCGACCACCCTGGCGACGTACTCGAACGTCAACGCCGCATCCGGCTATGTGCAGAAGACCTTCGACCTGTCCTCGCTGGCGGGCCAGACGGTCACCCTGAAGTTCAACGGCGTGGAGGACTCCTCCCTCCAGACCAGCTTCGTCGTGGACGACACCTCCCTGACGACCGGCTGACCCGGCACCGGACCACGGTCCCGCATCTCCTCCGGGAGTGCGGGACCGTGGCATGTCCGGCCTCGGCCCGTTCCGGCCGCCGGGGTCAGAACGTGCGCCGCAGCAGGCCGAGCAGCGCCGACCAGTGCCGCTCGTCGGCCTCCTTGCCGTAGGCGGGGGTGTCCGCCTGCGTGAAGCCGTGGTGGGCGCCCTCGTAGACCTCGCAGGTGTGCCGCACCCCGGCGTCGGTCAGGGCCTTCTCCAGCAGCTCGATCTGCTCCACCGGCAGCGAGGGGTCGTTGTCGGCGTGCCCCAGGTACACCTCCGCGGTGATGCGCGGAGCCGCCAGATGCGGGCTGTCGGGGTCGTCGGTGGCGAGCCGGCCGCCGTGGAAACCGGCCGCGGCCGCGACCCGGTCCGGGTGTGCGGCCGCCGTCCACAGGGCGAGCCGGGTGCCCATGCAGTAGCCGGTCAGCGCGACCGGACCGCCGGCCACCAGGGGGCTGTCGGCCAGCACCCGCAGATAGGCCTCGGCGTCCCGCTCGATCATCTCCGAGGTCAGGGAGGCCACCACCGGGCCGACCCGGTCCCAGAGGGTCGGGTCGGCGGCCGGGTCGATGAACTCGGGCAGCTCGACCACCGGGGTGCGGCCGAGCCGGTAGAACACGTTCGGCACCAGCACCGTGTAGCCGGCGGCGGCCAGCCGGTCGGCCATCGACTTCAGGTACGGGCGCATGCCGTAGGCGTCCTGGTAGAACAGCACGCCCGGACGGGGCTGTCCGTCGGCGGGGTGGACGAGGTAGGCGTCGCAGACGCCGTCCTGGGTCTCGATGTCGAGTGCGGCTGACTGGACGTCGGTCATGGGTAACACAGCCCTTCCTCGGAGAACGCAAGAACGCGGGAGAACCGGGAACCAGGGGACCCCGCGGCGCGGGAACGGGCGCCGCGCGGTGGCGGCCCCCGGCACCACTGCTACCGATCATGCTGCCACGCGCGATCCGGACCACCGAACCCGATGTGCCGCCCGCTCACTCGAAGCGGCCGGTGTCCCCCGCGCCGCGGCGCACGATCTCCGGCTCGCCGCCGGAGAAGTCGACCACCGTCGTGGGCTCGGTGCCGCAGTCGCCGGAGTCGACCACCGCGTCCACCACGTGGTCCAGCTGGTCCTTGATCTCCCAGCCCTGGGTCGGCGGCTCCTCCTCGTCCGGCAGCAGCAGCGTGCTGGACAGCAGCGGCTCGCCCAGCTCCGCCAGCAGCGCCTGGGTGACCACATGGTCCGGGATGCGCACGCCCACGGTCTTCTTCTTCGGGTGCAGCAGCTTGCGCGGCACCTCGCGGGTGGCCGGGAGGATGAAGGTGTAGCTGCCGGGCGTGGCCGCCTTCACCGCCCGGAACACGTCGTTGTCCACCCGGACGAACTGGCCGAGCTGCGCGAAGTCCCGGCACATCAGCGTGAAATGGTGCCGGTCGTCCAGCTTGCGGATGGCACGGATCCGGTCCATGCCGTCCCTGCTGCCCAGCCGGCAGCCCAGCGCGTAACAGGAGTCGGTCGGATATGCGATGAGCGCGCCCGAGCGCACCGCGTCGGCGATCTGCGCGATGCTGCGCGGCTGCGGGTTGTCCGGGTGCACGTCGAAGTACTTCGCCATCCGCCGAGCTTATGCCGCCGTACCGGCCGGTGCGCGCAGCGCCGGCGGCCCGGCCGCCGTCGGTGCGCCGGCGGACGGCCGCCGGCCGCCAGGTCTGCCGCGCGGAATCCCGGGCATCAGGTCCGTGAGCCGCCCGGGGTCCCCCCCTCCCCGGTGTGGCGCCTCCGCCGACGGCCACCCCCCGGGCCGTCGGCGGAGCCCTGCGCGGCCGGGTCGGGTAACGTGCGCCTGAGGACGCCCGGATGGACCCGACGACGAGGAGAGACACTGGTGGCCGGCGGAGCGGAGGAGAGTCCCGGTCCGGCGCCCGGGCAGCGCCACGGGGCCGACGAGGTCTGGGCGCGCCAACTGCTCGGCCAGTTGCGTCCCGCCGGGCGCGACCCGGGCCGGCTGCTCGCCTGGCTCGGCCGGACGCTGGAGGCGTCGGTGTCCCTCCAGGACGCCGACGGCGGCCTGCTCGCCGGAGAGCGCCTGCCGCTCGACGCGGCCGTGGCCGCCGGCATCACCGCGGGCCGGGTCGCCGGTGCCGCCCTGGAGGACGGCGCCCGGCATCTGCGCCTGGTCGGCATCCGCCGCCCGGGACCCCGGCCGGGACGGGCGGCCGTACTGGCCGTGGCCCGCCCGGCGCCCTTCGACCGGCACATGTCCGAGATCCTCAGCCACACCGCCGGAGTGCTCGAACTGCTGCTCCGCGAGCGGGAGTCGACCGAGTCCGCGGACCGGCTGCGGCGGGCCACGGCGGACCTGCGGCTGGCGATCCTGCAACTGCTCATGGTGGAGGACACCGTCTCCGCCCGCCGGGTCGCCGCGGGGCTGTGGCCGGGGCTGCTGGAGAAGGACACCACCCAGGTGTACGTCGTCGAGTGCGCCGCCGCCGAGCGCGACCGGCTCGCCGACGCCTGCGCCGAGGCCACCGAGGGCCGGGCGCTGGTCGTGCGCTGTCCCGCGATGGACGAGCACGTCATCGTCGTCGGCTCCGCCGCGGAGGTGGAGGAGCGGCTGCGGGCCCTCGTCGCCGGCCGGCCCGGCACCTTCGTCGGCGGCAGCCTCCGGCAGCGCCTGGCCCGCACCGCCACCGCCTACGGCCAGGCCGTCACCGCGCTCGCCGTGGCCCGCCACCGGCCGGAGCGCGCCGCCGTCTACGCCGAACGCACCCGCCCCGTCCAGCTCATGGACCCGGGCGCGCTGCGTGCCTGGTGCGCGTCCGCGCTGCGCCCGCTCGACCCGCTGCCCCACCACATCCGGGCCGAGCTGCTCGCCACCACCCGGCTCGGCCTGGAGTTCACCGCGGTGAGCGCGGCGAAGGTGCTCGGTGTCAGCCGCAACACGGTCCGCGCCCGCCTCGACCGGGTCGCGGCCCTGCTCGGCGCCGACTTCTCCGTGCTCACCGTGCGGGCCGTGACGCATGTCGCGCTCGCCACCGAGGCGGCCTGCGGGGCGTACGACCTCGGTGCCGAGCCGGACCGCCCGCAGTGTCCGGCGACGCTCCCGGACCTGCTCGGCGCGCCCGCGCTCGGCTCCTGGGCCCAGGGCCTGCTCGGCCGCCTCGACGCGGACGGCCGGGACCTGCGCGGCACCCTGCGCGCCTGGATCGCCGCCGACGCCAACGCCGAACGCGCCGCCGAGGCACGGGGCGTGCACGCGCAGACCGTCCGCGACCACATCAGGGCCGCCGAACCCGTGCTGGAGCGCCGGCTGCTGGCCGGAGGCACCGATCTGTACGAGGTCGTCCTCGCCCACCTGGTCACCGGCGACCTCGCCGTCCCCGTGCTCGACCCCGCGAACCGGGAGCAACCGGGCGCGGCTGTGCACGGATGAGTGCTCCGCGGGTCCGGCCGGGCACCGGTGCGCTACCCCGTGCGCGCGGCCGCCGTTAAGTTCGGGAGAGTGCAGGGGCCGTGACCGGAACGGGGGACCGGTCGCGGCCCGGCGCCCGTCCCGGGTGCCCGCCGCTCAGGGGCCCAGCCGGACCGGGATCTCCTGCCAGCCGTGCGTGATGAACGACGGCAGCTGCCGCAGCTCCTCGGCGCCGACGGCCAGCCGCAGCCCCGGGAAGCGGGAGAACAGCGCGGGCAGTGCCGTGGTCGCCTCCAGCCGGGCCAGCGGCGCCCCGACGCAGCGGTGCACACCGATCCCGAACGCCAGATGGTCCGCCGCCTCCCGGGCCGCGTCGAAGACGGCCGCGTCCGCGCCGTAGTGCGCCGGGTCCAGCCCCGCCGCCGCGTACAGCGTGATGATCGCGTCCCCGGCCGGGACCGTCACGTCCCCGACCGTCAGCTCCTCGACCGCGAACCGCAGGGGCAGCGCGGCGATGGACGGATGCACCCGGAGCGTCTCGTCGACCACCGCCGCCCAGCCGACCGCCCCCGAGCGCACCGCCGCCAGCTGCGCCGGGTGGGTCAGCAGGGCGACGGCCGCGTTGCCGATGAGGTTGACGGTGGTCTCGAACCCGGCCCCCACCACCAGCAGCAGCGTGTGCAGCAGTTCCTCGTCACCGAGGCGGTCGCCGTCCGTGTCCCGGAACCGGATCAGCTCGCTGGTGATGTCGTCGCCGGGGTGCGCCCGCCGGTGCTCGATCAGCGCACCGAGGACCGAGCCGATCCGCTGCTGCACCGAGGCCGCGTGCTCGGGGCTGGTGTCGGAGGTGTTCATGATGTCGGCGATCAGCCGCACGGCGTCCGACTGCAACTCCTCCGGCAGGCCGAGGAGTTCGCCGATCATGCGCATCGGCAGCGGATGCGCGAGCCCCGCCCGCAGGTCGACCGTCCGGCCGTCGGCCCCCGCGGCCGCCAGCTCGTCCAGCAGCTCGGCGGTGAGCGCCCGTACCCGCGGCAGCATCGCCTCGGTACGGCGGTGTGTGAAGCTCGGTGCGACCAGCTTGCGCAGCCGGGTGTGGTCGGGGCCGTACGCGGTGAGCATGTTCACCACGCCCACCCAGGTGGCCACCCAGCCCCACTCCGGGTGCCGGCTCAGCTCCGGCCACAGCCGCCAGTGCCGGCGCGCGTCCTTGCTGACGCGGGGATCGAGGATCAGGTCTCTGAGGGTGTCGTAGCCGGTGGGCGCCCAGGCGGGGACGCCGCCGGGCAGCTGCACGGGGACGAGGGGGCCGAGGGCGCGCAACCGGGCGCTCTCCGCGACGATGTCGGAGCCGAAGGGGTCGAGGGCGATACGGTCGGTGACGGTCACGACGGTTCTCCTGGGCGAGCGGCGCTCGTTTCGACGCGTTCGCCTTCAGTAGACGCCGCCCGGGGTGGCCGGCCCACCGAACAGGTTTTCCAGGGTCTGGATCCGGCCGAGATCGCGCCTCAACCGGTCCGGGTGACTGGCAGGTTGTAGACGTGTCCGGGGGAGATGATCCGGGTGATCGCCGCACCCAGCACGGTGCTGGGTTCCTGGCCGCGGTATCCGGTGTCGGTGTTGCAGAGCACGACGAGCGTGGTCCGCGTCGCCGGCAGATAGACCGTCAGGGCCTCGTACCCCGGCAGCGAGCCGTTGTGGCCGATCCAGCCCCGCACGTCGAAGATGCCCAGGCCGTAGCCGGCGCCCTTGAACGGGCCGGCCGGCAGTGTCATCAGCCGCTGCTCCTGGCTGGCGGTGCTGATCATCCGGGTACCGTCCGGGAACTGGCCGGTGGCGGCCGTCGGTGCCCAGGTGTGCAGATCGTCGAGGGTCGAGATCATCGCGCCGGCCGCCCAGGCCCAGGACGGATTCCAGTCGGCCGAGTCGGCCTCCTTGCCGTTCGCGGTCTGGAGGGTGTAGCCCTGCGCGTGCGGCGTGGGGAACTCGCTTCCGGTGGGGAAGAGCGTGTCCTTCATGCCGGCCGGTTCGAGGATGTGCTGCCTGATGTAGTCCTCGATGTGCTGCCCGCTCTCCTTCTCCACCACCAGCCCCAGCAGGATCAGATTGGTGTTGCTGTAGAAGAACTTCGCCCCCGGCTCGAACATCACCGGGTGCTTGAAGGCGTAGTCGAGCAACTGCTGGGGCGTGAAGGGCTTCTGCGGGGCGGAGGTGAGCGCCTTGTCGAAGTCGGCGTCCTCGGAGTAGTTGAACAGTCCGCTGCGCATCTCGGCCAGCTGACGCAGCGTGATCCGGTCCCCGTTGGGCACGCCGTCGACGTACCTGCCGATCGGATCGTCCAGCCCGACCTTTCCCCGGTCCACCAGTTGCAGCAGCGCGGAGACGGTGAACATCTTCGTCTCGCTGCCGATCCGCATGAACATGTCCGGCGCCATCGGCTGCCCGTCGCTCTTGTCGGCGACCCCGAAGGAGCGGACGTAACTCGGCTGCCCCGGCGTCCAGATACCGACGGTCACGCCGGGGATGTTCGCCTGCCGCATCACCCGCTGGACGGCCGCGTCGAGCTGGTTCGCCACGGCCGGTGTGAGCGCGCGGACCTCGGACTGCGAGGGCGACGGAGTGGGGGCCGGAGGAGCAGGCGTGGGGGAGACGGCGGCAGGGGCGCCGCCCGGCACGAGGACCGGTGCGGCCCCTGCGGTGAGCGGCGTCAGCAGCGTCCCCGCCGTGACGGCGACCACGGTCCCCCGGCGCAGGTGTGCGGAGAAATGCGACATGGGCTGACTCCAAGCACGTGATGGGGAGTACGTGCGAGCGGGAAGCGACGTCGAAGCCCTGCCTTCCCAGCATAGGAGCGCCCACCCGGCACTGCCCGTCGGCCACCGGCCCCGCCGCGCCGGGGCGGGATGCTTGTCGGACGGGCGGAGCGCCCCGTTCGGGGGATGGCCTCACCCGACCCGGTGAGCCCTGCGGCCGGGGCGTACCGGGGACCGGCCGCCGGCGTTGCCCCGGCATGAACCGCTTGGACTGGATGGACCGGCTCGAACGGCTGGAGGAGATGCGCCGGAGGGAGCGGACACGCCGGACGGATCCGTTCGACCGGGTGGACCGCGCGCGGGAGCCGATCTACGCAGGGCTCGTCACCGAGTGGCGCGCGCAGGGCCGGACCGTGCCCGCCGAACCGGACGCGCTGTGGGCCGTCGCTCCGCCGGCCCCAGCACGGGACGCACTGTGGGCCGTACCTCCCGTGCCCGCCCGGCGTCCACGGCCCGAGCCGGAGCGCCCCTGATCCGCCCCTGATCCGCCGTGGCCCGGCCGGCTACCGGTCGGCCGGCGGTGCCAGGACGGCCAGGGTGCCGTTGGCCTGCTGCAACGCCTCCTCCAGCGGCTCGGGACCGTGCAGGGCCCCGGTGCCGTCGGGCGGTACCAGCCATTCCAGGGAGCGGGCGGGCCGGTACGGTGGCGGTACGGCGACCCAGGTGCCCTTGGCGCCGTAGCGCAGGCCGGAGCCGACCCAGCCCCCGGCGGGGTCGGGCGGGAGGAAGAAGCCGACCCGGCCCGCGGCGGTGTCGACCAGCGTGGGCCCCGGCAGGGGAAGGTCCGGTCGCCACAGCAGGTCCAGGGTGAGCAGACCCAGCCGCTCGGGGACGCTCAGCACGTCCCAGAAGCGGCCCGCTTCCAGCAGCGCGACGCCCTCGCCGTGATCCCACTCCCATTTGCAGGCCCGCGGGTCACCGGCCGCAGCGGCCAGCCACTCCACGCCCCGCATCCACATCGTGTTCGTCATGCACTGCTCCGAGGGTGTCCTCGCCCGCCTGCCATGCGTGCAGGGGGCGGCCATGGCCGGGCACTTGGTGCACCTGCACGCCAACCCGGCATATGCATGCTCGTAGATATTTCTACGTGGCGGAAGGGGTGGCGAACCGTGGCGTTTGAGGCGACACGTTCGAACTCCGCGCGTCGGTTCGGGACGGCGGGGGAGGCCGAAGTACGGGGTGGCCCAGGTCAGATGGCGTCGGCGTCCGGGGCGAGCACCAGCATGCTGACGTCGTCCCGGACCGCGCAGCCGAGCCGGGCCAGGTCCGTCCACACGGCACCGGGCAGCTCCGCGGACGCGGTTCCGGACAGGGCGGCCAGCCGTCCGGGCAGCGGATAGAAGGCGCCGGCGCCGTCCCGGGCCTCCCACACCCCGTCGGAGGCCAGGAACAGCCGGTCACCGGGGGCCAGCGCCAGCGTGACCTCCTTCGGCGGATCCACGTCGACCAGGCCGAGCCCGAGCGGCGGCCCGGGCACCACGGCCACCTCCCGCGCCTGCCCCGCGCGCAGCAGCACGGGCGCCGGATGACCGCAGGCCACCACCCGCACCGCTCGCCCGTCGGGGGAGAACTCCAGCAGCACGCCGGTCGCGAACAGCTCCGCGTCCCGTACCCCCGCCGCGTCCACCGCCAGCCTGCGGTCCATCCGCGCCGCCACCGACTCCAGCGCCGGCTGGTCCAGCACCGCTTCCCGGAACGCCCCCAGCAGCGCCACCACCGTCGCCACCGCCGACAGCCCGTGCCCCCGCACATCGCCCATCACCGCACGCACCCCGTGCGGCCCCTGCCGCACGTCGAAGAAGTCCCCGCCGACCAGCGTCCCGTCCTGCGCCGCCCGGTAGAAGCCCGCGCAGCCGACCGAGCCGACCCGCTCCGGCAGCGACGGCAGCACCGCCCGCTGCACGGCCTCACCGATCTCGCGCTCCGTGTCCAGCTGGGCGTCCCGCCGGCTGCGCACATAGGACACGAACACACTCAGCGCGGCCACGAACACGACGGTGAGCAGATCGGTGTCGCCGGGACGGTTCAGATGCGTGGCCGGCACGTTCAGTACGACCACCACGCCCACGCCGAGCAGCGCGGTCGCCAGCGGACCGTAGGACAGCACCGCCAGCGGCGGGATCGCGCCCAGCAGAAAACCGGCGTCGCGCGCGTCCGGGGTGATCGCCGTGGCCACGCTGACGGCCACGAGCAGCAGCACGGGCAGCACCCGTACCCAGCGCGGCGGCGGCGCGCCCCGCAGCCAGCCGCGATCCTCCCGGTCCCCGCGCGACGACCAGCCGCGCACCGATCTCACACGCCCACGCTACGCCGACCGCCCCGGCCGGGCCTCCCGCGCTTGGGCCGCACGGTTGCGGTGGGCCGGCGAGCCGTGCGCGCGGGAGTTTCGAGCGGGAGTGCGGGGCGGCCGTGCCGGAGCGCGCCCTGCCGCGCGCCGTCCGGCGGATTACCCCCTTCGGGTGCTCAGACCGGGGTTCGCCGCCCCGGGTGCGCGGGGTGACCGATAGTGGACCGACCCCCGGGACCGGGCTCCGGCGCGTCGCAGTGGAAAGCAGAGGTGCCGACTCCATGCTCACCAGCCGATCATGACCGCACGCGAGCGGACGGCCCTGGTCGTCGTGGATCTCCAGAACGACTTCTTCGCCGGCCCCGCGGCCCGCGCCCGTTCCGGCGGCGGCCCGGCCGCGCTGGAGGCGGTGGCGGCCGGCTGTGTCCGGGCGGTGGCGGCGGCCCGGGAGCGGGGCGTGGAGGTCGTGTTCGTCCGCTTCGCCGGCGACCTGGAACACCAGGGCGCCAGCTGGCGGCTGCGCGACCGGCTGCGGGGCGGACGGCCGAAGTGCGTGGCGGGCTCCTGGGGCGCGGAGTTCCACGCCGTGGCCCCGGCACCGGGCGAGCGGGTCTTCACCAAGCGGGCCTGCTTCGACGCCTTCCTCGGCGAGGGCTTCGAGGCGCATCTGTCCGCCGGGGGCATCGGGCACCTCGTCCTCGCCGGGCTGTACGCGGACGTGTGCGTGGACACCACGGCCCGTACCGCCTTCCAGAAGGGCTACCACGTGACCGTCCTGACGGACTGCACCGCGGCCCTGCATCTGCCGGACGAGGCCGTCCTGCGTTTCATGCGGGTCGTCTACGGCGCACGGACCACCACCGCCGACGACCCCACGGCCTGGACGCCCCCCACGGCCCTCCACGCTCACCCCCGGGACGACAGTGGGGCTTCGCTCTAGTCGCTGCTCCTCAACCGGGCCTCCGCCGTCGCCAGGATCTCCGTGACGCGCTGGCCGAACGCGGCGTCGCAGGCGTGCGGCCGGCCCGTGCGGGCGGCGGTCAGCAGGGCGTCGACCGCACGGGAGAGTGCCGCGACCGCCCCCTCCGCGCCGTCCGGCAGCTGCGCCACCCCGGCCTCGCCCCACAGCTGCACGCCCGCCCCGGCCGCCGCGGGCGGCGCCGACAGGCTGAGCGTCAGGGTGCTGGACGCGCCGGTGGCGTGGTCGAGGACCAGGTGCACGGTGTCCACGGGACCGTACCCGGCCGCCACCACCTGCCGTACGTCGCCGAGGACCGGCAGCAGCACCGACAGGGCGTGCGGGCCGACATCCCACAGGGCGCCCTTCTCCCGCCGCCACGGCGAGACCGCGTACGGGCTGCCGGAGGTGAAGACCGCCCCCAGCCAGTGCGCGCGTGCCGTGAACCAGCCCGCGGCCGCCGCCTGCTCCTCGATCCAGGCCTCCGGCTCCTTCTGGAACCGCAGAGTGAAGAAGACCACCGACGCCACCCCGGCCCGCTCCACCGCCGCGACGACCGCCCGGCCCGCCGCGACCGACACCGCGACCGGCTTGTCCAGCAGCAGATGCCGGCCCGCCCGCGCCGCGCGCACCGCCAGTTCGGCCTGCACCGACGGCGGCAGCGCCACCGCCACCGCGTCCACCTCGGCCAGCAGCGCGTCCACGTCGTCGTACGCGGTGACGGCGTACCGCTCCGCCAGCTCCGCCGCCGCCTCCGGGCGGCGCCCCCACACCCCGGCGAACTCCACGCCGGGGTGGGCGGCGAGGGCGGGAGCGTGCGCCGCCTGCGCCCAGGGGCCGGTCCCCAGCAGTCCGATGCGCATGAGACGTTCCTCTCTCCGAGCCGTACCCCGCGTCCTCAGGATCCTGCGCGCCGATCCCCCGTCCCACACCCGCGGCCCGCCTCGCCGTGCGCGGCGAGCCAGTCGGCGATGGTGGCGGCGATCGGCTGGCCGGTGTCCATCTCGACGAACCCGAACTGCCCCGACTGGTTGCACTCCAGGAACCACCAGATGCCGTCCGGGTCCTCCGCGAAGTCGAAGGCGCCGTAGGCCAGTTCGGCCTCCGCCAGATAGCGCAGCACGCTCTCGGCGACCCGCGGCGGCACCTCGGCGGGCAGCCAGGGGGAGACCGACGGGGCGAAGCGGACGTCGACGTCGTCGGGGTGGGCGTCCGGATCGGCCGGCTTGCGCGCGGCCAGCAGCGTGCCGCCGACGGCGGTGAGCCGGATGTCGGCCCGCTTGGTGACCCGCCGCTGCAACAGGGTCGGTCCGAAGGCGACCGCCGAGAAGTCGGTGTCCGGTGCGACCCTGCTGGTCGGCACCGCACGCGCCGGCTCCTGCGGGTGTGCGCCGGAGACCGGTTTGACCACCAGGTCCGGGAAGCGTTCCGCGAACTCCCGCGCCGCCTGCGGGAACGTCGTGATGAGCGTGGCGGGCACGGCGAGCCCCGTGCGCTGGGCCAGGTGCAGCTGCCACGGCTTGTGCCGGGCGCGGCGGGCGGCGTCCGGGTGGTTCATCCAGCGGGCGTCGGTGCACCGCAGCATGCCGTACAGAGCCTGCGCGGACTCCTCGGTCAGCCAGGCGGACGGATGGGCGGCGCGCGCGGCCGCCCGGCCGGGTCTGCGCACCCAGACGGAGCGCAGGCCGTTCACGCTCACCAGGCGCCCGCCGACGGACAGATGCCCGCGGCAGGCGCCCTGCGCGTACTCGCCCGACAGCGCCACCCCCTGGGTCAGATCGGCGGGATCGAGCCGGACGACGGGCACGCCCGCCTCGCCCAGCCGGAGGACCACCATGTCCGCCGTCACGTCCTCTTCACTGGTCAGGATGAGTACCGTCATCGTCCGAAGCCCGTGGTTCAGTCGTCGAAGTGCGTCTTGGAACCAGCGGTCGACGTCGTGGTCCCGAACGCTCGCAGGGTCGCGTGATCGGTGGCCGCGATCCGTCCGTCCGGGAGGACGTTCAATTGCAGTCCGGAGTCATAGGCGTACGGAGGGGTGACGTCCAACTGCACAGCAGGTCGCGCGTAGTTGAGCGTGAACGGTTGCATGGCCTCTCCCTGGTTCGGCTTTCACGTCCTTATACGAATCGAACGGGTGATTGGGTTCCTCACGCTGAGTGATCACGATGAGAAGCTGCTTCCGCCGGTGCCGGACCGGGTCAGCCCCGGAGCACGCCCCGGGCCACGGCCAGCGCCTGTTCGGCGTATCCGCGGCCGAAGAGCACGGCGTGCACCAGCAGCGGGAAGAGCTGGTGCAGGCCGATCCGGTCCCGCCAGCCCTCGGCCAGTGGTGCTGTCCGCTCGTACCCCACGAGCACACGGTCCAGGTACGGGCAGCCGAACAGGTGCAGCATCGCCAGATCGGTCTCCCGGTGCCCGCCGTGGGCCGCCGGGTCGATGAGCCGGACCTCGCCGTCCGCGCCCCACAGCACGTTCCCGTTCCACAGGTCGCCATGCAGCCGGGCGGGCGGTTCGGCGGGGCCCGCCAGCTCCGGCAGTCGCTCGCAGACCCGTTCGAACACGCCCGCCTCCTCCGGGCGGAGCGTGCCCCGGTCGAGCGCGCCGCGCACATAGGGCGACACCCGGTGCTCGGCGTACCAGCGGGGCCAGACGGTGCCGGGCGCGTTGCGCATGGGGGCGCGGCCGATGAACGCGTTCTCGGGGCCGCCGGGCGGCGGCGCCCCGAAGTGGGGTGCGCCCGCCGCGTGCAGAGCCGCCAGGGCCGTGCCGAAGCGCAGCGCCGCCGCGGGGCCGGCGCGCCCGGTCGCCACCCGCTCGGTCACCATCCAGCGCTCGTCGTGGCCGAGCACCGCGGGCACCCGGACCGCGTCCGCCGCGGCCAGCCAGCGCAGCCCCGCCACCTCCGCCCGCACCGCACCGGGTGCGTCCCCCCGCTTGACCATCACCGGCGTGCCGTCGGTCAGCGTCACCTCGGCGGGCGACCCTGACGCCGCCCGCACCCCGCTGACGGGCCGTCCGGTGAGCCGGGCCGCAACCTGCCCCGGATCCTCGTCTCGGTTGACCACGGCCTTAGGGTACGGCCCCCAACAGCCGCCGTGCGCACGGCAGTTCGGGGCGCGACGCGGCCGCCTGGCACGTTCCTCCGTACGGGTGCAGATCGCGGCTCCGGCGCGTCACGAGGGTGGCCGGCCGGGCCTGAGCGAGAGGCGAACCCAAGGAGGAAGGTGGGCCGACGGCCGTTGCGCTGCCCGTGGCTCAGATGCCGCCGGGCGCGGCGGCCGCGGCCCGGGTCAGGCCCACGGGGTTGCCGGTCGGCAGCAGCCCCGAGTCCTCGACCGAGCGGGCCAGCGGGGCCAGCAGCCCGGCCAGCCGTTCGGTGCGGTCCGCGCCGAGCGCGCGCCACGGGCTCTCGGCCGCCGCGTCGGTCAGCGCCTCGACCTCGGCGCGCACGGCGACCCCGGCCGGGGTGAGCGAGCCGTCCGCGCTGAGCAGAGCGCGCTCCCGCAAGCGCGTCCCGGCCGCCGCCCAGTCCGCCTGGTCCCACTTGCGGGTCTCCCGCAGGAACCGCCCGTCCGACTCGCCGGCCGCGGCCTTGAGCACCATGGCCTCCACCGGGCCGATCCCCTGGCCCACGAGCACCGCGACATGCCCGTCACCCCGGTGCTCGCGCAGGGTCGTCACCGCCTGCCACAGCCGGGCGGTGGGCCGGTCCGGGCGCTCCAGCGCCTGGTTGGCGGCGCCCAGCACCCGGCCCGCGGTGTCGGCGGCCGCGGCCGCCTCCCAGGCGAGGTCCGCGGCCTCGGCGAAGTCGCCCGAGCCGACGACGTCCGCCCCGAACAGCCTGCTCATGGCCGCGTCCATGGCGTCCCGGCGGGCCGCCAGCACATCCTCGGGAGCCGCGTACGACCAGGCGTCGGGCAGTGCCCGCGTCACCCGCGCCGGATGGAAGACGTAGAAACTGCTCGTCACCACGGACGGGGCGACCGCGCCCAGCGGTGCCGCGCGCAGTGCGAAGTACCCCATCCAGAAGCCGCGCAGTCCCAGCGCGTCCGCCGCCCGGTGCGCCTCCGGCGCGAAGTACACCAGGTCGTGCACAGGCTCGTACCGCTCCCACAGCGCCCGCGCCATCCCGTCCGCCACTGCTTCCTCCCGTTGAGCCGGCCTGTCCTGCTGACGGCACCAGCCTGCGTTATGACCGCGGTCATAACAAGCCTTTGTCCGTGTTCCGCGGATCACGGGGAGAGCCGGTTCCCGGCATGCGGACCGGCGCACGGAAGCGGCGAACTGTGGTGCGCCGTGCGGGCTGTCGCGGCGGGGTGCGGAGGGCCGGGATTGGCCCGGAAGAGGGGCCGGAACGGGGTGCCGCTGGGACAGACGGGTGGTGCTTGGACCCGGCTGGGCGGCTCGGATGGTGCGTTGGCCGGCACTCGCTGACGGTGGTTCATGTCGGGACCGGGTTCAACCAGCTGATGCCGTATCCGCTGCCCGGTAACGGCGGAAGGACATGACTATGCGTTCTGCCCGCATGCTTCTTGCCACGGCGGCCACCGCCGCAGCCCTCGCCTTCGCCACGCCCGGGGCGGCACTCGCCGCGGTCGCGGGCGACGACGGGGGGCGTGACGACTCGTCGTACAGCAGGGACCACGACAACGACTCCGACCACGACAATGATCACGGCTCGGGCCACGACAACGAGCGCGGACACGACGAGCCGCGCGGCGGGATGCACACGGGTGGCGGAGCGCTCGCCACGGTGCGGGGTCACGACCGGGGCTCCGACAGTGACCGTGGCGAGGACTCCGAGCACGGCCGGGACGAGGGCTCGGACCACGGCCGGGGCGACGACGACGAGCGCGGCAACGAGCGTGGCAACGAGCGTGGGCACGACGAGCCGCGCGGCGGGGTGCACACGGGTGGTGGCGCGCTGGCGACGGTGCGGGGTCACGACCGGGGCTCCGACAGTGACCGTGGCGAGGACTCTGAGCACGGCCGGGACGAGGGTTCCGACCACGGCCGGGGCGACGACGACGAGCGCGGCAACGAGCGTGGCAACGAGCGTGGGCACGACGAGCCGCGCGGCGGCGTGCACACGGGCGGCGGAGCGCTCGCCACGGTGCTGCGCGGTGACGACTGGGGCTCCGGCTCCGGCCGCGACGACAGCCGCTTCGACCCCGACAGCTACCGGGACAAGGACCACGGCAGCGGCCGCGGCCAGGAGGACTACGGCTCCGACCACGACCGCCCGCACGGCGGCATGCACACCGGTGGCGGAGCGCTCGCCAACCCCGGTGTCACCGCGGGCGGGATCGGCGTGCTCCTCGTAGGTGCCGCCGGCGCGTACGCGCTGCGCCGCAAGAAGGCCGCCCAGCCGGCGTCGTGACCGGCGGGCCTGCGCCCGGGACCGCGGTCGCCGCCGACGCGTACGTCGTGTCGGCGGCCCGCGCCCCCGGCGCCCGGTGCCACGCCGGATCCCCGCCCTGTCCTGATCCCCGTACTGCCGTGCCCGAGTGAGGTGGTGTCCGATGGCAGCAGATCCGTCTTCCCCCGAGCGCACGTCCGGCCGCGGAGGGCGGCTGACCCTGTGGGTCGCCGCGGCCGCCGCCCTCGCCTTCAGCGTGCTCGGCGGCCACCACGCCACGAACGGCATCTCCGAGGCCCCCCGGGCGGCGGGCGCCCGCGCCGCCGCGCCGGCCGACCCGCACCGGGTCGGCACGGCACTGCCCCGGGCCACACCGACCCGCCTGCTCATCCCGAAGATCTCCGTGGACGCCCCCTTCGTCCCGCTGACGCTCGCCGCGAACGGCCAGCTCGAGCCCCCGCCGGCCGGCGACACCAACCTCGTCGGCTGGTACGCCAAGGGCGCCGCGCCCGGCGAGCAGGGCACCGCGGTGATCGCCGGACACGTCGACACCGCGGTCTCCGCCGCCGTCTTCGCCAACCTCGACGAACTGAAACGCGGGGACACCTTCTCCGTGCAGCGGGACGACGGACGGCAGGCCGACTTCGTCGTGGACGACACCGAGACCTTCGCGAAGAACGACTTCCCCAGCAAACGCGTGTACGCCGACACGCCCCGCGCCGAGGTCCGGCTCATCACCTGCGCCGGGGACTACGACCACACGGTCCGGGACTACACCGACAACCTGGTCGTCTTCGCCCACCTCATCTGACGGGAGGTCGAGGACGGGAGATCCCGGTCAGGCGGCCCGCCGGGCCAGCGGGCCGTCCGCGGTGAACGCCAGCGCCGCGAACCGCTCGCCGATCCGGCGGTGCGCGGCGGCGTCCGGATGGAGGCCGTCGGGCAGCGGCAGCTCGGCGACGTCGGCCTCGCCGTACAGCTCCCGGCCGTCCAGGTGGTGCAGGTTCGGGTCCTCGGCGGCCCGTGCGCGCACGATCCGGGCCAGCTCCTCCCGTACGACGCGCAGGGTGAGCTTTCCGCTCGCCGTCTCCGCCGGGTCCCCGGCGGCCCGGAAGCTCAGCCGGCCCTCGCCCAGGGCGGCCAGGTCCGGGACGCTGGGGCCCGGCGTGTCCTCGTGGATCGGGCACAGGATCGGCGAGACCACCAGCAGCGGTGTGTCGGGATGGCCCTCGCGCACGGTGTCGAGGAAGCCGTGCACGGCGGGTCCGAAGGCGCGCAGCCGCATCAGGTCCGTGTTGACGAGATTGATGCCGATCTTGACGCTGATCAGGTCGGCCGGGGTGTCACGCAGCGCACGGGCGGTGAACGGGTCGAGGAGCGCGCTGCCGCCCAGCCCCAGATTGATCAGCTCCACCCCGCCGAGGGACGCGGCGAGCGCCGGCCAGGTGGTGGTGGGGCTCGCCGCGTCGGAGCCGTGACTGATCGAGCTGCCGTGGTGCAGCCACACCGGGCGGCCCCGGTCGGGCACCGGCTCCACCGGCGCGTCGGTGCGCAGTGCGACCAGCTCCGTCGTCTCGTTGTGCGGCAGCCAGATCTCCACGTCCTTGTCGGCGTCCGGCAGCCCGGTGAAGCGGACGGTGCCGACCGGACCCGGCCGGTGTTCGGCCGTACCGGTGCGCAGGTCGATCGTGAGGGTGTTGCCGCCACAGGCCGTGGCGCGGCCGGCCGGGCGGCCGTCGAGGAGCAGCTCGTAGACGCCGTCCGGGCGTGGCGGCGCCCCGGTGTACACCCGCTTGGTGGGCAGGGTGTCCAGCTCCACGGCGGTGGCGCGGGAGCGGAACAGGACGCGTACGCCGGAGGGCTGGGACTCCGCCATGGCCAGCTGCGGGTCGGCGCACTGGGCGCGGGCCCGGGCCGGCAGCCGGTGCGGCAGCAGCCCGTGGGCGGTGCGCTCCAGGTCGAGGGCGCCACGGACGAGCGCGGCGGTGAGGGGGATGGTCTGCATGGTCGGCCTGCTCTTCGAAACGGGGGTCAGCGGGTGGGCCACGTGCGCAGCAGGGAGTCGAGGGCGTCCACGATGCGCTCCCAGGACTCCTGGGAGTCGGGGGCGCTGTGGCTGAATCCGCCGGCGGTCTCCAGGTCGACGTAGCCGTGGAAGACGCTGCCGAGGAGCCGGACCGCATGGGTCTGGTCGGGTTCGGACAGCTCGTAGCCGCGCAGCACGGCCCGGGTGAGCTGGGCGATCCGGACACCCCCGCTCGCGGCGGCGGCCTCGGCGTCCAGCGGGTGGCGGGCGGCCGCGGAACGGCCGGGGTGGGCGCGGGCGTAGTCGCGGAAGACATCGGCGAAGGCGCGCAGGGCGTCCTTGCCGGCCCGGCCGGCGAGCGCCTCGGCCGAGAGGTCGGCCAGCTCGTCCAGGGCGAGCAGCGCGATCCGGGTCTTCAGGTCCTGGGAGCTCTTCAGATGCGAGTACAGGCTCGCGGTCCTCACGTCGAACCGCCGGGCCAGCGCCGAGACCGTGACCTGGTCGAAGCCGACCTCGTCGGCCAGCTCCGCGCCCGCACGGACCAGCCGTTCCGTGGTCAGACCCGCGCGCACCATGATCCCGCTCCCTCTGCCGACAGTGATTTTCTACTTTCCTAAACACTATAGGCAGATGCAAGAAGGTTATAGGTCGGCCGTGGACTCGCGGGCGACCAGGGAGAAGCGGCTGACGAACTCCTCCTGGTCCGCCACCGGGCCCGCGCCGCCCATCCGCGCGACCAGCAGATCGACCGCACGCCCGGCCATCAGCTCATGGTCCGGGTCCACCGTGGACAGGGAAGGGATCAGGAACGCGCTCTCGTCGACGTTGTCGAATCCGATCACCTTCACCTGCTGCGGCACCCGCACCCCGGCGTCGGCCAGGCCGCGCAGCACGCCGATCGCGACGGAGTCCGTCACACAGAACACCCCGTCGAAGTCCAGCCCCTCCGCCACCATGGCCCGCGCCTGCCGGGCGGCCGCCGCCATGGTCAGCGCCGGAACCGTGCGCACCAGCTCCGCGGCGTCGGGCAGCCCGGCGGCGCGCAGCGCCTGCCGGTAACCGGTGTGCCGCAGACTCGACACATCGACCTCCGTGCCCAGTTCCCCGCAGACGACGGCCACCCGCCGGCAGCCCCGCTCGAGCAGATGCCGGGTGGCGGCGGCGGACGCCTCGACATTGGGCATCGCGACATGGTCCACCGGACCGCCGAAGATGCGCTCGCCGAGGATCACGACCGGGTGGTCCACCCGGAGCGCCGCCACATCGGCCTGCCCCATGCCGACCGTGCTCAGGATCAGGCCGTCGTAGAGCCGGTTGCGGGACAGCGCCAGCGCCGCCAGCTCGTTCTCCCGGCGGGCCCCGGTCTGCTCGATGCTCACCCGCAGACCGTGCCGGCCGGCCGCGGCGATGAGGGCGGCGGCCAGCCGGCCGTAGTACGGCAGGTTCACCTCGGGCACGGCGAGACCGATGGTCCCGGTGCGGCCCGTACGCAGGTTGCGGGCCGCCACGTTGACCCGGTAGTCGAGCCGGGCCATCGCCTCCAGGACGCGCTGCCGGGTGGCCGGGCGGACATGGGGACGGTCGTTGATGACGTTGGAGACGGTCATCGCGGACACCCCGGCGGCCCTCGCCACGTCCTGGATGGTCGCCACGCTCACTCCCGCCCGTCGTCCTCCGCGAGACGATAGAGGGCGGCGCCGTGGGCGGGCAGGTCGACGGTCAGGTGACGGCCGTCGTGCCCGACGTCGGTACGGCTCCACAGCTCCCGCACCCGGTCGCCGGGCCGGGCACCGACCGAGCCGAGCGGCACCTCGTACCGGCGGGGTGCGTCGGCCAGCGAGAACACCGCCGCGTAGCGGGTACGGCCGTCGGTGTCCCCGGCGGTCCACAGCACCAGGTCGCGCTCGCGCAGCACCTCGCGGTTGCCGGTGCTGTGCCACAGCACGGCCAGCGCCTCGGCGTTGGTGAGCAGTCCGATGGTCTCGGGCGGGCTGGTGGGCAGGTCGCCGCCCATCATCAGCGGCGACCGGGAGATCAGCCACAGGGTGAGCAGGCTGATCTGCTCGGGCCGGGTCAGGCGGCACAGCCGGTCGTCGCCGACTTCGGCACGGATGCCGATCCGGCCGAGGGGCAGCATGTCGGCGTCCGCCCAGCCGCCCGGACCCTGCCAGGGGGCCCAGCGGGCCATCCGGGCGAACTGGGCCTCGACGTCCTCCCACCGGTCCCACAGGTCGTCGCAGACCCGCCACATGGTGGCGTGGTCGCGCAGGTGGTCCAGGTGGGCCAGGGAGACGTCGGTGCCGGGGGACAGGCTCAGCTCCATCGGGCGTCCGCTGCGCTCGATCGCGCGGGCGTAGGCGGTGATCTCCCGTTCGTGGTACGGGCAGAGCATGTCGTCGGCCTTGATGAAGTCGACGCCCCACCGCGCGAACTGGGCCACCTGGGCGTCGTAGTAGGCCTGGGCGCCCGGATGGCCGTGGTTCAGGCCGTAGTTGTCGGTGTTCCAGGGGCAGACCGAGCCGGTGTCGGCGATCTGGTCGGCGGTGAACTCCGTACCGGCGACGGGCAGCCGGGCGGCGACGGCCCGGCGCGGGATGCCCCGCATGATGTGCAGGCCGAAGCGGAGTCCGAGGTCGTGCACCTGGCGGGCCAGCGGCGCGAAGCCCGCTCCGCCCGCGGCGGAGGGGAAGCGGTTCGGTGCGGGCAGCTGGCGGCCGTATCCGTCGAGGACCAGCGGGGCGTCCGGGTTGTAGCCGTGGGCGCGGGCGGTGGGCTCGTACCACTGGATGTCGACCACCACGGTGTCCCAGCCGTACGGGAGCAGGTGCTCGGCGAGGAAGGCGGCGTTGGCGAGCACCTCGGCCTCGGTGACGGTGGGGCCGTAGCAGTCCCAGCTGTTCCAGCCCATCGGGGGGCGGGAGCGCCGGTCGGGCAGGGGGCGGTCCGGGGGTGTCATCGGGGGCTTCCTTACTGTGCCGGGCCACAGGGGTCCGGACGGTGACGAAGGAGTGCGATGGCAGGGTGAGGCTTACCTCGGCGGGCCCTCCGAGATCCTTTGTATCGATAAAAAAGTCGCATCGGAGCGCGGGGGCGTCAAGGGGTGGGGCACGCCAGGACGGCGGAGGGACGACTTGTGTGGACACGGGGCGTGGTGCGACGCTTCGTGCGCCGGCCACGACCCCGGTCGGCAACGGCTGTGAGCAGGGGTTTCGTCAGTGCCGCAGGCCCTGTGCGAAACCCCCGGGACAAGACGGGGAGTGGCCCGATGGAGTTGGAGCTGCGGCATCTGCGGGTGCTCTGCGCGATCGCCGACGCGGGCAGTGTGGGCCGCGCCGCCGCGCATCTGGGGTACTCGCAGCCCGCCGTGAGCACCCAGCTGCGCCGCATCGAACGCCACCTGGGCGAGCCGCTGTTCGAACGCGGCACCAGCGGGGTGCGGCCGACCGGATACGGCGCCGAGGTCGTCGCCCAGGCCCGGGACGTGCTGGCCCGCGCCGACGCCATCGGCCACCGCCCGGCCGCCCGGTCCCGCCGTACCCTGCGCGTCGCCGCGACCAACTCGCCCATGCTCTCCGGCACGGTCTCCGGGATCCGGGCCCGGCTGCCGGAGCTGTCCCTCGCCGTCAACAGCGTCTACGCGTCCTCGCGGATCGTGGAGCTGCTGGAGGAGGGCGCGGTGGACGCCGCCATCGCCGCCGACTACCCGGGCATGGAGCTGCGGCACTCCGGCGCCGTGCGGCACCGCGGGATCGTCACCGAGCCGACGTTCGTGGCCCTCCCCGCCCGGCACCGGCTCCGCCAGTGCGCCCAGGTGCAGCTCGCCGACCTCGCCGAGGACGCCTGGTTCGTGACGCCGGACGACGGCGCGGGCTGGCCCGGGGTGTTCTACGACGCCTGCGCGGCGGCCGGATTCAGCCCGGTCGCCGTCCACGAGTTCCTCGGCGACCAGAACCAGCTGCAAAGCATGATCGCCGACGGTCTCGGGGTCTCCCTGGTGCAGCCGACCTTCCGTCCGGTCCCGCAGGTCGTCGTCAAGCCGCTGGCCGGCTCCCCGCTGTGGTGCCGCTATGTGCTCGCCTGGCGGCCCGACGCGGTCGACGACGAGGTGGTGGACACGGTGCTGCAATCCGCCACCGCCGCCTACCGCGACCTCGTCGCCCAGGCGCCCCACCTGCGCAGCTGGGCCTCGCGGACGTGGAGCGTCGCCGGGGCGTGAGCGGCCCGGCCCGCCCCGCGCCGGCGGATCACGAGGACGGCGCGATGTTATGAGCGGCCGGTGTCATGTGCTATGTCACACGGCATTGTTGGCGCGGGTGACCCGCTGAGACAGTGCCTCACACGCCTCAACACCCCACAGAGGCGCATCTTTTCGTGGAGGACTCCCGATGCGCTATCGCTTCGCGCTGCCCGGACGCCTGGCCGGCGCCGCGGCCGTCTGCGCGACCGTGGCCGGTCTGCTGACCACCCCGGCGCTGGCGGCCCCCGGACCGCACACCGGCCCGGCCCCCGGATCGCACACCCGCCCGGCCGTCCCCTCGCCGACCGGCGCCGCCACCGCGGCCGACGAGCGCCCCGCCACCCAGCCCCGGCGGCTGAGCCCGGCCCAGCTCCCGCCCCGGCAGCCGCCGGCGGGCCGGCCGGCGCACCGCTCGCCCCGGGCCGCCTCCTGCACCCCGGCGGACTTCGGCGGCCGTACCGGTTCCGCCCTGGTCTCCTTCGTGCAGGCATCGACCACGGACTGCGTCAACACCCTCTTCTCGGTCACCGGCAAGGACGCGCACGACGTCTTCCGCGAGGCGCAGATGGCGACCGTCGCCAAGGCGTTCACCCGCACCGCCGGACGGTACGGCGGCGACAACTCCGGCAGCCTGGAGCAGCTGGTCCTCTTCCTGCGCGCCGGCTACTACGTCCAGTTCAACCACTCCGCGGACGTGGGGCCGTACAGCGCGCGTCTGACCACCGCCGTCACGGCCGGCCTGGACGCCTTCTTCGCCCGCCCGCACTCGGCGGACGTCAGCGCGGTCAACGGCGACATCCTCGGCGAGACCGTCATCCTCACCGACAGCGCCGACCAGCAGGGCCGCTACCTGGACGTCTACCGGCGGCTGCTGGAGGACTACGACAGCTCCTACGACGCGATCCCCAGCATGGTCCGGGCCGTCAACGACGCCTACACACCGCTGTGGCGCGGCAACTGGAACCCGGAGTACGTCCGGGCGGTCGAGGCCGACCCGGGCATCGTCGACACCCTGTACGACTTCGCCCTCGCCAACACCGACCAGCTGGGCACCGACCTGGCCTTCCTGGACGCCAACGCCGGGATGAACCTGGCTCGTTACGTCGAGCACCCCGAACTCCACGACGAGGTCGCGCCGTTGACCCGGGACCTGCTGCACGCGACCGCGATGACCGGTCCGACGGCCGCGCTGTGGGTGGCCGTGGCCACCCAGGCGAACTCCTACGACGCCGCGAACTGCGCGTACTACGACGTCTGCGACCTGCCGGCCAGGCTGACCGCGGCCGTGCTGCCGGTCACCCACCGCTGCGACGCGAACGTCACCCTGCGCGCCCAGTCCCTCACCGCCGCCGAGCTGGACGCGGCCTGCTCCAGCGTGGTGAACCAGAGCGCCTACTTCCGCACCCTGGTGAAGGCCGGCGGCCCGATACCCGGCCAGTACGTGTCCACGATCGAGCTGGTCGTCTTCGCCAGCCGCGCCGACTACCAGACCTACGCGGGCCCGATCTACGGCATCGGCACCGACAACGGCGGCATGACCCTGGACGGCAACCCCTCGGATCCGGCCAACCACGTCACGTCGATCATGTACCAGAAGAACTACGACGACGGCTTCACGGCCCGGATCTGGAACCTCAACCACGAGTACACGCACTTCCTGGACGCCCGCGACGACATGAAGGGCGACTTCGACCAGCAGGTCTCGGTGCCGGACGTGTGGTGGATCGAGGGTGTGGCCGAGTACGTCTCCTACAGCTACCGCAACCTGCCCGACGAGCAGGCGGCCCAGGAGGCGGCCAAGCACACCTACACGCTGAGCACGCTGTTCGAGAACACCTACGCGAACAGCGACGTGACCCGCACCTACCCGTGGGGCTACCTGGCCGTGCGCTACATGGCCGAGCGGCACCCCGACGACATCCAGCGCATGCTGGCCCGGTTCCGCGCCGGTGACTACGCCGGCGGCTATGCCGTCTACCACGACGGCATCGGCACCCGCTACGACGCCGACTTCGACCAGTGGCTCACGGCGTGTGCCGCGGGCGCCTGCGCCCGGCCCGCCAGGGCCTGAGCGCACGCGCCACAGCACGGCGGCCGCCGACCGGAACCCCGGTCGGCGGCCGCAGCGTGTGTCGGGCCCGGCGTCAGACGGCCGTGGCCGGGTACGTCGGGTACTCCACGCCCGAGACGTGCTGGACGACCCGGACCACCTGGCAGGAGTAGCCGAACTCGTTGTCGTACCAGAGGTAGAGGATCGCGTTGTCGCCGTCGACCTTGAGGGCGCCGGCGTCCACGATCGAGGCGTGCCGCGAGCCGATGAAGTCGCTGGAGACCGCGTCGGGCGCCGTGGTGAAGTCGATCTGGCGCTTGAGCGGCGAGGTCAGCGACACCTCGCGCAGGTAGTCGTGCACCTCCTCCTGGGTGGCCTCGCGGGCCAGCTGGAGGTTGAGGATCGCGATCGAGACGTCCGGCACCGGCACCCGGATCGAGCTGCCGCTGATCTTCGCCTTGAGGTCGGGCAGCGCCTTGGCGACGGCGGAGGCGGCACCGGTCTCGGTGATCACCATGTTGAGCGGCGCGGAGCGGCCCCGGCGCTCGGACTTGTGGTAGTTGTCCAGCAGGTTCTGGTCGTTGGTGAACGAGTGGACCGTCTCCACATGGCCGCGCAGCACGCCGTACTCGTCGTCCATGGCCTTCAGCGGCGGCACGATCGCGTTGGTGGTGCAGGAGGCGCAGGACAGGATCTGCTCGTCCGGCTTGATGGTGTCGTGGTTGACGCCGTGCACGATGTTCGGGACGTCGCCCTTGCCGGGCGCGGTCAGCACGACCTTCTCGATACCGGGGCGCAGGTGCTTGGACAGACCCTCGCGGTCGCGCCACTTGCCGGTGTTGTCGATGAGGATGGCGTCCCGGATGCCGTACTCGGTGTAGTCCACGGCGCTCGGGTCGTCGGCGTAGATCACCTTGATGGCGTTGCCGTTGGCGACGATCGTGCTCTCGGCCTCGTCCACGGTGATCGTGCCCTGGAACTGGCCGTGGATGGAGTCGCGGCGCAGCAGCGAGGCGCGCTTGACGATGTCCTGGGCGCCGCCGCCGCGGACCACGATGGCGCGCAGGCGCAGCCCGTTGCCGGAGCCGGCCTTCTCGATGAGGAGGCGGGCGACGAGCCGGCCGATGCGGCCGAAGCCGTACAGCACGACATCGCGCGGCTCACGGCGCTCGATCTTGTTGGCGCCGGTCGCGCCGGCGACGGCCTCGGCGGTGAACTCCTCGATGCTCAGGCCGCGGTCGTCGGCCTGGTACTGCGTGGCGAGCATGCCGAGGTCGATCTGCGAGGGCCCGAGGTCGAGGGTGGTGAGGGCCTTCAGGAACGGCATGGTCTCGGTGACGGACAGCTCCGCGCCGGCGATCTGCCGGGCGAAGCGGTGCGTCTTCAGGATGCTGACCACCGACTTGTTCACCAGGGAGCGGCTGTGCAGCAGGACGGTCACGTCCTGCTCGCGGTGCAGCTTCCCGATGAGCGGGATCATCGACTCCGCGATCTCCTCGCGGATCTTCCAGTTGGTGAACGAGTCGTCGTTGACAGTCACAGATCCATCTTTCGAGCTAGGCAGCGCTCAGATGATAACAACACCTCGGAGGGTCCCAGTGGGGGGTGTCGGGAGCCGGGAGCGAGCCGGGAAGTTTGCCCCGATTCCTGAATCGGGGTGGAAGTACGTAAGAAACCCGGGTCGCGATTTGCTCGTCTTACCCGGCGTGTTCAAGGTCAAGAGTGTGACCACCTCATCCGTACCCCGGCCCGAGCCGACCGCCCCCTCCGGTCCCCTCCGCCGTCCACCGGCCCTGCCCCGGATCGCCCGGCGCGGGATCCCCGAGGGGGCACTCCCGGCCCTCGCCCTGTTCGCGGCCGTCCGGCTCGCCGGGGTGCTCACGGTGATCCTCACCAACGCGGCGCGCGGCCACCCGCTGGTCAAGAACCTCGCCCACTCCTGGGACTCCCGCTGGTATCTGCACATCGCCGGCCAGGGCTACGGCCATCTCATCTGGATCACGCCCGAGGGCGCCGTCCAGGTCGACTGGGCGTTCTTCCCGCTGTATCCCGCCCTGATCAAGGCGCTGATCACCGTCCTGCCGCTCACTCCGGGCCAGGCCGCCATGGTCATCGCCTGGATCGCCGCGGGCGTGGCGGCGTACGGCGTCTACGTCATCGGCCACCACCTGTACGGGCGGGGTGTCGCCACCGTGCTGGTCGGGCTGTGGGCCGTCATGCCGCACGCCGTCGAACTGACCATCGCTTACACGGAGTCGCTGTTCGCCGCGCTCGCCGTCTGGTCCCTGTACTGCGTGCTCACCCGCCGCTGGGTGTGGGCCGGTGCGCTGGCCGCGGCCGCCGGACTGTCCCGGCCCAGCGGGTTCGCGCTGGCCGGCGCCGTCATCCTGGCCGCCGCCGTCGAGGTGGTGCGGCAGCGCGGCCGGGTCCCGGCACGGCTGTGGGCCGGTGCGCTGCTGGCCCCCCTCGGCTGGTTCGGCTATGTGCTGTGGGTCGGCAGCCAGACCGGCGACGTGTTCGGCGGCTACTTCACGGTGCAGAGCGCCTGGGACTCGCGCTTCGACTTCGGCGTCGGCGCCCTGCACTTCGTCAAAGCCCTGCTGCTGCACGGCGGCGGCGTCGTCTACCCGGCCGCCCTGATGATCGTCGCCGCGAGCCTGCTGCTGTTCGCGCTGCTGTGCCTGGACCGGGCCCCGCTGGTCCTGGTGGTCTTCACCGGGATCCTGATCCTGCTCGTGCTCGGCGGCTCCGGCTCCTTCTCCTCCAAGCCGCGGTTCCTGCTGCCGGCCTTCCCGCTGCTCATCCCGATGGCCCGCGCGCTCACCCGGACCTGGCGGGTGCGGCCCGCCCAGGCGGTGGTCGTGTACGGCGCCCTCACCATCGTGTCCCTGCTGTTCGGCGCCTATGTGACGGCGGTGGCCCACTCCCCGCTGTGAGCCGCCACCGGCCCCCGTCCGCTCGTACCGACGGGGGCCGCGCCGCCCACCGGGCGGGCGCCGGAGGGCCCCGCCGCCGAAACGACGAAAGCCACCGGACGGCCGGTGGCCGGTGCCTGGATTTCCCCAGGGCCAAAGGACACGGCACGGGCGGCACGCCGACGCGAGAGCGTCCACGTGCCGCCCGGTTTCCCGGCGGAGCCGGGCCGTGCCGGTCAGCGCGGGTTGAACACCACGCTGGCGAAGTGCCTGCTGTCGGGCGCCGCATGGCCGGGGGCGAGCCGCAGCGCCGCGCCCTGGCACTTCTTCTTCGCGTAGACGACGAGCGGCTTCTTCGTGGAGTTGCGCGGGCCACGCGCCTCCTGGCCCATGTCGAAGCACTTGTTGTCCGGCGGGCTGTCGATGGCGTACGCCTTGCCCTGGGGGCCGATCCACACGAACGTGCCGTCCGCGGCGAGCGCGGAACCCATGGTGGTCACGGAGAGGACGAGCCCGCCGAGGACGGCGACGAGCGGACGACACAGACGCATGGAGATGTCCTTCGTGGTCCTTCGCGCGTGATCCCACGCGAAGCGAATGAGTGGGGGAAGCGGTCCGGGGCCGGACCGGGGAGCCGGCCGGGACCGCCACCGCCATCTCACACCCACGGCCCCGCGCATCCCCCGGGCCGACACGGATACGTCCACCGTTCGGGTGAGGACCCCACGAGGGGCCGCGCCCGGCCGAGACCGTCCCCTATGGGCGAGATCATCATATATAGGTAAAATCGAGGCGTTTGCCGAATGTTCAGGCGGGTGCTTCCCGGGCCCCGCCCTGCCGGAAGTGACCGATGCCCCGCAAGCGCTCCACGGACGACGGCGACGAGCTGCTGGCCAGACTCGGCTCGCTGACCGCCCAGGCACGTCAGCGCGCGGAGCTTCAGCGCACCCAGGTCGAGCTGGCCATCGCCCTCCAGCGCGGCATGCTGCCCCGGGACCTGCCCACCGCACCCGGACTGCACCTCGCCGTCCGGTACGCGCCGGCCAACCTCGGCCTCAACGTGGGCGGCGACTGGTACGACGCGTTCACCCTCCCCGACGGCAGGATCGGGCTGTCCATCGGCGACGTCCAGGGGCACAACATCGAGGCCGCCGCCTTCATGGGCCAGGTCCGGGCCGGGCTGCGCGCACTCGCCACCGTCACCGGTGAACCCGGCGAGCTGCTGGCCCGCACCAACGAGCTGCTGCTCGCACTCGGCAGCGACCTCTTCGCCACCTGCACCTTCATGCGGCTCGACCCGGAAACCGGCGTGCTGGAGAGCGCCCGCGCCGGGCACATCCCCTCCGTGTGGGCCACGGCCGACGGAAAGTCCGGCGTCGTCGACGACGAGGGCGGACCGCCGCTCGGCATCGAGCGGGGCTTCGACTACCCCGTCACCCGGCACCGGCTCACCACCGGCGGAGTGTTCGTGCTGGTCACGGACGGGGTGGTGGAGGGACCCTCGCTGGCGATCGAGGCCGGCCTGGACCAGGTGGTGCGCCTCGCGGGCATCGCCGCCGTCGCCGGTCTGGCGGCCCCGGCACTGGCCGCCGCCGTGATCAAGGGCGCCGAGAGCGTCGGACACGAGGACGACGCCGCCGTCCTCGTCGTGGGCCTCGACGGGCCCGGCACGCGTCCCTGAACGGGCCCGGGCCGCCCGCCGCGGATCCGCCGCCCGGGCCGGGCGCCGGGTTCAGCCATAGGGCCGGACCGTGGCGTCTCTCGCCTCGCCGACCCGCGCCCGGCGGTGTGAGATTGCTGCTGTGGTGGGTATCGAGGAACTGCGCCGGCCGGGCGCCTATGCCGTCCAGGTGCTGGCCGTCGCGGCCTGCTACTACGTGGCCGGCCGGCTCGGGCTGCTGCGCGGGCTGTCCGTCGAGGGCGCCGTCGTCACCCCCATCTATCCGCCGACCGGCGTAGCCGTCGCCGCCCTGCTCATCCTCGGGCTGCGCTGCTGGCCCGGCATCACGCTCGGCGCCTTCTTCGTCGTGCTCTCCCTCACCACCCCCCACCTCGACGTGATCGGCGTCCTCTTCGGCAGCACCGTCGCACCGCTGTGCGCCGCGCTGCTGCTGCGCCGGGCCCGTTTCCGCCCCGACCTCGGACGGTTGCGCGACGGCGTGGCCCTGGTGTTCCTGGGCGCGCTGGGCGCGATGCTGATCAGCGCGACGGTCGGCGTCGGGCTCCTGGTGCTCACGGACAAGCTGGCCGCCCAGAGCTTCTGGCCGGTCTGGCTCGCCTGGTGGGTCGGCGACGCGATGGGTGTACTGATCGTGACGCCGTTGCTGCTCCTGCTGTACGGCGCGCGCCGGCTGCCGCCGCTGGGCCGCTGGAAGGAGGCGACCGCGCTCACGCTGGTCGCCTGCGCTCTCGTACCGCTGGCCGCCTTCAGCTCGATCAGCCTGCTGTTCCTCGTCTACCCGTTGCTCATCTGGGCCGCCCTGCGCTTCCAGCTGGTGGGCAGCGCGCTGTGCGCCCTGCTGACGTCCGTGCTGGCGACGGTCGCCGCGACGGACGGCGTCGGCGCCTTCGCCGGGCTCGACCGGATCGAGACCATGGCGAAGCTCCAGGCGTTCAACGGCTCCATGGCCCTCACCGCGCTGCTGCTGTCCGCCCTGATCACCGAGCAGCGCAACACCCGCAACTCGGTGGAGAAGGCATGCCAGGAACTGGTCGAGGTGCTGGAACACCTCACCGCCGGCGAGCCCCCGCCCCCGCGCCCGCACCCCGGCACCGACGAGCCCTTCGACCGGCCTTGGCCCTAGATTCCTTCGCCGGGGTCACCGCCGCGAGCGGTTCACCGGCCCCTCGTCGTCACCGCCCGGCTCCGCCGAGCCCGTGCCCTCGGGAGCGTCCCCGGACCGCCGTACCGGCGGATGCGCGGAACCGGTCGCGCCGGGCTGGCCGCCGCCGGTCGTGCCGTAGCCGCCCGGGATACCCGGCGGCATGTCCGCGGCGGCCTGCGCCTCGCTGATCCGGCGCCGGGCCCGCACCCCCGGCCGGCGCTCCGGGTACGGGTACTCGAACGGCTCGGCGGAGGCCCGTGCGCCGTCCGTCTCACGCTGCCGGCGCGCGGCACGCTCGGCATCGCTCGCGTCGCCCTGTCGGTTGCGGTGCTTGTCGTCCATGCCGCGCCGGGTACCCGGGAGCGGCCGCCGTCAACGCCTCCCGGCGTGTCGAACGGCCGCCCGGGGGCACTGGGAGACGATGGAAAGGCCCGGCCACGGGCACGGGCCGGACCGGAGAGACAGGGGCGGCATGGACCAGCGGCGGACGGCCTCGCCTGGTGGCGGGCCTGTGCATCGGGAAGCCGCGCATGGGGACGGCGGGCTGGGGACCGGCCACGGCAACGGACTGGCAGGCGCCCCCGGCGCCGCGCCTCTACCCCCGGGGTCCGCTGGCGGTGACGGCGTGGTAGATGAGTCCGGCCCGGGCGGCGGGCCTTGGCCTGTGGGCTCCGCCCACGGGAAGGGGCTGGCAGGCGCCCCCGGTGCCGCGCCTCTGCACCCGGGCGGGTCGCAGGCGGGTTCCGTCTCGGGTGGTGCCGCGGGGCGGGCGGCCCGGGACTCCGGTGCGCCGGAGGGCGCCGAGGGGAGCAGCGGGCGTACGCCGTCCGGCCGCGGGGCAGGGGACGTGCGGCGGATGATTCCGCGGACCGATGCGCTGCTGCGTGATCCCCGTCTCGCCGCCGCCGTGGAGCGGCTCGGCGGAGGGGTGGTCAAGGCCGCCGTCCGCCAGGCGCAGGAGCGGGCCAGGGCGGGCGGGATCGCGCCGGGGCAGGTGGCGGAGGCCGCCCTCGCCCTGCTGCCCGTCACCGCGAGCGGTCTGCGGCCGGTGATCAACGCGACGGGCGTGCTGCTGCACACCAACCTCGGCCGGGCCCCGCTCTCGGCCGCCGCGCGCCGGGCCGTCCAGGAGGCCGCCGGGCCCACCGACGTGGAACTCGACCTGGAGACCGGCGTCCGGGCCCGCCGGGGCCGCTCCGCCCTCGCCGCCCTGCGCGAGCGGGTACCGGCCGCGGGAGCCGCGCACGTCGTGAACAACGGCGCAGCCGCACTCGTCCTCGCCGCCAGCCGGGAGATCGTCGTCAGCCGCGGCGAGATGGTGGAGATCGGCGACGGCTTCCGCCTGCCCGACCTGCTGGTCTCCACCGGCGCCCGGCTCCGCGAGGTCGGCACCACCAACCGCACGACCGCCGCCGACTACGCCGACGCGATCGGCCCCGACACCGGCTTCGTGCTCAAGGTGCACCCCTCCAACTTCCGCATCACCGGCTTCACCCGGTCCGCCACGGCAGCCGAGCTGACCGGTCTCGGTGTACCGGTCGTCGTCGACATCGGCTCCGGCCTGCTCGCCCCGCACCCCGCGCTGCCCGAGGAGCCCGACGCCGACACCCAGCTGCGCGCGGGCGCCGCCCTGGTCACCGCGAGCGGCGACAAACTCCTCGGCGGCCCCCAGTGCGGACTGCTCCTCGGCGACCAGGACATCGTCCGCACGCTCGCCCGGCATCCGCTGGCCCGCGCCCTGCGCGTCGACAAGCTCACCCTCGCCGCGCTGGAGGCCACCCTCACCGGCCCGCCCACCCCGACCGCCCGCGCCCTCACCGCCGACCCGGCCCGGCTGACCGCCCGCGCCGAGCGGCTCGCCGCCTCGCTCACCGTCGACGGCATCGACGTACGGGCCGTACCGAGCACGGCCACGGTCGGTGGCGGCGGCGCCCCCGGTGTCACCCTGCCCAGCGCCGCCCTCTCCCTGCCCGAGCGGTATGCCACGGCCCTGCGGACCGGACCGATCCCGGTGGTCGGACGGCTGGAGGCCGGGCGCTGTCTGCTGGACCTGCGCGCGGTGCCGGAGGAGGACGACGAACGGCTCGCCGAAGCCGTACGGGCGGTGCACGCGCGGTGCGCCGGCCCGGCGGCGGAAGGGCGGACGTGATGCGGGTCCTCGCCACCGCCGGCCATGTCGACCACGGCAAATCGGCCCTGGTCCGCGCCCTCACCGGAATGGAACCCGACCGGTACGAGGAGGAACGCCGCCGCGGCCTCACGCTCGACCTGGGCTTCGTCTGGACCCGGCTCGGCCCGGACGGCGAACACCTCGCCTTCGTGGACGTCCCCGGGCACGAGCGGTTCGTCGCCACCATGCTCGCCGGGGTCGGACCCGTGCCCGCGGTGCTCTTCGTGGTCGCCGCCGACCAGGGCTGGCAGCCCCAGTCCGAGGAACACCTCGCCATCCTCGACGCGCTCGGCGTCCGGCACGCCGTCCTCGCGATCACCCGCAGCGACCTCGCCGACCCCGCACCCGTGCGCGCCGACGCCCTCGAACGGCTGGCCGCCACCTCCCTCGGCACGGTCCCCGCGGTGGCGGTGAGCGCCGTCACCGGCCGCGGACTGGACGCACTGCGCACCGAACTCGCCCGGCTGGCCGAGGAGTTGCCCGCCCCCGACCGGGACGCGGACGTACGGCTCTGGCTGGACCGGGCCTTCACCGTCCGCGGCCACGGCACCGTCGTCACCGGCACCCTCGGCGCGGGCACGCTGCGCGTCGGCGACCGGCTGACCACCGGGGACGGCGGCGCCTGCCTGCGGGTCAGAGGCCTCCAGAGCCTGCACGAGGAGCGCACCACGGTCGGCGCCGTCGCCCGGGTCGCCGTCAACGTGCACGGCCCCGGCGACACGGCCCTCAGCCGCGGACAGGTGCTGCTCACCCCGGACCGCTGGCGGTGCGCCGAGCTGATCGACGTACGGGTCACCGGCGAGCCCACGGCCGACCTGCCCCGCCAGGTCACCCTGCACATCGGCACCGCCGCCGTCCCGGTGACCGTCCGCCCGCTCGGCACGGACACCGCGCGGCTCACCCTCTCCCGCGCCCTGCCCCTGCGCGTCGGCGACCGGGCCGTGCTGCGCGAGCCCGGGGGCGGCCGCGGACCCCGCGCGGCCACCGTCCTCGACGTACGGCCGCCCCGGCTGACCCGGCGCGGCGCCGGCCGGGCCCGCGCGGCCGAACTGGCCACCATGACCGGCCGCCCCGACGGCACCGCCGAACTCGCCCGCCGCAAGCTGATCCGCCGCGCCGAACTGCGGGCGATGGGCGTCCCGGTCCCCGCCGAACCCGTGGCCGGCGACTGGCTCGCCGACCGGCACCACTGGGACACCCTGAAGGACCGGCTCACCGCCGAGACCGAGCGGCACGCCCGCGCCCACCCGCTCGACCCCGGGCTGCCCACCGAGGCCGCCCGCCGGCTGCTCGGCCTGCCGGACCGCGCACTGGTCGACGCCCTGGCCACCGCCACACCCGGGCTGCGCGCCCGCGGGGGCCGGCTGTACCCCGCCGACCGCGCACGGCCCGGGCTGCCCCCGCCCGTCCGCGCGGCCGTGGACGCGGTCCGCCGCGACCTGGCCCGTACGCCGTTCCGCGCGCCCGAGGCCGGCCGGCTCGCCGAACTGGGCCTGGACCGCAGGGCGTTGGCGGCGGCCGTGCAGGCGGGGGCGCTGCTGCGGATCGCCGACGGGATCGTGCTGCTGCCCGGCGCGGACACCGCGGCCGCCGCCGTGCTGCGCGATCTGCCCGGGCCGTTCACGCTCAGCGAGGCACGCCGGGCCCTGGACACCACCCGCCGGGTGGCCGTACCGCTGCTGGAGTTCCTGGACGCCCGGGGCACACGGAACGCCTGGACGACCAGCGCCGCCGCTGCCGCCGGGACGGGACGGACGGAGGCGGACAGGAATCGAACCTGCCTGTCCGAGCTGCTCGGGCCCCTCGGTTTTGAAGACCGGGAGGGCCACCAGGCACCCACACGCCTCCACCATCCGTCAGGCTTCTGCCCCAGGAGACCACCGTCATGTCACAGACCTCGGTACCGACCCGCCGGGCGCCCGTCCGGCTCACGCAGTTCGCCCATGGCGGCGGCTGCGCCTGCAAGATCCCGCCGGGGGAGCTGGAGGAGGTGGTCGCCGGGCTGACCGCACCGGCGCTCGCCGGGGGCGACACGCCCCTGCTCGTCGGGCTCGCCACCGGGGACGACGCGGCCGTGGTCACCCACCGGGGCACGGCACTCGTGTGTACGGCGGACTTCTTCACCCCGGTCGTGGACGACCCCTACGACTGGGGACGCATCGCCGCCGCCAACGCCCTGTCCGACGTCTACGCGATGGGCGGCCGGCCGGTCCTCGCCGTCAACCTGCTGGCCTGGCCGCGCGACCGGCTCCCCTTCGAACTGGCCCGCGAGGTGCTGCGCGGCGGACTCGACATTGCCACCGAGGCCGGCTGCCATGTCGGCGGTGGGCACAGCGTGGACGATCCCGAGCCGAAGTACGGCATGGCCGTCACCGGCCTCGCCGACCCCGACCGGCTGCTGCGCAACGACACCGGCCGGCCGGGGCAGCCGCTCTGCCTGACCAAGCCGCTGGGCGTGGGCGTGCTCAACAACCGGCACAAGGCCACCGGCGAGCGCTTCGAGCAGGCCGTCGCCACCATGACGGCCCTCAACCGGGACGCCGCCGAGGCCGCCCTCGCGGCCGGGGCCCGCTGCGCCACCGACATCACCGGCTTCGGCCTCCTCGGCCATCTGCACAAGCTGGCCCGCGCCTCGCAGGTGACCGCCGTCATCGACACCGCCGCCGTGCCGTACCTGGACGGGGCCCGGGAGGCCGTACGCGACGGGTACATCAGCGGTGGCACCCGGCGTAACCTCGAATGGGTCGCCCCGCACACCGACTTCGGGGACACCGACGAGGGCACCCGGCTGCTGCTGGCCGACGCGCAGACCTCCGGCGGTCTGCTGGTCGCCGGGGAGGTGCCCGGGGCGCCGGTGGTGGGGGAGCTGGTGCCGCGCGGACCCCACTCGATCGTGCTCCGGTAGGGATTCGAGAGCCAGGGCTCAGGGCTCCGTGCCCGTGTGCTCGTCGATGCCCGCGCGGATCCGGTAGGCGCGGACCAGCGCCAGGGAGGCAGGGCCGCGCGGCCTGCGCCCCGGGCGGATGTCCACGGCGAACGCCTTCGACTCCTGGATGTGCGTGTTCGGGTCCAGGGACAGATGCAGCAGCTCGTTGGCCGCGTCCCCGGTGCTGTACCCGTTCGGACCCCAGTGGTACGGCAGCCCCACCTGGTGCAGCCGGCGCCCCTGCACGGTCAGCGGCGCCATCCGGTCCGTGACCAGCACCCGGGCCTCGATCACCGCGCGGGCGCTGACGATCGTCGCCCACCCGGTGTGCGCCAGGCCCCGCTCCGCGGCCAGCTCGGGGGAGACCTCGCAGAAGAACTCCGGCTGGAGCTCGGCCAGATACGGCTGCCAGCGCGACATGCCGCCCGCGGTGTGGTGCTCGGTGAGCCGGTAGGTGGTGGCCACGTACGGGAACACCGCGGAGCCGGGCTCGTCACCGCTCGGCTGGTAGCGGTTGTCCGGATGCGGCGGCGGCAACTGACGGACCGGGTTGCGCTGTTGGTCGTACAGGAGGTTCGCGAACGGCGAGTCCTGCGGCTCGTAGTGCGTGGGCAGCGGGCCGTCGGTGAGCCCGGACGGCACATAGAGCCACGCCTTGCCGTCGGCCTGCATGATGAACGGATCCCTGCCCGACAGGGCCTCCGGGCCGGTCGCGCCCTCGGGCGGCTCGTGACCCGGCTCCTTGTCCTTCTTGAAGTCGGGTACGTCGTGCCCGGTCCACTCACCCCGCTCCGCGTCCCACCACACCAGTGCCTTCCGCTCGCTCCACGGGCGGCCCTCGGGGTCCGCGGAGGCGCGGTTGTACAGGATCCGGCGGTTGGCCGGCCAGGCCCAGGCCCACTCGGCGGCCACCCAGTCCTGCTCCCGGCCGGGCTTGCGGCGGGCGGCCTGGTTGACACCGTCGGCGCGGACACCGCAGTAGATCCAGCAACCGCAGACGGTCGAGCCGTCGGACTTCAGCTCCTCGTACGAGGAGAGCGCAGCGCCCTCGGCGTCGTGGCCGTTGATCTCGGCGAGGACGGCCTCGGCGTCCGGTTCGGCGAGTGCGCCCTTCGTCGGGTAGTCCCAGGCCAGGTCGAGCAGCGGCCGGTCCATCTCGTCGGCGGACCCCGCCAGCTTCTCCCGGACGATCCGCCCCAGGTGGTAGGCGAACCACAGGTCGCTGCGCGCCTCCCCGGGCGGTTCGACCGCCTGGTGGTGCCACTGCACCAGCCGCTGGGTGTTGGTGAAACTGCCGTCCTTCTCGGTGTGCGCGGCGGCCGGCAGGAAGAACACCTCGGTGCCGATGTCCTCGGTGCGCAGCTCACCGGTGGCGATCTCCGGGCCGTCCTTCCACCAGGTCGCCGACTCGATCAGCGAGAAGTCCCGGACGACCAGCCAGTCCAGGTTGGCCATGCCCAGCCGCATCAGCTTGGAGTTCGCGTTCCCCACGGCGGGGTTCTCGCCGATCAGGAAGTAGCCCTTGCAGACGCCGTCCAGCTGGGCCGTCGTCGTCTCGTACGTCGAGTGCGAGCCGGTGAGCCGGGGCAGGTAGTCGAAGCAGAAGTCGTTCTCCGGGGTCGCCGCGTCACCCCAGTACGCCTTCAGCAGGCTCACCAGGTAGGCGCGCATGTTGCCCCAGTAGCCCTTGTGGGCCGCCTCCGCCTCGACGAAGGCGTCCAGGTCCTGGTTCTGGTGGGCGTGCGGCATCGGGATGTAGCCCGGCAGCAGGTTGAACAGGGTCGGGATGTCCGTCGAGCCCTGGATGGAGGCGTGCCCGCGCAGCGCCAGGATGCCGCCGCCCGGCCGCCCGATGTTGCCCAGCAGGGTCTGGAGCACCGAGGCCGCGCGGATGTACTGCACGCCCACCGTGTGCTGGGTCCAGCCGACCGCGTAGGCGAAGGCCGTGGTGCGGTCGCGGCCGGAGTTCTCCGTGACCAGTTCGCACACCTGCCGGAACAGCTCCTGCGGCACTCCGCAGACCTGCTCGACCAGCTCCGGGGTGTAGCGCGCGTAGTGCCGCCTGAGCACCTGGAAGACGCAGCGCGGATGGGTGAGCGTCTCGTCCCGCTCCGGTTCGCCCTCGCCGATCACCGCGCCGCCGGAGCCGTGCGACTCGCCGCGCGCCGCCTCGGTCACCGAACTGCCGCCGCCGGTGCGGGCCTCGTACTCCTGGTCGCGCTCGCCCGAGGCGGCCTGCACCTCGGTGCCCTCGTACTGCCAACTGGCGTTGTCGTACCTGCGGTTGCGGGCGTCCAGGCCGGAGAAGACGCCGGCCAGGTCCTCGGTGTCGTGGAAGTCCTCGCGCAGGATCACCGACGCGTTGCTGTACGCCACCACATAGTCACGGAAGTACTTCTCGTGCTCCAGCACGTAGTGGATGATCCCGCCGAGGAACGCGATGTCGGTGCCCGCACGCAGCGGCACGTGCAGATCGGCCAGCGCGCTGGTGCGGGTGAACCGCGGATCGACATGGACCACCTTGGCGCCGCGCGCCTTCGCCTCCATCACCCACTGGAACCCGACCGGATGGCACTCGGCCATGTTCGAGCCCTCGATGACGATGCAGTCCGCGTGCTGAAGGTCCTGCTGGAAGGTGGTCGCGCCGCCGCGTCCGAACGAGGTTCCCAGACCGGGAACGGTGGAGGAGTGTCAAACACGCGCCTGGTTCTCGATCTGGATTGCTCCCAGCGCGGTGAACAACTTCTTGAGCAGGTAGTTCTCTTCGTTGTCGAGCGTGGCCCCGCCCAGGCTCGCGATGCCGAGCGTGCGCCGGGTGCGGGTCCCGTCGACCTCCCACCGCCAGCCGGCCCGGCGCGCCGCGATCACCCGGTCCGCGATCATGTCCATGGCGGTGCCGAGGTCCAGCCGCTCCCAGTCGGTGCCGTGCGGGCGCCGGTACAGCACTTGGTGCTCGCGGGCGTCCCCGGTGGTCAGCTGGAGGCTCGCCGCGCCCTTGGGGCAGAGCCGGCCGCGCGAGATCGGGGAGTCCGGATCGCCCTCGATCTGGGTGACCTTCCCCTCCTGGACGTACACGTTCTGGCCGCAGCCCACCGCGCAGTACGGGCACACCGACTTCACCACCCGGTCGGCGGTGGCCACCCGCGGCGTCAGCCGCGCGCTGCGCCCGCTCCGGGCGGCGGCGCCCCGGCCCAGCGGGTCGGTGCCGGTCAGCTGCCGGTAGACCGGCCAGGAGTCGATCCAGGTGCGCACCCCCATGCCCCGCTCCTTCCGCTCCGTCCTGTCCCGATTCTCCCGCGCCCGGCCGCCCCGGGCATCTTCCGGTGGGCCGCGGAGTACCCGCGCGGACAGCGGCCAAACGGCCGGTCCGCCGGTCCCGGCCGCCGCCTCGCCGCTGTCAGCGCCGCCGCGCACGCGGCAGAGGGGCTTGCCATGATGGTCGGCAGGCGGGCCGTCGGCAGTGCCGCGGTGCCGCTCGCCCGGCTGCGGGTGGGTCTCGCCCGCGTCGCCCACGGAGGTGATCCGCTTGCTCGCCGACCGCCCTCGCGTCGTGCTGTTCGACGTCAACGAGACCCTCACCGATCTGACCCCGCTCGCGGCCCGCTTCGAGTACGTCGGCCTCCCCGGCCACCTCCTGCCGGCCTGGTTCGCCGGGGTGCTGCGCGACGGGGTGGCCCTGACCCTCGCCGGGGGCCGGGCGTCCTTCGCGGCCGTTGCGGGGGACGGGCTGCGGACGCTGGCGGCCGGCGAGGAGGGCGCGACCGATCCGGAACGGGCCGCCGTACACGTCCTCGCCGGGCTCGCGGAACTGCCCGTGCACCCCGACGTGCCCGCCGGTGTACGGGCCCTGCACACGGCCGGGTACCGCCTCGCGACCCTCACCAACGGCTCCGTCGGCACCACCCGCGCGGTGCTCGACAGGGCCGGGCTCGCCGACTGCTTCGAGACCCACCTCGACGTCGAGGCCGCGGGCCGCTGGAAGCCGGCGGGGGAGGCCTACGCCCACGCCCTGCACACCCTGGGCGTCGCGGCCGGCGAGACACTGCTGGTCTCGGTGCACCCGTGGGACATCGACGGCGCCGCCCGGGCAGGGCTGGTCACCGCGTGGCTGCGCCGCACCTCACAGCCGTACCCCTCGTCCCCGCGTCACCCGGCCCTGACCGCCGTCTCCCTCCCGGACCTGGCGGCCCGGCTGGGCGCGGAGGGCCCGTAGACCGCGGCACCGAGCAGCCCCGGGAGGCGCCCACGGAGCCGGTCCCGCGCAGGGTGCTCGGTGGTCAGGACGGCTGGACCTCGTCGAAGAGAGCGAGCGCTTCGGCGGGGTCCGGGCCCACGAGGCGTTCCAGACCGGCCGTCGTGATCTTCGCCCATGTGCCGGCCCGTGCCCACATCCGCTCCTCGAAGGCGCGGACGGCGTCGTCCGGCTTGTCGGGGCCGGCGGCGATGGCCTCGGCGAGTTCGGCGCCGTCCAGCATCGCGAGGTTCGCGCCCGCGCCCAGCGGAGGCATCAGATGGGCGGCGTCGCCCAGCAGCGTCACCCCGCGGACGTGGGTCCACGTGTGACTCACGGGCAGGGTGTACAGGGGGCGCCGGACGAACGCGGTGCTGTGGCGGAGCAGGTCGAGGACGGGAGCGGCCCAGCCGTCGAACAACGCCAGCAGACGCGCCCGGACGGCCTCGGCATCGGCCGGGTCCAGGTCCGCGTGCCGGTCCAGCGGCGCGCGGAACTGGGCGTACACCTTGGCGTGGCCGCCGCTGTTGCGCTGCGCGACGAGACTCCGGTTCACGCCGTACACCCCCATGGAGCCGTCGCCGATCAGCCGGGCGAGGCCGGGGTGGCGGGTGTCGATGTCGTCGAGGGACGACTCGACGGAGGCGACGCCGGTGTACTGCGGGGTCGCCGGCGAGACCGCGGGGCGCACCCGGGACCACGCGCCGTCCGCGCCGACCACGAGGTCGAACGTCTCCTGCCGCCCGTCCTCGAAGTGGACCAGGACGCCCTCGGGGGTCCCCGGCACCACCCGCGTCACGCCCCGCCCCCACTGCACATCGAGGGGGCCGAGCAGCAGGTCACGGAGGTGGCCGCGGTCGATCTCGGGATTGGCCCGCTCGTCCGGGCGGGGCCGCCAGTCGCGCAGGACGGTCCCGTCCGGATCCAGGATGCGCATGGCCTGACCCTCGGGCCGGGACAGCGCCTGGAACTCCGCCAGCAGCCCCGCCTTCCGGAGCGCGAGCTGGCCCTGCCCTTCACGCAGGTCCAGCGTGCCGCCCGGCGGGCGGGCGTTGGGGCCGGGGTCGCGTTCGAGGATCGTGACGGGGTGGCCGTGGCGGTGCAGGACACGGGCGAAGGTCAGGCCGGCGGGACCGCTTCCGACCACGGCGATGCGATGTCTCATGTCGATACACTGTATTTTCTCAATACGCTGTATCGCAACAGTACGATGTGGCCATGACTGTCTGGGACCGGCCGGAGCCGCCGACTCGCCCCGTGCCGCTCGACCGGGAGCGGATCGTCGCCGCCGCCATCGCACTGGCCGACGAGGGCGGGCTCGAAGCGGTGTCGGTGCGCAAGGTCGCCGCCCGGCTGAACGCCGGCCCGATGCGGCTGTACGGCTACATTTCCACCAAGGAAGAGCTGTTCGACCTCATGGTGGACGAGGTCCAGGCCGAGATCCTCCCCGAGGAGCAGCCCGGCGACTGGCGGGAGGCGCTGCGCGACCTCTCCCACCGCACCCGGCAGGCCGCTCTGCGCCACCCATGGCTCGCCGACCTGCTCGGCGGCCGCCCGAGCCTCGGCCCGAACGGCCTCGCCGTGACCGAGGCCAAGCTGGCCGCACTCGACGGCCTCGCCGACATCGACACCGTCCTGCGCGCCGTGGAGACCGTCAGCGCCTACTGCACCGGGGCGATCAGGCGCGAGATCGCGAACCTGCGGGCCGAGCGCACCACAGGCCTGTCCAAGAGCGACTGGCAGCGCGCCTCCGGACCGCACGTGACGAGAATGCTGGCCACAGGCCGCTTCCCCGCGCTCGCCAAGGCGGTGCACGACGGCACGCACATGGACGCCGACACATCCTTCGCGACCGGCCTGGACTGGGTCCTCGACGCCGTGGCCGCCAGACTCGCCCGGCCGGAGTGACCGTGGCTCGCTAGCCGCCGTCCGCCAGCCGCTCCCGCTGCGGCAGCACCGTGTACCGGGGGTCCTCCGCCGAGGCCACCCCGGCCTGGAAGACGCCGAAGCGGACGGCTGCCGAGCCGCTGAGCAGCGCCAGACCGGCCGCCAGAGCGAGGCGCCGGTCCCGCCCGGCGGCCACGGCGAGGAGCGCACCGCCCGCGGTCAGCGCCTCCGCCGCGTGCAGCAACCGCCGCGGTCCGCCCTGCTCGTAGGGCTCGGCGGCGGTGCCCATGCGCCGCTTCATCGCCCGGAAGGCGCCCAGCTCCAGCGCGGCTCCGAGCGCGGCCATCCGCCGGGCCGGTCCCGTCTGCGCCGTCGGAGCGGCGGCGAGTGCGAGTCCGGACGCGGCCGTCGCCGCCGAGCCCGCGAAGACGAACGGCAGCTCGCGATAGCCCTCGTGCCACGACGGCACCGCCGTGTCGCAGACCAGCACCGCGGTGTACGTCGCCACGGCCGGGCCGAGCACCGCCGCGCCCGCCGTGGCCGCCGGCCCGAGCGGCCGCAGGCACCGCGCCAGCGCCGCCGCGACCCGGCCGGCCGGCCGGCGGCGGCCCGCCAGCTCGGCCGCCGCGGCGGTGAGGGCGAGCGGTACGTATCCGGCCAGCAGCCAGGAGCCCACGCTCATCGGTGAGGTGGGCTTGACCACCCGGAGCATGTTCAGGAAGCGGGCCGGGCGGCCCAGGTCGTGGACGAGCGCGGCCAGCGACAGCGAGATCGCCCCGGCCGCCCCGAACTTCGCCGGCGCGGCGAGCCCCGGCCGGCCGGTGGCCTGCCCACCGGCCGCCAGCAGCGAGGACGCCCCGGCCAGGCCACCGAGGTACAGGTACCCGGCGATGTCCAGCGGCTTCCAGGGCGGCTTCTTCAGCACGGGCCTGCCGTAGTACGACGAGAACTCCGCGTCCGGCACCATCGGCTGCTCGCCCCGGCCACCCCGGCCGCGCCGCCGGCGGCCCCCGGCCGCGCCCGTCGGCGCCTCCCGGCCGGGCCGCGCGCCCCGCACCCCGTCCCGGGTGACGTCCGATTCGCTCATCGCGGCCTCCGTACGAAACTGCCGAGGGCGAGGGCGGCCAGCGAGACGGCGGCCAGGGCCGCGTGCCGCCACATGTCGGGCAGGTCCCGGGTGGTGACGACGGGGTCCGGGGGCAGGCCGTAGACCTCGGGGTCGTCCAGCAGCAGGAAGAACGCGCCGGCCCCGCCGACGCCGTCGTCCGGACTCTCGCCGTAGAGGCGGGCGTCGGCCACCCCGGCCGCGTGCAGCTGAGCCACCCGCTCCCGGGCCCGCTCCCGCAGCTCCTCCAGCGGGCCGAACTGGATGGACTCCGTGGGGCAGGACTTGGCGCAGGCGGGCTCCATGCCGACGCCGAGACGGTCGTAGCACAGCGTGCACTTCCACGCCCGGCCGTCGTCCTCACGCAGGCCGATCACGCCGTACGGGCAGGCGGGCACGCAGTAGCCGCAGCCGTTGCAGATGTCCTCCTGGACGACGACCGTGCCGAACTCGGTGCGGAACAGCGAGCCGGTCGGGCACACGTCCAGACAGGCGGCGTGCGTGCAGTGCTTGCACACGTCGGAGGCCATGAGCCAGCGCAGCTCGGTGCGGCCGTCGGGGGCGACCGGGGAGATCCGCCCGGCCGGCGCGCCCGCGGGGGCCTCGCCGGGCGGGGGAGTGGTGGCGCCCGGGCCGGGGGAGGCGGCGTCGGTGCCGAGCCGTGCGGCGGCGGCGAAGACGTCCACGTCCTCGTGTCCGACGCCGGGCTCCTGCCCGCCGAACGGCTTGCGCTGTTCCACGAAGGCCACATGCCGCCAGGTGTCGGCGCCGAGGCTCTGCGTGTTGTCGTACGACATCCCGGACAGCTCCAGGCCGTCCTCCGGTACGGCGTTCCACTCCTTGCAGGCCACCTCGCAGGCCTTGCAGCCGATGCACACCGACGTGTCGGTGAAGAAGCCCATCCGCGGCGGGGCGTCGGACCAGCCGGCGGCACCGGCCACATCGGGCTGCGGGCCGGACAGCTGGTGTCGCCCGCGCACCGCCTCGCCGTCGCTCATCGCCGTACCTCCTCGCCCGCGACGTCCCGCCCACCCGCCGCCCGGCCGTCCTTCCGGCACCCCGGCCGCTGGTCGCGCGTGTGCGGTGCCCCGTTTCGAGCCTGGCACGGGTGCCCGTGTCGCGCGCGCCCGCAGCGGCCGCGCGGCCCGGTCCTCAACAGCCCGTCCCGGCGGCGAGCGGCACGATCGCGGCGACCCGCTTGCCCCGGACCAGTCGGATCACCCGCACGTCGACGGCCAGCCGGAACACCAGGTGCAGCCCGTGGCCGCCCACCCGGCCGGGGTCGGGAGGGCGCCGGCGGGGCGGCTCGGGGGAGGTGTCCGTGACGGTGATGCGCAGCGCGCCGCCGCCGGGCAGCAGGTCCAGGCCCAGCGCGCACGGGCCGGGCGCGTGCTGGGCCGCGTTCGTGACCAGCTCGCTCACGACCAGCTGCGCGTCCTGCACCGCCTGCCGGGCCGGTGCGGGGCGGGCCCGGGCGAGCAGGTCGGCGACGGCGTCCCTGGCCTCCGCGATGCTGGTCAGGCCGCCGGCCCAGGTACGGCTGTAGCGCGGGGCCGCGGTGCGGGGCTGTGCCGACGCGTGCGTCCTGAGCTGCATGTCCATACCTTGTCCGCCCTTGCCCTCGGGGAGCTGCCATCGGGCTTCGGTTACCCGCTGGGCCGCCGGTCAAGGGGACATCCGGCCCGAATCCTTCGATTGCCCGGGGACGCCTGGTCAGCGAGGGGCCCGGACCGTCCGGGACGATCCGGGCCCGTTCCTCTTGCGCAGGAGCGGCCTCGCTCAGTGCTTGCCGATGTCCTTCGCCTTCTCCTTGGCCTGGCGGGCGTCGCCGCGCGCGCCCTCCATACGGCCCTTGGCCTCCAGGCTCTCGTTGCCGACGGCGCGGCCCGCGGCCTCCTTGGCCCGGCCCTTGACCTGCTCCGCCTTGCCCTTGGCCTTCTGGCTGCCAGCCATGGGTGTCACATCCCAACGTCTCGACTGTTCTCCGTTCGTCCTCCGGTTTACCGCTGTGCCGCGGGCCAAACCGGAGCGGAGCGTTCACGAGGAAGCTCCCCCAGCACTTCTCCGAACCGAGGGAGCCTCGGACCGACGACCGCACGGTCGGCCGGTCTTCCTCCCGGGTGCTCCTCGTGAGACGGCGGAAACGTCGACTTGCCAGGTCGGGTGCTTGCGTTTTCGGAGCGTGGGGGAACAAGGTGGGACCAGACGAGGTGCGGCCGGGGAGTGCGCACCGGCCGCGGTGCGAGCCGCGAGGAAGCGCGCGAAGTCCGCAGGTGATGCGCGGTGACCGGAGACGTCACCGTGACCGTGCAGCCGGTGGCCGACCGGGCGGTCGTGCTGCACCTCTCCGGCACGCTCGACGCCCGGGGCGCCGATGTACTCGGACGCGAGCTGGAGCTGCGGCAGGCGGCCGGGCCCCACCCGCTGCTGGTCCTGGACATGTCCGGTGTGCGCCGGGTGACCGGAACCGCGGTCCGCGCCCTGGACACGCACACCCGGCACCTCGCCGCCGGTCCCGTCCTGGTCATCGGTGCGGCACCGCCGGTCCACGTGGCGCTGACGCGGAGGCCCCTGCCCGGCATCCGTCTGTGCCCGAGCCTGGACAGTGCCCTCGCGGCCCCGCACGGCGAGCCGGCCGAGAACGGGCCGTACCTGCTGCCGGCGAGCCCGAGCGAGGTCTTCGGTCTGCGGGCCAAGGCGCGCACCAGCGGGATCATCGGCATCGCCCAGGGCATCCTGATCGCCCGCTACGGTCTGTCCGGTCCGGCGGCCGCCTTCAGGCTGCTGCGGGACGGCTCCCAGCACCACAATGTGCCGGTGCGGGAGCTGGCCTCGGCGGTGGTGACCGCTCCGCCGCCGCTGACGGGCACGGAGTGGTTCCCGGGGCGCCGGCACACCCCGCCGCCCACCGGCGGGCTGCTGGCCGAGGCGGACCCGCGTGACCGGCTCCAGGTGCTGAAGGCCGCCGTGTACATGGCGGTGACGCTGGCCGACGCCGACGCGGTCGAGATCCATCTGACCGACCGGGTGCAGGACGAGGCGCTCGTCCTGGAGGCACAGCACGGCCTGGACGAGGCCTACCGGGACTGCCTGGCCCTGGTGCTCGGTCCGCCGGCGGTGTGCGCCCGCGCCCAGGCCGAGCGCCGTCCGGTGACCGTCGCCGACGTGGCCGCGGACCCGGAGCTGGCCGGCCATCCCGTCGGCCGGGCGGCCCTGGCCACGGGCAGCCGCGCGGTCCGCGGCACGCCGCTCCTCACGGCCGAGGGCAGCTGCTCCGGTGTGCTCTCGGTGCACCGGGCGGAGCCGGGCGTCTGGCTGTCCCCCGGCGAGGAGGCCGGCCTGGACGTGCTGGCGGGGGAGCTGGCCGCCTGGCGGTCCTGGTACCGGCGCACGGTGGTCCAGGACGCCCTGGAGTATCTGCACACCCACGGCCCGTCGGCCGGCTGACCTCGATCGGCTCACCCACGGCCCCTCGGCCGGCTGACCGTCCTCGCCTCAGGACGGGTCGGGCGCGCGCCGACGGCCCGCTTCGCGCCGGCGCCGCAGCAGCCGCCGTACCACGAAGGCCGCGAGCAGGGCGGCGACGCCGACCAGGACGTACAGCTGGTAGTGCCGGATCTCGTCGTACACGGCGGTGATGTGGCTGCCCGCCAGGGCGGCCAGGGTGGTCCACAGGCCGACCCACAGGGCCGCGCCGAGCGCGTTGAAGGCGAGGAAGCGGCGCCAGGGCATACCGATGGTGCCCGCGATGATGCCGTTGGCCTGGCGCAGCCCCTCGACGAACCGGGCCACGGTCACGACCTTGCCGCCGTGCCGGCCGAAGAACTCCTCGGCGGTCTCCAGGCGACGCGGCGTCAGGAAGGCGTACCGGCCCCAGCGGTGGACGACGGCGCGCCCGCCGGACCGGCCGATCAGGTACCCGACGTTGTCCCCGAGCAGGGCCGCGGTGAAGGCGATCACCGCCACCGCCACGACGTTCAGCCGGCCGGCGCCCGCGTAGACGCCGGCCGCGAGGAGGATCGTCTCGCCGGGCGCCGGGACCCCGAAATCCTCCACGAAGACCACGGCTCCGACGGCCCAGTAGCCGTAGTGACCGAGCAGCGGCGCCAGATGCGCCAGTGGACCCGGCAGCGGAGGGGCCATGGCTCCACGGTACGTCCCCGTCAGGCGCCGGCGTCGGCGCCCTGGACGAGCTGGCAGGTGTGGCACAGCTCGTGCCGGCCGTCGCGGGTGACGACGGTTCCCCAGCCGAGACAGTGCTCGCAGTCGCGGGCGCGCGTCAGGTCGGGGTGAGGAAGCGGAAAGGGACTGCGGCGGGCTCCGTAGGCCATACGGTGAGCGGTCCTTCATGTCGCGAACGAATACATATTCCATTATGTCTATTTTTTTGCATTTGTCACGTGGGGCGGGCGCGAAGGTGTGGCTCGTTGCGGTTGGGCGATCGTACGAAGTTGCCCTCCGCGGGGTTGTGGGTGGCGCATCTGGTAGGAAACTTTCCTACCAGTTCGGGCGGCAGCCCGGGCTCGCCACCCCCCACGCCCACTTGGAGGCCCTGTGGTGCACGTCTCCCGCCGTACCGCCGTCGCCCTGCTCGGCGCGGTCGCCTCCGGCGCCCTGATCGGTACCCGCTCCGCCACCGCGGCCACGGCCGCCGCACCGGGACTGGACGACCCCGCGAAGAAGGAGATCGCGATGGAACTCGTGTCCAGCGCGGAGAACTCCTCGCTCGACTGGAGGGCCCAGTACAAGTACATCGAGGACATCGGCGACGGCCGCGGCTACACCGCCGGCATCATCGGCTTCTGTTCCGGCACCGGCGACATGCTCGAGGTCGTCCAGCTCTACACCGACCGCACCCCCGGCAACGTCCTCGCCAAATACCTGCCCGCACTGCGCAAGGTCAACGGCAGCGACTCGCACGAGGGCCTCGACCCCGGCTTCCCCGGCGACTGGCGCAGGGCCGCCCGGGACACCTCCTTCCAGCGGGCCCAGGACGACGAACGCGACCGCGTCTACTTCAACCCCGCGGTCACCCAGGGCAAGACCGACGGACTGCGCGCGCTCGGCCAGTTCATCTACTACGACGCCCTCGTCATGCACGGTGACGGCGACGACCCCACCAGCTTCCGCAACATTCGCAAGCGCGCCCTGCGCAGCGCCAAGCCGCCCGCGCAGGGCGGCAAGGAGACCACGTACCTCGACGCCTTCCTCGACGCGCGGGTCTGGGCCATGAAGCAGGAGGAGGCGCACAGCGACACCAGCCGGGTCGACACCGAGCAGCGGGTCTTCCTGCACAAGGGCAACCTCGACCTGAACACCCCGCTCGACTGGAAGGTCTACGGCGACAGCTACCACATCGGCTGACCGGCGGCTCCAGGGCCTTTCTTTCGGATCAGGCCGGCTGCGGCGCCGGCAAGATCCGAAAGAGAGGCCCTACGGAGCCTGCGGCAGGCCGGCCGGCGCGGGCACCGGGAGCCCGGAGTCCACAGCGGCGGCCTGTCGCGCGGTGATTCGCTGGATCACGACGGTCACCAGGGCCGCGGCCAGCAGGTTCAGGGACTCCGCCGGCACCAGCAGCGGCAGCGAGGTCCCGCCGCCCAGCTGTGCGGCGGCCAGCGCCAGCACCGCGTGCCCGACCCAGGCCCCCCACCACACGTTCACCAGGACGTCCCGGTCCGCCCCGGCCGGGCCGCTCGCCCGCTGGACGTCCAGCAGGAGTCCGCGCGGCGCCCACAGGTTGACCCCCGGTATCAGCCAGGCGACGACGGCCCACGCGCCCGAGCCGCGCACCGCGCCGGGGGAGAGCAGCCCGGCGTTGCGCCGGCAGCGGGCGAACCACACGAGGAACAGCACCATCGCCGCCGTCATGACGTCCACGTAGACCGTCGACGCCCACCCGGACCGGATGGCGGCCGCCGCCGACGGATGCAGCAGACGAGCGCGGACGTCGAACGCGCGGACCACCTCCGTGCCGGCGGCCGCACCCACGGCCAGCTGTGCGCAACGAGCGAGGAGCCAGGGGGCTCTGACGGCGGATCCGGTCACGGTGGCAGGCCTGTCTGCGAAAGGCGCCCTGCGTGCAGGGCGGCACGGCGCGGTCGTCGGAGGCTCAGATCGTACGCGCCGACTCGCGTGTCAGGGCCCTGACGAGGAAAGATGGGCGGCGAGCGAACCACACACCCATGCGGAGGATACGGACTCATGCCGCACGAGCGAGCCGGCCGGCCGGCCGGTCCCGAGGACCTTGTCGACGTGGCCCGGCTGGTCACGGCGTACTACGCCCTGCACCCCGACCCGGCCGACCCGGGCCAGCGGGTGGCGTTCGGCACCTCGGGGCACCGGGGTTCGTCCCTCGGATGCGCCTTCAACGAGGACCACATCGCCGCCACCAGCCAGGCCATCTGCGAGTACCGCGCCGCGCAGGGCACCGACGGACCGCTCTTCCTCGGCGCCGACACCCACGCCCTGTCGGAGCCCGCCAAGGTCACCGCGCTGGAGGTGTTCGCCGCCAACGGGGTGACCGTGCTCGTCGACAGCGCCGACGGCTACACCCCCACCCCGGCCGTCTCGCACGCCATCCTCAGCCACAACCGGGGCCGCACCTCCGGTCTCGCGGACGGTGTGGTCGTCACCCCGTCGCACAACCCGCCCGCCGACGGCGGCTTCAAGTACAACCCGCCGAGCGGCGGCCCGGCGGCCTCCGACGCCACCTCCTGGATCCAGGACCGGGCCAACGAGATCATCACGGGCGGCCTGAAGGACGTACGCCGGATGCCCTACGCGCGGGCGCTCGCCGCGGACACCACCGGACGCCACGACTTCCTCGGCGCGTATGTCGGTGACCTGCCCAGCGTCCTCGACCTGGACGCGATCCGCGCGGCCGGTGTGCGCATCGGCGCCGACCCGCTCGGCGGCGCCTCCGTCGCCTACTGGGGCCGGATCGCCGAACAGCACGGCATCGACCTGACGGTGGTCAACCCGCACACCGACCCCACCTGGCGGTTCATGACGCTGGACTGGGACGGGCAGATCCGCATGGACTGCTCCTCGCCCCACGCGATGGCCTCCCTCATCGAGCAGCGCGACCGGTTCCGCATCGCCACCGGCAACGACGCCGACGCCGACCGGCACGGCATCGTCACCCCGGACGCCGGGCTGATGAACCCCAACCACTACCTCGCGGTCGCCATCTCCTACCTCTACCAGCACCGCGAGCAGTGGCCGGCCGCCGTCGGCATCGGCAAGACGCTGGTCTCCTCCACCATGATCGACCGGGTCGCCGCCGACCTCGGCCGGGAACTCGTCGAAGTCCCCGTCGGGTTCAAGTGGTTCGTGGACGGACTGGCCGGCGGCACCCTCGGGTTCGGCGGCGAGGAGTCGGCCGGCGCGTCCTTCCTGCGCCGGGACGGCTCGGTGTGGACCACCGACAAGGACGGCATCCTCCTGGCGCTGCTCGCCTCCGAGATCACGGCCGTCACCGACAAGACCCCGTCCGAGCACTACGCCGACCTGACCGTGCGCTTCGGCGAGCCCGCCTACGCCCGGACCGACGCGCCCGCCTCCCGGGAGCAGAAGGCGCTGCTCGCCAAGTTGTCCCCGGCCCAGGTCCGCGCCGACACGCTGGCCGGCGAGCCGGTCACCGCCGTCCTCACCGAGGCGCCCGGCAACGGCGCGGCCATCGGCGGCATCAAGGTGACCACCGACAACGCCTGGTTCGCGGCCCGCCCCTCGGGCACCGAGGACGTCTACAAGGTGTACGCCGAGTCCTTCCTCGGCCCCGACCACCTCGCCCGGGTGCAGGAGGAGGCCCAGGCGGTCGTGCTCGGCGCGCTCGGCGGCTGAGACCCGCCCGAGGGGCGGCCCCCGACACCCGGAGGCCGCCCCTCGGCTCAGGTCGCGTCAGCCGCGTCCGCGTCCCTGCACCAGCCGGTCCAGCACCGCCCGCGCCATGGCCTGTTCGCCCAGCGCGTTGGGGTGGGCGGGGGCGGCCGGAGCGGCCGGCCGGAGCGGCTCGATCCAGCGGTCGGCGGGCGCCTTGCACATGTCGTGGCCGACGGTGGGGCCGTAGGTGTCGACGTACTCGGCCCGGTTCAGGCCGGCCACCACGCGCAGCATCAGGTTGAGCCGCTTCTCGGTGTCCCGCAGATAGGCGAAGTCGCCCTGGGCGAAGGGGACCTGCGGGAAGCAGCCGCTGCCGTCGTCGGGCAGCAGGTCCGGATAGCCGACGACGACCACCCGCGCGTGCGGCGCCCGGGCATGCACGGCCCGCAGCACCCCGGCCACCTTCGGCGCCGTCCGCAGCACGGCGAGGGTCAGTTCGTCCGCGCCGGACGCGGTGTAGGAGCGCTCGCACGGGTCGCCGGCCGGATCCTGGGCGGCGAGCCGGGCGCAGGTGGCGATGATGCTGCCGAAACCGACGTCGTTGCCGCCGATCTGCACCGTCACCAGGTCGGTGTGCCGGTCCAGCGCGTCGAGCTGCGGCGGGTTGCTGCCCTGCGCCTGCCACATCTGCGCGGTCGTGGCGCCGCCGCAGCTGACGTCCGTGAACGCCGTCGCCGCCTGGTCGGCCGCCACGAGGGACGGGTAGTTGTGGTCGGAGCGGGCACAGTCGGCGTCCACCTGGCGGGGGATGCCGGGGCCCGAGGTGTAGGAGTCGCCGAGCGCCGAGTACCGCAGGCCGTGGCCCGGTCCCCCGGGGTGCGCGGCGGCCGGTGTGGTGGCGGTGGCGACCAGGGCGCACCCGCCCAGCGCCGCTCCCAGCACCGCGGCTGCCCGCCGGCCTCTCGCACCGTTGGCCGTGCGTCTTCCGTTCGCCATGCGTCCTCCCCCTGGGGCCGGCACATCGCGACGGGGACCGCACCGCAGTGCGGTCCCCGCGCGTTCGACTGGGCCTGTATACCGCCCGGTAGGCCGCGCCGACCAGAAGCCGGAGGCGACGAGTTCAGACGGACGTGGTCTTCGTGGGTTCGGACGTCAGCAGCAGCGAGTCGTCCTCCGGACGCGCCCCGGAGAGCCGGTGGCGGGCGGCGATGAGGGCCATGTCGACGTCCTTGGTGCCGGTGGCCACGCACAGCGTGTAGGAGACGTCGGCGAGCCGCTGCCGGGCCTGCGGAGTGCTCTCGTCGGCACCGAGCAGGGTGAGGGCCTCGTACTGGGAGATGAGGTCCGTCAGTACCGCCGGGTGTGCCATCAGCATGTGTGTCGCCTTCCTGCGGTCGGGATGGATAGTTCCTCGTGGGTGGACGGGTGATGTGGCACCCGCATACCCGCGTCCGCCGACCGCATGCCCCCTCCACCGCGCACCGGCCGGAAGCAGCTGTTCCCGGCCGGCCCCCAACCACGCGGCCGCGCCCGCCCGATCGAGGCTTGTCCGCGCCGGTGTGGAAAAGTGACAGGGTTCGTTACCGTGCAACGGGAGGAAGCCGTCGGTATGGCCGTCATCCACCACACCACCCTCAAGCCCACGAAGCTCGAACTGCTCACCGACTGGCTGCCGACCCGGCCCTGGTACCGCGGCTCGGGCGCCCCGGTCCTGGAGAAGTCCGGCGGCTTCCGGCTGGACGACCCCGAGGGCGAGGTCGGTATGGAGTTCATGGTGGCCACGGACACCTCCACCGCCGAACCCACCGCCTACTTCGCCCCGCTGACCTACCGCGGCGCACCGCTCGACGGTGCCGAGCACGCCCTCGTCGGCACCATGGAGCACGGAGTACTGGGCAAGCGCTGGGTGTACGACGGCTGCCACGACCCGGTGCTGGTGACCGAGCTGCTGCGGCTCCTCGGGGGCACGGCGCAGCCGATGGCCCAGAGCGTGAGCGACACACCGGACCCCGAGGTGGTCGTCTCCTTCACCGGTGCCCCCTTCACCCCGGCGCCGTTCACCCCCGAGCCGGCCGACGGCCCGGAGGGCACCCGGCTGCCCACCCCGCACGGCATCGCGCTGCACGTCCACCGCGTGCCGCACCCGGTCGCCGGCCGTCCGCCGCTGCCCGCCGAGGGAGCGGCCGGCCATGTCGCCCGCGGCTGGACCGCCCCGGACGGCACCGAAGCCGCCGCGGTCCTCATCACCGTGCACACCGGCTGACCGATCCGGCCGGGGGAGCGCGCGGCGTCCACCCCCGGCGCCGGCCCGGCAGGGCCACCGCACCGTCAGTCCTGGCATGTGCGGGTCAAATCTGAGACTCTTTCGGCAGTCGGCGCCCCGACCCCATGGGGGCGCCTGACCGCACCACCGCACAGCGATCACGCACGCCCCACACCAGGCCGCCCCCGGCGCAACCCCCGCCGGCCGCGCGGTCACCGAGCAGGCCGGGACCCCGGCCGCCGCAAAGGAGCTTCCGTGAGATCGACCCCCCACAAGGCCCTCGGTGCATGGGCCTTCGCCGTCGCCGCGCTGGCGGCGCTTCTCCTCCCCGGCACCCCGGCCGCCGCGCAGACGGCCACCGACACCACCCGCAGCCCGGGCACCCCGTCGTACACCGTGAGCCTGAGCAGCAACACGAGCGGCACCGTGTGGACCGGGCACGAGAGCGTCACCTTCACCAACACCTCCGCGACGGCGCTGAACGAGGTGTACCTGCGGCTGTGGGACAACTACCACGGCACCTGTGACGCGATGCCCGTCCAGGTCGGCAACGTCACCGGAGGCACCGCGGGCGCGCTCTCCGTGGACTGCACCGCCCTCCAGGTGTCCCTGCCCAGCACGCTCGGCCAGGGACAGAGCGCCACCATCGGCTTCGACCTCGGCATCACCGTGCCCAGCGGCGCCGACCGGTTCGGCCACGACGGCGCCTACAGCTTCATCGGCAACGCCCTGCCCGTCCTCGCCGTCCGCGACGGCGCCGGCTGGCACCTCGACCCGTACACCGACAACGGCGAGTCGTTCTACTCCCTGGCCGCCGACTTCAAGGTGACCCTCGACCACCCCAGCACCCTGCTGGTGCCCGCCACCGGCACCTCCACCGACACCCCCGGCTCCAGCGGCCGTACCGTCACCACGGCCACCGCCTCCCAGGTCCGTGACTTCGCCTGGGCCGCCGGACCCTTCACCAAGATCTCCGGCACCTCCACGGCCGGTGTCCGGGTGAACGTCTACTCCGTCTCGGGCATCAGCTCCTCGAGCGCCCAGTCGATGCTCAGCACCGCCAAGTCCGCCGTCGACGCCCACGCGGCGCGCTTCGGCGCCTACCCCTACGGCGAGCTGGACGCCGTCCTCGACAACAACTACTGGTTCGGCGGGATGGAGTACCCCGGCTTCGTCCTGGACCTGGTCAGCACCACCGCGCTCACCCATGAGATCGGCCACCAGTGGTGGTACGGCATCGTCGGCGACGACGAGTACAACAGCCCCTGGCTGGACGAGGCGTTCACCGACTACGCCACCGACCTCGCCCTCGGCAAGACCGGCAGCAACTGCTGGAGCAGCGTCTCCTGGTCCTCCAGCGCGGAGAAGATCACCAACTCGATGGCCTACTGGGACGCCCACCCCTCCCGGTACTCCACCGTCGTCTACGGCTACGGCAAGTGCGCCCTGCACGACCTGCGGCGCGTCCTCGGCGACACCGCCATGACGAAGCTGCTCAAGGACTACGCGGCCGCGCACTGGTACGGGGTCTCCACCACCGCCGAGTTCAAGGCGGCGGCCCAGGCCGCCACGAGCACGGACCTGACCTCTTTCTGGAGCCAGCACCGCATCGCGGGCTGACCCCGCCGCACCCACATGGCGCAATCACCGGCCGCGGACGGGCTCTTCGGGCGCACCCGGAGTGCGGAACGACCCGATGCCGGGTCAGATGGATTCCGTGCGAAGCTCCATATCCCGATTCCGCGGCCGGTCCAGCCTGTGCCTCGTCGGCACCCTGACCGGCGTCCTGCTCCTTGTCTCCAGCCCCCCGGCCGCCTCCGACGGGGCCGGGGGCGCACCCGTGCGCGGCAGCGCCTACATGGGCATCGGCGTCCTCGCCCACGACGGATTCTCCGGCTCACCACCGCTGGCCGGCCGGGCCACCCAGACCGAGGGCGTGGACGTCTCCAGCTACCAGGGCGACGTCGACTGGGCCACCCTGTGGGGCAGCGGCGCCAGGTGGGCCTACACCAAGGCGACCGAGGGGACCTACTACACCAACCCCTACTTCACCCAGCAGTACGAAGGCGCGTACGGCGTCGGCATGATCCACGGCGCCTACCACTTCGCGACCCCGGACACGACCGGCGGCGCCGCCCAGGCCGACTGGTTCGCGGACCACGGCGGCGGCTGGTCCAAGGACGCCAAGACCCTCCCCGGGGCCCTGGACATCGAGTGGAACCCGTACGGTGACGCCTGTTACGGCAAGTCCCAGAGCGGGATGGTCAGCTGGATCCGGGACTTCCTGAACCGCTACAAGACCCGCACCGGCCGCGACGCGGTCATCTACACGGCCACGAGCTGGTGGACCCAGTGCACGGGCAACTACGGCGGCTTCTCCGCCAACCCGCTGTGGATCGCCCGGTACGCCACCACCGCCGGGACGCTGCCGGCGGGCTGGTCGTCGTACACGATGTGGCAGTACACCTCCACCGGCCCCACGGTCGGCGACCACGACCGGTTCAACGGCTCCCAGGACCAACTGCGCGCCCTCGCCACCGGCTGAGGGCCGGGGCCCCGGGTGGGGGAACGCGGGCTGCACGGCCCGGCACGCGATGTGAGAGTGGGACTGCTGGGACGACGACGACCGGTCCGGGGTGGTGATCAAGAGGTGACGGCAGAACCGGGCGGTGCGCCGCTGGAGGAGTTCCTCGCCGATCCCGTCAGCTGCACGCTCGACCTCACGGCCGCCGTCGCCCACTGCGCGAAGGCGATCGGCCCGCGGCACGCCGTGGTCTACCTCGCCGATCTCCAGCAGCGCCACCTCGTGCCGCTCACCGACGTGACCGCGAACCTGCCCATCGACGCATCGTGCGCCGGCTGGTGCTACCGCACCCAGACGCTGCGCGTGGGGGAGTCCGACCGGGACGGGATGACGGCCTGGTTCCCGCTGCTGGACGGCGCCGAGCGGCTCGGTGTCCTCGCCGTGCACACCCGGTCGCTCACCGCGGGCTCGCTGCGCCAGGGCCGGGCCCTGGCCGCGCTGCTGGCGATGATGATCACGTCGAAGCGGGCGTACAAGGACTCCTTCGTACGGCGGACCCGCACCGAAGCCATGCACCTGCCCGCCGAGATGCTGCGCGCCTTCCTGCCGCCCCGCACCATCGGCAATCTCCAGGTCGTCTCCACCGCCGTCCTGGAACCCGCGTACGACATCGGCGGCGACGCCTTCGACCACTCCCTCACCACGACCTCGCTGCACGCCGTCGTCCTGGACGCCATGGGACACAACCTCGCCTCCGGGCTCACCAGCGCGGTGGCCCTGACGGCCTGCCGCAACGCCCGGCGCACCGACGCCGACCTGGCTCGCTCGTGGACGGCGTGGACGAAGCGCTCAGCCAATGGCTGCCCGACCAGTTCTGCACCGGGATCCTCGCGCAGTTCGACTTCTCCACGGGCGTGCTGGAGTGGAGCAACTGCGGCCACCCGGCGCCCCTGCTGATCCGCGATCAGCGGCTCATGGTCGACGCGCTGGTCCGCGAGCCGGATCCGCCCATGGGGCTGCGCTCCCTGCTGACCGGGCGGGAACGCAGGATCCACCAGGCGCGGCTGCGGCCCGGCGACCGCGTCCTGCTGTACACCGACGGCGTCACCGAGGCGCGGATGGCCGACGGCAGGATGCTCGGACTGGAGCGCTTCGCCGACTATGTCATCCGGGCCACCTCCACCGGCGAACTCCCACCCGAGACGCTTCGCCGACTGATCCACTCGCTGCTCGACTCCGAGGACAGCAGGCTCCGTGACGACGCCACCATCCTGATGTTCGAGTGGCAGCCGAACCGCTGACCGCCCCTTCCGGCGAAGCGCACGTTTCACGCCGTTTCGCATGGTTCGCCGGACGGGTCGCGGATGCGCGGCTAGCGTGTGCCCGCGCGTTCGCGAGCTCGCGGACGCCGCGTCCGTATGTCACAGGGGGGTTCGTCCATGGAGCAACTGGAGCGCCTGCGCAGATCCCTGGCCCGGCTGACCGTCGCCCTGCTCCTGGGGGCCGGGCTGGTCCTGGCCGGTGCGGGAGGGGCGAACGCGACCGCGAGCGCCGACATTCCGGCCGTCACCGAGGGCGGTGTCTCCGCCACCGTGACCTTCCACGGCGCCGTGGTCCCACAGCCGTACAGGCCGGATCCCACGGCCGCCTTCGGCGACCACAAGTGCCAGCTCATCTACCACGACTACGATCCGACGCCCGGCTGCGGCGGCTTCAAGCTCGACTTCACCCTGCACGACGTGCGCAGCCAGCCCGGTTACACCGCGGGTCTGAGCAGTACCGACTACTGGTTCACCGCCTACGCCGACACCGCCCGCACCTTCGGCTGCCTGCGCCCCGACGGGACCTTCGACCACGCCACCGCCTTCGTGGTGCGCACCGAACACCAGCAGCTGATGCGGGTCTACTACCTCACCGAGGCCAACTGGGTCCTGTCCGCCCTGCGTTCCGACACCACCCGGGACACGGGCCCGTACTTCTTCATGAACTTCCCTGCGGTGCAGGTCGCCTGCCCCGACGGCATGACACCGACCCAGTACGGGCTGAAGGTCACGAACATCAGCCTGACCATCGCCGACGACAACGTCTTCGGCCACACCACGTGGAGCACTCCCGGGCCCTTCTACGCCTAGCGGCCGTGGGCCGTCGGCGAATGCGGCACCTCGGAACCGCCGGCGACGCTACGGTGAGTGGACGTTGCGAAGAGGGAGGCGACGCATGCTCGACGAGGCGGCAAGTGTGATCGCGGCCGGCATCTTGCAGGCGGCCGGAACCGACGCGTGGGCCGTGCTGCGGGCACGGCTCGGCCGGCTGCTGGGCAGGGGAGACGCGCAGCGGGAACAAGCCGAGCTGATGCGCCTCGACCAGACGACATCGGACCTGGCGGACACCGAACTGAGCGACGACGAGAGGGAGTTGCTCCACCAGTCCTGGCGGGTCCGACTGAGAAGGTTCCTGGAAGGTCTTGACGAGCGAGAGCGCGCACAGGTGATCACCGAACTGCGCGCGCTCACGGCACCGTTCGGCGAACCGGACCCGGCCACCGGCGCTCTGGTCCAGGGCAACACCTTCGAGGGTCCTACGGCGTTCCAGATCGGCGCCCACACCCAGCAGACCAACCACTTCGGGTCGGGGGCATGACCGAGAGGAAAGGCGACGAGGGCGGGGTGGCCGGGAACACCTTCCAGGGAAACACGGCCGCGCAGAGCGGCCCCCGGTCCACCCAGTACAACCTGTACCTCGGAGAGCAGCGAGGCGGCCGTGGGCGACCGCGGCTCATCGCCGTGCTTCTGGTGGCGGCGCTGGCCGCCGGCGCGCTCACCTGGGGGCTGGTGCAACTCTCCGGGCGCGGTGGGTCGAGCGCGGCGGGCAAGGGCGGGCCGGTTCCTTCCGGTGTGACACCGCCTTCGACCAGCGCCTCGCCGCGCTCGGCGGATGCCCAGCCGTCCCGGACGGCGAGTCAAGGGGATGTTCCCGCCCCCTCTGCGTCGGTGTCCTCGCCGTCCAACGGCATCCAGTGGACGGGCAGTGTCCGCATCTCCGAGTACGGGCCGATGCTGGACAAGAACCCACCCGGGCGCAGCCGGTACGGCTTCGAGGCCGACGTACAGCTGGGGCTGGTCGATCCGCCCCGTCTCAGCAGCGACGACCCCACCCTGGCCCTGTGGTCCGGGCGGGGGATGCCGACGAGGCAGGACTGCTCGGACCTCGTGAACACCAAGGGCGTCACGATGGTCGAGGCAAAGGTGGGGTCGGTGATCTGCCTCACCACGAAGGAAGGCCGTACGGCCGTTCTGACCATCACCTCGATCAGCAACCAATTCAGCACCGGAGTGCTGGCCCAGGCAAGCGTGTGGTCCGAGGCCGGCTCAGGTGCCTGACCAGCTGCAACCCCTCAGCGAGATCGGCCGGTGTTGAGCCGGGCGGCCTGGCGGGTCAGGTGGTCGCGCTCGGCCAGGTTGGGCGCCTTGTGGGCGGCCTCCGCGTACAGCCGTGCCGCCGTCTCCAGGTCGCCGTCGTGCTCGTGCAGGTAGGCCGCGACCGCGGTGTGGCGGGGCAGTGAGGCGTCCAGCCCGGCGAGCGCGGCCAGGCCGGCGCGCGGTCCGTCGGCCTCGCCGACGGCGACCGCCCGGTTGAGCCGGACGACCGGACTGTCGGTCAGCCGTGTCAGCTCGTCGTACCACTCGACGATCTGCACCCAGTCGGTCTCGGCGGCGCGCGGCGCGTCGGCGTGGAGGGCGGCGATGGCGGCCTGGGCCTGGAACTCGCCCAGCCGGTCACGGGCCAGCGCCGCCTGCAAGATCTCCACCCCCTCGGCGATCAACGCGGTGTCCCACCGTCCGCGGTCCTGCTCGGCGAGCGGCACCAGGCTGCCGTCGGGCGCGGTCCGGGCCGCGCGTCGGGCGTGGTGCAGCAGCATGAGGGCGAGCAGCCCCGCCACCTCGGGGTGGTCGACGGCGGCCGCGAGCTGCCGGGTGAGCCGGATGGCCTCGGCGGCGAGGTCGACGTCCCCGGAGTAGCCCTCGTTGAAGACCAGGTAGAGCACCCGCAGCACGGTGGCGACATCGCCGGGCTGGTCGAAGCGCACGCCCGAGACGGTGCGCTTGGCCCGGCTGATGCGTTGCGCCATGGTCGCCTCGGGCACCAGGTAGGCCTGGGCGATCTGGCGGGTGGTGAGCCCGCCGACGGCGCGCAGGGTGAGCGCGACCGCGGACGCCGGTGTCAGCGACGGGTGAGCGCACAGGAAGTAGAGCTGGAGCGTGTCGTCCACCGCGGCTGCCGGCCCGGGCGCCGGCTCCTCCGCGACGCGGTCCTCACGCCGGCGCCGGGCGGCCTCGGCGCGCGTCGCGTCGAGGAACTTGCGCCAGGCCACAGTGACCAGCCAGCCCTTGACATCCCTGATGGGATCTTCCCCGCCCGGCCGCAGCCGGGAGTCCGGGGACGGGCCGGCCGCCCCGACCCGCAGCGCCTCCACCAGCGCGTCCTGTACGGCGTCCTCGGCCGCCGCGAAGTCGGCTCCGCGGCGGACGAGGACGGTGAGCACGCTCGGTGTGAGGCTCCTGAGCAGCACCTCGTCCATCGGTGACGTCACTCCGTGATGGTGGGCGGCGCGGCGAGGAAGGGGCGCACCTCCAGCCACTCGTGGATCGGCCTGCCGCCGGCCCCCGGCGCGGCCGACAGCTCCCCGGCCAGCTCGACGGCCCGCTCGTAGCTGTCGACGTCGATGATCATCCAGCCGGCGATGAGGTCCTTGGTCTCCGCGAACGGTCCGTCGGTGACCGGCGGGCGCCCCTCACCGTCGTAGCGGACCCACGCCCCCTCCGGGGCGAGCGCCTGACCGTCGACGAACTCGCCGGTCTTCTCCAGCCGGGCCGCGAAGTCGTGCATGTACTGCATGTGGGCCGAGATCTCCTCCGGGCTCCACTGGTCCATGGGCACGTTGTTCACCGGAGCCGGGGCGCCGCGGTAGTGCTTCAGCAGCAGGTACTTCGCCATCGTGGTTCTCCTCGGTGTTCGTGCGACCCATTCTGGCCGCGCTCACCCCTGGGACGGAGCCGGTCACGGGTTCTCGACATCGCCGGAGAAATATTTTTTTCGGCCTCAGCCCGGTGTGCCGCCGGACCGCTCCGCGCGGAGCATGGAGAAGATCACCTGGTCGTGCCACCGGCCGCCGCGCCACTGCGCGGAGCGCAGCACACCCTCCCTGACGAAGCCCGCCTTCTCCAGCGCACGCTGCTCGGCGAGGTTGGCGCAGTCCGTCCACGCTTGCAGCCGCTCGGCCCTGGTGTGGTCGAAGAGGTACTCGGCCAGGAGCCGCTGGGCCCGGGTGCCTATGCCACGGCCGTGCGCCGTCGGCACCAGGCCGATCGCCAGGCTCCAGCAGGTGGAGGTGGCGGGCCGCCCCCAGGCCCCGGCGAACCACTCGACCCGGCCCACCGTCCGCCCCGCCTCGGCGACGGACAGCATGCCGCCGTCGGGGCCGAGCAGTCCGGTCTCGGCGAACTGCCGGCGCAGCCCGGCCGGCGAACCGAAGCCGAACCACTGGTACGGGCCGGCCCCCTCCGGCCCGTTGAACTCGCGCTCGAACAGATCGAGATCCTCGGCGGTCACCGGACGCAGCGTGATCTCCTCAGACATGGAACGGCTCCCGGTCCTCTCGTGTTCGGCCTTCGTACGACCGCCTGGGCGACGGCGGTTGACTCTTTCACACAACAAGCCGGGCGAAATCGCGTTGCCACACCGGCCCGCCGCTCGTCATGCTCGCTGCCATGAGCCCTGCACACGACTCCACCGATGCGACCCTCGTCGTACCCGTCGGTGTGCGCGATCTGCTGCCCCGAGACCTGCCCGCGTGTACCTGGTCCGGGTCGGCCACCCATCTGCGCCAGGTGGAGCGGGAGTTGGCGCGAGCCGCTCTCGGCGAGGTGGACTACCTGGCCGTATGCACCGCCGCGGATCTGCCGGTGGCGATCGGCGGTATCGACTACCAGGTCTCCGAGGGGGCCGGGACCCTGTGGCAGCTCGCTGTGCTTCCGGCACTCCAGTCCTGCGGCCTGGGCACGCTGCTGATCCGAGCGGCCGAACAGCGGATCAGAGACCGCGGCCTGCGCAGGGCCGAACTCGCCGTGGAGGATGACAACCCCCGGGCTCGGGCCCTGTACGAACGCCTCGGCTACGTCGCGTACGGCCATGAGCCGGACGCCTGGGACGAGGAAGGGCCCGACGGGGTGATCCGTCGCCACGAGACGATGTGTGTTCTCCTGCGCAAGGCTCTGTGACCGCCCGGCCGTCGGCACTTCCTTGGGCCGCCAACATGCGCCCCCCTACCGGGAGATGGCGACGGAGTGCCGCTGTTAAAGTGCGCCCGTGTCGATGATCAAGCAATTCCAAGTCACCTTCGACTGCGCGGAACCCGAGCGCCTCGCTGGCTTCTGGTGCGAGGTGCTGGGGTACGTCCCCTCGCCGCCACCGGAGGGGTCTTCCGGGGACCAGGGTTCATGGTTCGCCTGTAGTGATCCCTCGGGTGTCGGCCCGCGCCTGTTCTTCCAGCGCGTTCCCGAAGCCAAGGTCGTCAAGAACCGGGTGCATCTCTGTGTGCGGGTCGGCACCGGGCTCACGGGTGAGGAGCGCCTGGCCGCCCTCGAAGCCGAGTGCGCCCGGCTGCTCCCGCTCGGCGCGGTCCGCGTACGACTGCTGTACGACGGCCACGACTCGTGCATCGTGATGCAGGACATCGAGGGCAACGAGTTCTGCATCGACTGAGCGTCCGTTGAACCGCCTGCTTGGGAGCCTGCATGCAGATCTGCATCGTCACCCGCTGACGAGGTGCCCATGGTCGCCGTACGCGAAGCAGACGCGTTTAGTACGCTGAACGTACGCGATATGTCCGGTTCATGGGGTAGCGTAGGGCGTGGAGGTGCTCCATGTCCGAGTTGTTCGACGCCGTCGACGCGCTCCTCGCGTCCCGTGCCGCGCTGCCGCCGCCGGCCGAGCGCAGGCGGCTGCGTCAGGCGCACGGTCTGACGCTGGACGAGGTGGCCGCCGCGCTGAAGGTGCGCCGGGCCACGGTCAGCGGCTGGGAGGCCGGCCGGACCGAGCCCCGTCCGCCGGAGCGGGACGCGTACGCCCGTCTCCTCGACGGCCTCGTCAAGCTCTACCCCGCCCCGGCCGACACCGCCGCGCCGGACGCGGACAAGGACACGGAAGTGCCGGAGATCGCCACGGGCCCCGTGGCCCCGGCGCCGGAGCCCGCTCCCGCCTCCCCCTCCGAACCCGCTGCCCCGTCGACATCGCGCCGCCCCGCCGCGAAGGAGACGGCCCCGGCCGACACCCACGCGCGCTTCGAGAACGGCCCGCTCGCCGTCGTCGACGTCGAGGACGGTCAGGTGCTGGCGTACTGCACCGGCGGCCTGGTCCTGGACGTGCCCGCCAAGTCCCTCCCGGCGCTGGTGGAATGGACGCTCACCGAGGGAGGGATCGGGCAGCCGAAGCTGTCCGGTCCGGGCAAGGACGCCGACCCGCTGCTCGTCCTCACCGAGGCCGCCTTGCAGCGCTACGGTCTGCCGGTCACCCTCACGGACGAGGAGCGGCTGGCCGGGCGGATCGCGGAGAATCACAAGGTCGTCAGGCAACTGGCCCGCGCCGACTGGAAACTGACCAAGCGGGGGTTCGGCCCATGGGCGCGGATCTACCGCCCGGCCAGCGGCTCGGAGCGGGCCTGCGTGCAGCTGTGCATCCCGTCCTGGCACGCCCTCGACTCCCGGCACTGGGGCCACGCCGCCCAGCTCCCGCCGGCCGACCTCGCCCGGGTCCTCGGCGTGTACGCGTCCCGCGTGATGACGCCACGCGGATCCACGGCCGTGACCGGTCTGGAGCTGATGACCGCGCTGCACCCGCCGACCCGCGCCTCCGCGCCCGACGCCGACGGCCACCGGCACTCCGAGCACAACCCCGGCTCCCTGGGCAAGGACCCGGTGGACCCGGCGCCCTGCGAGGCCCCGGACGGGCACCCGCTCCTCGCGGACCTGCCGCGCTTCCATGTCCGCGGCCCGGCGGAGAAGCTGTTCGAGGAGGCGTACGACTGGGCGCGGCCGATGACCGATGCCGAGTGCACCCTGCGCCACCTGGTCGGCATCGACGTCAACCTCGCCTTCGGCGCCGGCGCCAACGGCCTGATCGTCGGCCTCGGCGCGCCCACGCACGTCAAGGCGCCGGTGTTCGACCCGAAGCTGCCCGGCTCGTGGCTCGTGGACCTCTCCCATGTCGACCTGTCCCGGGTGAAGGCCGGCAAGGAGTGGGTGGAGCTGGACGGCGAGCTGCTGCCCAGCCCGTTCACGCCGAGGGGCGAGCGCCCCGAGGGCCCGGCCTGGTACGCGACGCCGACCGTGGCGTACGCGGTGGAGCTTGGCTACGAGGTGCGCCCGATCGAGGCGTGGGTGCGTTACGAGAACGGCCGCTACCTGGACGGCTGGTACACCCGCCTGCGGGACGCCTACCTCGCCACGATGGCCGACCTCGGCGTGCACCCGGACATGGCACCGGCCGACTTCCTCGCGGCCATGGACGGCTACAGGGAACGCGACCCGGAGCTGGCGATCGTCGTCTCGGCGGTCAAGGCCACGATCAAGGGGGGCATCGGCAAGCTGCGCGAGCGGCCCCGGGGCGAGGGCTGGCGGCCGGGCCGGCCGTGGCGGGCGCTGTCCCGTCCGACGTGGCGGCCGGACATCCGCGCGGCGGTCATCTCCCGCACCCGGATCAACCTGCACCGCAAGATCGTCAAGCACGCGGCGTTCACCGGGCAGTATCCGGTCGCGATCCTGTCCGACTGCGTCGTCTACGCGGCGGGCGGCGAGTCGCCGCTGGACTTCCTGCCGTACCGGGAGGGCAAGCCGCTGCCCGGCGGCTTCAAGCTCGGCGTCAACCCCGGCCTGGTCAAGCATGAAGGCACCCAGAGCGTCCTGTGGGGCGAGGAAGTCCGCGAGCGGTTCAACGCCCCGGAACTCAACCTCGCCCGGTACATCAAGGACGGCACCGTCAGCGACGTCGACACCGGAGAGTAGGAGGGGGCGACGATGAGCCTGTTCGGGGACGGCCTGGACGCCGCGGTGCAGAAGTCGTTCACCCGCCCGGCGCCCAAGAGCGCGGGCGCGCAGATGCGGTACCTCGTCAAGCAGCTGAAGGGCACCAGGGCGGTCGCCCAGATGCTGCGGATCTCCCAGCGCACCGTCGAGCGGTACGTGAAGGACCAGATCAAGAAGCCCCGGCCGGACCTCGCCGCGCGCATGGAGCATGAGGTGACGAAGCGGTGGCAGCCGCATGTACGGGCCAGGGCGCGGCAGCGGGCGGCGACCACCGGCGGCATCGTCATCGACACCCGGGCCCGGATCGGCTACACCGCGCCGATCGGGTCGACGGACGAGGACCGCGTACGGCACCTGACCGTCGCCCTGCCACCGCAGTACGCCGCCCGCCTCTTCGACGCCCAGCAGGCCGGCGCCGGCGACCAGCAGCTCAGGGAGATCGCGGCAGAAGGGCTCAAGGAGGTCTACTTCCAGGACAACGGCCGCCGCGCCGGCCAGCTGGAGGAGGTCCGCCTCACGGACGTCGAGCACGTGGAGTTCGACCTCTCCTGACCGTTCCCTGCCCGTACGGCGCATGGGGTCGAGGACGGCCCTCCACCGATTCTCAGCTCGTGGTCAATGCGTGGCCGAGAAGGGACAACAGGCGATTCCAGTGAAGCTGCAACGCAGCGGGGTCGAAGGCATCGGTGTCGGACATGGTGAAGCCGTGGACGGTGCCGGGGTAGATCTCGGAGGTGTAGCGGACACCCGCCGCGTCCAGGGCCTGGTCGAGTTCGTCGAGGGCCGTGGGCGCCATGTCGCTCTCGGCGTGGCCGAAGTGGACCTCGGCGGTCAGCCGGGAGAGGCTGTCGGGCCCGTCGGCTCCCACCGGGGCGTGGAATGCGGCGAGGGCGGCTACCTGGCCGGGGTGGGCCGCGGCGGTGCGCGTCGCCAGGAGGCCGCCGATGCAGTAGCCGGTCACCGCGACCGGGCCGGCGCTGACCTCCGGCTGAGCGGTGAGAAACGTGAGATAGGCGTCGGCGTCGCGCAGCACACGTTCTGGGGTGTGCTCCTCGATCAAGGGCATCAACTGGGCGAAGACCGCGGGTCGTTCTTCTTCGCCGATGTACTCGGGGAGTTCGATCACCGGTGCCGGACCGTGCCGGTAGAAGAGGTTGGGGACGAGTACGTAGTACCCGTGCTGGGCCAGTTCGCGGGCCATCTCCCGAAGTACCGGCCGGATGCCGAAGCCATCCGGGTACATCAGCACCCCCGGATGGCGCCCGCCCCCGTCGGGAAGCGCGGCGAACGCGTCGGCCTGGCCGTCCACGGTCGGAATCTGAAGCGTCTTGAGGGGCATGGTTCTCCTGTCGTGGTTCACGTGTCGAGGCTGTGAGCAACACGACGGAGGCGGAGCGCGAGCAGCAGCGCGACATCCTCGGTCCAACAGCGGGCCGACACCGGCCCGTACGGCGCTCAGCAGAGCACCGGGTCACCAATCCGTGTGTGGCGCAGTGCCGTCCCGGTCGTCATGGCTGCACAACCTAGCCCACCGGTCAACGCCGAGGCCAGTTGTCAGGTGCGGTTCCCTGTCCGGCTCCACGGGGAGCCCGTGGCCGCGGCGGCTCACTGGCCGGTCCCGCTGTGGGCGCGGCGCCAGGCGCCGTCGGCCAGCAGGCGCAGGCCGTTCAGGCCCACGATGACCGTTGAGCCCTCGTGCCCGGCCACACCCAGCGGCAGCGGCAGGGTCCCGGCCAGGTCCCAGACGACCAGGCCGGTGATGAAGACCGCGGCGACGACCAGGTTCTGCACCACCAGTCGCCGCGCGCGACGGGAGAGCGCGACGACGGTGGGGATGGTGGCGAGCTCGTCACGGACCACGACGGCGTCGGCGGTCTCCAGGGCGAGATCGGAGCCGGCCCGGCCCATGGCGATGCCGGTGTGGGCGGCGGCGAGTGCGGGAGCGTCGTTGACGCCGTCACCGACCACCAGCACCTTGCGCCCGGCCTGCTCCAGCTCGTGGACCGCAGTGACCTTGTCCTGCGGGAGCAGTCCCGCCCGGACGTCGGTGACGCCGACCTCGCGGGCGAGGCGGGCGGCGGCGCGCGGGTTGTCGCCGGTGACCAGCACCGGCGCGGTGCCAGTCAGTTCGGTGAGTGCGGCGACGGTGGCGGCGGCCTCCGCCCGCAGCCGGTCGGCGATGCCCAGCACCCCGGCCGGGGTGCCCTCGATCTCGACCAGGACAGCGGTGCGGCCCTCGTCCTCCAGCCGGGCGGCGACCACGGCGGCCGGGTGGCCGACCCGGCCGTTCAGTAGCCGGGCGGGGCTGCCGACCGCGACGGCCTTGCCCTCGACAGTGGCCGTGACTTTGGTGCCGGGGGCGGAGGTGAAGTCCGTTGCCAGGGGAATGTCCAGGCCGCGGGTGCGGGCGGCATCCACGACGGCACGGGCCAGCGGGTGCTCGCTGGGGTACTCGGCCGCCGCCGCGATCCGCAGCAGCCTCTCCTCGCTGAGGCCGGAGGCCACCAGCGGGCGGATGTCGGTCACCCGCGGGGTGCCCTCGGTCAGCGTGCCGGTCTTGTCCAGCGCCACCGCGTCGACCTGGCCGAGCTGCTCCATCACCACAGCGGACTTCACCAGCACACCGTGCCGCCCGGCATTCGCGATCGCGGACAGCAGCGGCGGCATGGTGGCCAGCACCACCGCACACGGCGAGGCCACGATCATGAACGTCATCGCCCGCAGGAGCGTCGGCTGCAACGCCGCACCGAACACCAGCGGCAGCACGAACAGCGCGACGGTCGCGGCCACCATCCCGATCGAATAGCGCTGTTCGACCTTCTCGATGAACAGCTGGGTCGGCGCCTTGGTCCCGGAGGCTTCCTCGACCATGGCCACGATCCGGGCGATCACCGAATCGGACGGGTCGCGCTCGACCTTCACCCGCAGCACGCCGGTGCCGTTGAGCGTGCCGGCGAACACCTCGTCGCCCTCCTGCTTGGCCACGGGCAGGGGCTCGCCGGTAATGGTGGCCTGGTCGACCTCGCCGGCGCCGTCCAGGACCCGGCCGTCGGCGCCGACCCGCTCTCCGGGGCGCACCAGGATCGTGTCGCCCACGGCCAGTTGCCCGGTGGGGACTGTCTCCTCGGTGCCGTCGTCCCGCAGGCGGGTCGCGGTGGCGGGGGCGAGGTCGAGCAGCCCGCGCACCGAGTCGGCGGTGCGGGCGGTGGCGATCGCCTCCAGGGCGCCCGAGGTGGCGAAGATGACGATCAGCAGCGCGCCGTCCAGAACCTGACCGATCGCCGCCGCCCCCAGCGCCGCGACGACCATCAGCAGGTCCACGTCCAGCGTCTTCTCCCTGAGCGCCTGCAAGCCGGCCCAGCCGGGCTCCCAGCCGCCGGTGGCATAGGTGAGGGCGAACAGCGGCCCCCACACCCACGCCGGCGCCCCGAGCAGGTACATCGGGAGCGCGCTCAGGAACAGCACCAGGGCGGCCGCCGCCCAACGGGCCTCGGGCAGCGTGAGGATCCGGGTGCGGCGCCGGGGTGTGACCACGTCCCACCGGGCCGCGTCGCCGGCGGAGGTCGGGTGGGTGAGAGCGGAAGACATCGAAAGACGGGTCCTTAGACAGACGTGAGCGGAGAGTCTGCCTCCACCGTAACAGGAACAGATGAACAAAGATTCATGTGTTCATGGGGGCGGTGTATGATGACCGTATGGGTCATGGAGCCGCCACCCCCGCCGACCGCGTCCCGCGCACCCGCCTCACGGCGGACAACGCCGTGAAGGTGGCCGCCACGCTTCAGGCGCTGGCCACCCCCTCGCGGCTGCTGATCCTCTCCCGCCTGCGCGAGGGACCGCTCCCCGCGACCGAGCTGGCCGCCGAGGTCGGCATGGAGCAGTCGGCCTGCTCCCACCAACTGCGCCTGCTGCGCAACCTCGACCTGGTGGTCGGCACGCGCAAGGGGCGCTCGGTGGTCTACTCGCTGTACGACAACCACGTGTGCGAACTGCTCGACCAGGCCCTGTACCACGTCGAGCACCTGCGGCTCGGCCTGAGCGACAGCGCCGCAGCCGTCGCCGAGCCGGAACGGGAAGCTGTGGCCGCCACCGGCACCTGATCACCCTTGGCCGGGGGCCCGAGTCCGATGAACGGCATGTGGCAGATCCTGATCGGGATCGCCGTCGCCCTGCTGGCCTGCTGGCTCGTGCTGTTGGCGGCCCTCGCGCTCGCCAGACCCAAGGGCAGTCTGCTCACCGAGGCGGTGCGACTCCTGCCCGACCTGGTGCGCCTCGTCTCCCGGCTCGCCCGCGACTCCACCCTCCCGCGCCGCGCCCGCTGGCTGCTCTGGGCGCTGGCCGGCTATCTGGCGCTGCCCGTCGACCTCGTCCCCGACTTCATCCCGGTCCTCGGCTACGCGGACGACGCCCTCGCCGTCGCTGTCGTCCTGCGGGCCGTCATCCGGCAGGCGGGCACCGATGCGCTCGACCGGCACTGGCCCGGCACCCCCGACGGGCTTGAGGTCGTACGTCGGCTCGCGGGTCTCCCGGTTGCCTAGCGAGCGCAAGGAATTCGCCAAGGTTTCTCAAAAACGACCCCCGGATGGCTATTAGGTAAGCCTTACCTGATCTAGGTTCAGGGTGTACTTCCGCTCATCCGACTGGAGTCCCCCTATGTCCAGTTCCCAGGTAACCCTGCTCGGCGCCATCGCAGGGTTCACCATCTACCTCGGCCTGCCGCTCGGCCGGCTGCGCAGCCCGAACCCGCGGCTGCGTGCCGGCCTGAACGCCGTCGCCATCGGCATCCTGGTCTTCCTGGTCTGGGACGTCCTGACGCATGCCTGGGAGCCGGTCGACGAGGCGCTGGGCAAGCACGACTGGGGCACCGTCGCCTCCGGAGGCCTCACCCTGGCCGTGGGCCTCGCGGTCGGACTGATGAGCCTGGTGTACTACGACGGCTGGATCGCCCGCCGCGCGGCCTCCGCAGGGCGGCCCGCCGGCCCCGGTGCCGCCGCCTCGGCCGAACTGGCTCCCCGGGTCCGCAGCCAGGCGAGCTCGCTCGCGCTGATGATCGCCACCGGCATCGGCCTGCACAACTTCGCCGAGGGCCTGGCCATCGGCAACTCCGCCGCGCAGGGAGAACTCTCCCTCGCCCTCCTCCTGATCGTCGGCTTCGGCCTGCACAACGCCACCGAAGGGTTCGGCATCGTCGCCCCGCTGGCCGCCGAGGGCGAGCGCCCGTCGTGGGGCACGCTGGTGCTGCTCGGCCTGATCGGCGGCGGACCGACCTTCCTCGGCACCCTGGTCGGCCAGCACCTGGTCAACGACACGGTGTCGATCGCCTTCCTGGGCCTCGCCGCCGGTTCCATCCTGTACGTGGTCATCGAGCTGCTGGCCGTCGCGCGCAAGGCCGCCCTGAAGACGCTGACCACCTGGTGCATCCTGCTCGGCCTCGTCCTCGGCTTCGCCACCGACGCCGTCGTCACCGCCGCCGGCGCCTGAGGTTCCGCACCGGCCGTGGTCGAAGCCCGGGGGCGACCCAGGGCGGATATCCGGTGGCCCCGGGGTGATCAGATCCAGCACAGTGGGGCCATGACGGTCTCCGGGGCCCCGTTCCTGCCGGGCATCGAGTTGTCCGAGGCCTTGTACGAGGAAGCGGTGGGACCGGTCCTGCGGGACGCGTTTCCGCGGCTGCGGTACGCGGCTGCGCGGATCGGCAGCGGCTCCGAGGTGCTGGGCTTCGACACACCGCGATCGGCCGATCACGAGTGGGGTCCGCGACTGGAACTCTTCCTGACGGCCGAGGACCAGGCCCGGCACGGTGCCGCGGTCCGCCGCACCCTGGCTGAAAGGCTGCCGAAGGACATTCGGGGCTGGCCCACCCACTTCGAGGAGAGCGGCGATCCGCTGGATCCGGTCGGCCGAATGCAGCCGACCGACGGCCCGGTGAACCACCGCGTCGGCGTGTATGACCTGGACGGATGGCTGACCGATCGGCTCGGGTCGCGTTCGGCCGGTGCAGAGCCGACCACGCGTGAGTGGCTGGCGATGCCGCAGCAGCGGCTCGCCGAGACCACCGGCGGAGCGGTGTTCCATGACGGGCTGGGTGCTCTCACCGACGTCCGGCGGCGGCTGGCCTGGTACCCGGACCAGGTGTGGCGTTATCTGCTGGCGTGCCAGTGGCAGCGCGTCTCGCAGGAAGAGGCGTTCGTGGGGCGCTGCGCCGAAGTCGGCGACGACATCGGCTCGGCCGTCGTGGCCGCTCGTCTGGTGCGTGATCTCATGCGCCTCTGCCTGTTGCTGGAACGCCGCTACGCCCCCTACAGCAAGTGGCTCGGCAGTGCCTTCGGCCGGCTGGCGGCGGCGAAGTCGCTCGGGCCGGCGCTGCGCGGGGCGCTGGCCGCGACGGACCGCCGGACCCGTGAGGCGCACCTGTGCGATGCCTATGAGATGGCCGCAGCTCTCCAGAACGCATCGGGGCTCAGCGCGCCGGTGGACCCGAAGCGGCGGCCCTACCACTCGCGCCCGTTCCCGGTTCTGCGCGCCGAGCGTTTCGCGCAGGCCCTTGCGGAGACCGTCACGGATCCGGACCTTCGCACACTGGGGCTCGTGGGAAGCGTGGACCAGTGGGCAGACAGCACGGATCTGCTCAGCCGGCCCCGAGCCGTTCAGGCCGCAGCGCAGCTCTCGGATGTGCCTGAGAACACCGGGACCGGGCGACAGCTGCCGCCCGCCCCGGGCTCGCTCCCTTGGACTCAGGCCCCCACGGTCCCGTCGACACCCTCCCGCAGGAAATCGGCGTGCCCGTTGTGGCGGCCGTACTCCAGGAGCACATGCACCATCACCATCCGCAGCGACACCTCCTCCTCCCACCGCGGCTGATACCCGGCCTGGTCCAGCGACTCGGCCTCCCGCTCGATACGGCGGGAGTTCTCGACCTCGGCCTCCCAGGCACCGAACGCCTCCTCCCTGGTAGACGTGCTCGCGTCGTACGCCGCCTGGAAGTCGATCTTGTCGGACCAGACCATGGGCGCGTCGTGGTCCTCGAACACCCGGCGGAACCAGGCACGTTCCACCTCCGCCATGTGCCGCACCAGACCGAGCAGCGAGAGCGTGGACGGAGGCATGGACTTCTGCCGCAGCTCCTCGTCGGCCAGGCCTTCGCACTTCATGGCGAGGGTCGCGCGGTGGTAGTCGAGGAAGGCCCGCAGCATCTCGCGTTCGCTTCCGAAGTTGGGCGGTCCTATGCGGTTGTCTCCGGTCACTTGGCTGTGCTCCTCTTCCCTGCCTGCATGGAGGGCCAGTATCCACGTCCGTCGACCGTCCCCGGCCAGGGCTCGGGCCGCAACGGGGCCCCCGCCGCCGCTCCCGTACGCTCAAAGGCGTGGCACGCGTCGAAATCCTCCAGCTGCTGGTGTCCCCGGTGCACCGGCTCGCCGGCCGGCCGGGCGACGGGGTGCCCGAACTGCCGCCCGCCGACCTGGTGTCGCGGGCCGAGGTCCGTGCCGGGCTCGGCATCGTCGGCGACCGGTACTTCAACAAGGCCGCCCACCGCAACGCGTCCATCACCCTCATGGCGGCCGAACGGCTGCCGTACGAGGCGGACCTGCTGCGCACCCGGCGCAACGTCCTGCTGCGCGGGGTGGACATCGACGCCTACATCGGCGCGACGGTGTACCTCGACTGCGGCACCGGGCCCGTGGAGCTGGAGGTGCGCAGCGCGGCCCGGCCCTGCGCCTGGATGGACAGCACGCTCGGCCCCGGCGCCCAGCGGGCGCTGCGCGGCGGCGGGGGAGTCCGCTGCCGCCCGTTGACGGACGGCGTCCTCACGGTGGGTCTGGCCGAGTTCGGGGTACGGGAAACGGGCCCCGGCGCCTGAGACGTGCGCCGGCGTGACCGGTCAGGGAGCCGTGGCGTCGGCGGGCAGGGCCGCGGCGACCAGGTGGTCGACGACGTCGGTGAGGACGGTACGGCGGCCGTAGGCGGCGCGCTGACGGTCGGCGCCGCAGCCTTCGGCACGCAGGCGCTCCCAGCCGGCACGGACGACGTCCGTGTCACCGTGGCGCCGAAGGGCCGGGCCCAGCCAGGCGAGGAGCCGGCCGACCTGGGCACAGGCGGGTTCGAGACGGCCCGTGGCCAGGTCGATGGCCTCGCCGGTCAGGCCGTCCCGCGCCGCCCGCCAGCAGGCCGCGCGCAGCATCTCCGCTTCCGGCCGGAACGGCGGTTCGCCCGCCCCGATGGCCTGCTGGGCGGCGGCCACCATGGCTCTGACGATCGCGGCGAGCAGGACGGTGTCGTCGGCGGCCGTGCTCGCGTCGGCGATCCGGAACTCCAGCGTGGGCACATGGTGGGACGGCCGGATGTCCCAGTACAGGCCTCCGCGGTCCAGCACGCTGCCGGTGGTGACGAGCCGGCCCACGAGGTCCTCGAAGTGGGACTCGGACTCGAAGTAGGGCGGCGGACCGGCGACCGGCCACCGCCCCCAGGTCGTCGTGCGCCAGCTGGCGTACCCGGTGTCCCGCCCCTCCCAGTAGGGAGAGTTGGCCGTCAGGGCGATGAGGGCGGGGATCCAGGGACGCACATGGTTGCTGACCCGTAACGCCGTGGCCAGGTCGGGCACGCCGACGTGGACGTGGCAGGCGCAGACGATCTGATCGTCGTCCAGGGCGCCGAAGAGGGCGGTGCTCCGGGCGTAGCGGGGGCCCTCGGTGAAGGACACCGTGGCCGGCCGGCCGAGAACTGGTGTTCCGCCGGAGATGATGCGCAGGCCCTGCCGGGCGGCGGCACGTGCGACCGCGACCCGGGTGGAGCGGATCTCCTCGGCCAGCGCGGCGATGTCCACCTGGGGGTGGGTCTGGATCTCCACCTGGTAGGACGTCAGCTCCGGGGTGACCCGGTCACCGAGTACCGAGGCCGCATCGAGGACCACCTTTCCCGCCTCGGCGCTCACCTCACGGGACACCGGGTCGACCAGGAGGTACTCCTCCTCCACCCCCACCGTCAACGGGGTTCCGCCCGCTGCGACGCTTCCGCTTGCCGCCTGGTCCACGCCCGTCGGTGCCGACGGGCCGCCCGGCCCACGTCCTCGCCCTCGCGCTCCCATGGTGACGATGCTGTCACAGGCGGTAAGTGGCGGGCAGAACGCAAAAACGACATCGGCCGAGCGGTGGCCGGAATGGCGCGGACGGGTACACGGGGACGCCGCGGCAGAGCGGCCGACGAGGCGGCCGCCCCCCACCAGGCGCCGGCCATGTCATCCGTTCGGGGCACCCGCGGGCGCACCTGCGTGCCTGCGCGTGCGGGGGCGGCGCGGCGCGTGGACGCTGGATCCCGCGAGGTCCGGCACGGATGGCGAGGGATGATGATCGTAACGGTGGTGTCGATGCCGGAGGTGGCCGTCACCCGTACGGATGTGGCGGAGGCACGCGACCGGCTGGCCACCGACGATTTCGTGCTGGTCGACGTCGAGCTGCCGATGGAGGGGCAGGAGGAAGCGGAGTCAATCGCCGAACGGCTGGGCCTGAACACCGAGGGCCTGGACTGGTTCGGCAGGCACGACGAGCCCCCGCGGGCCGAGTTCCGGGGCGACAGGGCCGGTTTCGTCGTGCCGGTGGTCCACGAGGAGCGGATCGCCCACATCCATGTGGTGGTGACCGAGCGCTTCCTGGCCGCCGTGCACCGCGGCCAGGCCAACCTGGCGAAGGCCCTCACCGACGCACTGCGGCACGAGCGGCCGTCCGACGCCGTGGCCGTACTCTTCCTCCTGCTCGGCGAGTCCCTGGGCAGCTTTCGGCGGGCCGCCGTGCAGGCCCTGCTGGAGGCCGAGGAACTCGAGGACGCCATGTTCGAGGAGCGCCACCCCGAGCAGGTCTACCGCCTGGCGCAGCTACGACGCCGTTCCGCCTTCCTGCACCACTTCCTGCGGCCCTTCCTCGAGGTGACCGACGAGGTCCTCACCCGGCGGATGATGAACCGCAACTTTCCGGAGGAGCGGCAGCGGCTCGCCCAGCAGTTCCAGACCAGCGGACGACTGGTGCTCGCGGACATCGAATCCCTCCAGGAGGCCACCCGCCGGGCGTTCGCCAGCTACTCCTCGCTGATCGCCGGCGAACAGAACGGCGTCATCAACCGGCTGGCCATCGTGTCGGTGGTCTTTCTGCCGTTGTCCTTCCTCACCGGGTTCTTCGGTATGAACTTCACCTTCCTGACGGACAAGCTGGAGAGCAGGGACGAGTTCTGGCTGCTCGCCGTGGGCTTGCAGGCACTTGTCCTGTTCGTGTCCCTCTATGTGCTGCACCGCACCCGGATCTGGCGGAGGCTGAGGGAGGACGACTAGATCCGTGGGGGTTTGGATGCGCAGGGTGACCTGTTCGATGGGTGTCTCGCTCGACGGCTACATCAGCGGACCGGACGGCCGCTTCGACTGGACGGAGCCCGACGAGGAGCTGTTCCGCTTCTTCACCGACCAGCTCCGGCAGGTCGGCGTCCACCTCCTCGGGCGGCGGCTGTACGAGACGATGCTGTACTGGGAGACCGCCGACCAGGATCCGTCGCTCGACGACTCACGGCTCGAGTGGGCCGCACTGTGGAAGCCGCTGCCGAAGCTGGTGTTCTCCACCACGCTGTCGGCGGTGCAGGGCAACGCCCGGCTGGCGTCCGGCGGTCCGGCGGAGGAGATCGAGCGGTTGCGAGCCGAGCCGGGGGAGGGCGACATCGCGATCGGCGGCGCGACTCTCGCCGCGGAGGCGGCCGGGTCGGGTCTGATCGACGAGTACCGGCTCAGGATCCACCCGGTGCTGGTCGGCGGCGGCACTCCGTTCTTTCCCCGGCGTGAGCGCCGGGCGGACCTCGAACTCATGGAGACCCGCACCTTCGGCTCGGGAGTCGTCTACGCCCGCTATCGCGTGATCCGGTCTCCGGGGAACACCTGATAACACCTGATCCCCTGTTCGATCAGGGCGGCGGCACCGCGCGCAGCGCCCGCAGCACCGCCCACACCACCGAGACCAGCGGCACCGCCACCACCGCGCCGATCACCCCGCCCACGATGCTGCCCGCGATCACAGAGACGGCGACGACCAGCGGATGCAGTCGCACCGCCCAGCTCATCACCAGCGGGTGCAGCACATGCCCTTCCAACTGGCCGATCACCACGATCAGCACCAGGACGCCGACGGCGGTGAGCGGGCCGCGTCCGGCGAGCGCCACGATCGTGGCCACCCCGAGCGCCACCGGCGAGCCCACCAGCGGCACGAACGCGGCGAAGAACTCCAGCAGCGTCAAAGGCAGGGCGAGCGGCACGCGGAGCACCAGCAGGACGACACCGACCAGGATCGCGTTGGTGCCGGCGATGATGATGATCCCGCGCGTGTATCCGGCGAAGGTCTGCCAGGCCGCCCGCCCGCCCCGGTCCCAGGCCGGACGCGCACCCGGCGGCAGCAACTGGTCGCGCGCCCAGCGCCACAGGTTCTCTCCCGAGTGGATGAAGAACACCGAGGCGAACAGGGCCAGCGCGGCGCCCGTGATCAGTTCCACCAGCTGGCCGAGGCCGCTGACCGCGCTGCTCAGCAGACGTGAGCGGTGCGCGGTGACGTAGTTCGTCACCTGGCGTTCCAGGTCGGTGAGCCGGCCGGGGCTGAGCCGGAACGGCGGCCGTTGCAGCCACTCCTCGATCCGCTGCACACCGCCGCGGAACTCGCCCACCAGCCGGGGCGACTCCACGGCCACCGCGTTGCCCACCAGCGCGAGCAGGCCCAGCAGGATCAGCAGGCTTCCCACCAGTGCCACGGCAACGGACAGTGGCCGGGGCAGCACCCGGGCGAGCAGATCGGTCAGCGGGCGCAGCACCGAGGTCACGACCAGCGCGAGGAACAGGGCGACGGCGATGAGCTGGAAGCTGCCGAGGACGCTGAAGACGCCGTAGACGACCGCGCCGACGAGGATGAGCCGCCAGGAGTAGGCCGCCGCGATCCGCAGCCACGGCACCGTCCGCTCGGCCACCGGCGCGCTCGGCTCGGGACGCGGGGAGACCGCGAGCCGTACGGAGTACGCGGGCCGGCTGCCCAGCACCGCGCGCGGAACGCCACCCGGATCGGCCGTCCGCCGACGCCGCCCATCGCCCACCGCGCCTCCCGCCTCCGTGTCGTCACCGACGGTCACGTCTAGAGAACCGTAAGCGCACGTCCGCGGAGGCGCCCGCCGCAACGCGCCCGCGTCGGACCCCTCGGAGGCCGAGGGCACAGGGGTGGGCACAGGACCTTCACACCGGGCGGGGGTGGTGGAGGGCGGATGGGGCACTCGCGTTGTGTCGCCCCCCGGAGGGAGCACCTCCCGTGATCATTGTCGCGTTTCTGCTGCTGCCCGTCCTCAGCCTGCTGCTGTTCGGGCTGGACCTGGTCGAGGACCGATGGGTCGCCCGGCCCCCGGCCTCCCGCCCGACCCGCTCGCAGGCTTCCCACCATGCCAGGCCTCGGCGCCGACGCCGCTTCGGCATCGGCCGTCACTGACCGTCGCGGTCACTGGATGCCGTCGGCACACCGCCGGTAGCGCGCGACGGCCTTGGCGAGTTCGAGGCGCTCGGGTTCGGGCAGCGGGCCGCCCTGGACGTAGTCGAGGATGTGTTCGGCGACCGTACGCAGTTTGGTGTTGGTGCGCTGGGAGACGTCCCGCAGCGCGCGCCAGGCCTCCTCCGGCGCGATCCGGCCGAGCACCACCATGGCCCCGATCGCCTGGTCGATGACCGCGTGCGAGGTCACCGCCTGCTGCAACTGCTCGTTCTCCGCCAGCAGCCGGTCGTACTCGGCTGCCAGATCGGTCGCCGACAGCAGGTCCAGCGGCCGGTGCCGGGAGAGGGTGAAGAAGGCCATGGAGCACCTTTTCGGGATGGGGGGCGTCACGGCTACGGCTGCCCCCGATGTGCGCGTGCACACGCATGGAAGCAGCAGCTCAGCCCCGCTCCCGGTGCGGCGGTCCGTGCCGCCGCCGCCCACGGCTCAGGCGGTCTCCTCGCTGTCCTCGGTCGCCCGGCCCACCGGCAGCAGCGCGCGGATGTCCGAGGGCAGCGCGCCCGCCATCCGCTCGGTCAGTTCCGGCGCCAGGGCGGCGTCCAGCACCTCCATGACGGCGGCGGCGTCCCGCAGCGCGGTGTCCTCGTCGGTGCCCGCCCGCACCGCGATCCGGCCGGCGAAGGCGGTCAGCCCGAACCGCTCGGCCGCGGTGCCCGAGTCGGCCCCGGCGGCAGCGTCCACCGCCTCGCGCATCGCCGCCGCCATGTCGGGCGGCAGCTGGGCCGCCACATGTCGGGCGAGACCGGACGGCAGCCGCTCCGACAGGGTGGCCACGACCGCGTGCGCGGCCCGCTCGGCCGAGCCCCGGTCGGGCAGCTGGGCGAGCGCCTGGACCTTTCCGATCATCTCGTCGTGCCGCATGGACCCGGCCCCCTTCGTCGTGAGGTCCCCGATGAGGTCGCGCCGGCATGCGGCCCCCCGAGCCGGCCGGCCCGCACCGAGTACCCCGTACCGTGCTCGCGTTCTCAGTGCTCCGCGCTCTTCTGCGTCCACGTCCACGCGTACTGGAGCCAGTCCGCCACGGTGACCGCGCCGAGACCGCTGCTGACCAGCCGCGTGAACCGGGGTGCCGCGGTGTAGCAGCAGACCAGCGCGCCGGCCGCCCACGCGGAGGTGCAGAACGGGCAGGTCAGCAGGGAGCCGACGGCCCGCCGCAGCCCGCTGCCGCGCGGCTCGTCCATGACCTCGTTCGCCTCGCCGTCACCGGCCCGGCGCGTGAACGGCGCCCGCAGAAAACTCGTGACCCGGTCGCGGGACAGCAGCCGGGACGCCTTGTACGTCGCCACGCCGAGCAGGACGACGTCCCACGGCGGGACCTGCTGCGGCAGCCGCACGCCCCGGCGCCGGGCGAGCAGCGCGAAGGTGCCGGTGCCCGCGGTGAACACGGTGGCGAGGACGGCGTAGCCGGCGAGCGGGACCTCGCCCCGCTCGTCGTAGTGTGCGGCGTCCGGCGTCATGGAACCTCCTGCGGTGTCCGGCCACCCGGGCCCCTGGGCAGGGGCCGGGGGTGCGGTGGCCCGCTCCGGGTTCCCCGGCGCCCGGGGGTGACACGCGTGTGCCGGTCCGCCGCGCCCGCCGGGTACGACGTGGGCGAAGCCACATATGACCTGGTTCGCACCCCCTCCCGGTGACGGCCCGCGCCGGGCTACCGTGGCGTCGAGCCCCTCTTCCCCTCGCCCCTCGGACGGCCCGGCTGTGCTCACTGACCTGTCCCCCCTCATCTCCGCGACGACGCGCTGGCTGACCCTCGCCTACCCGCCGAGCGGCGGCGCGCTGGCCTCGGCCCTGTGCGAGGCGCAGGCCCGGCAGGCCGTCACGGTCGCCGCATGGCTCCGCTATCCCACCGAGATCGACGCGGGCCTGGTCACCCTGGCCGGACCCGGGGGCGCCGTCCGCCTGGACTGGATCACCGGCGCGGAAGCCGCCGTCGACGAGGCGGCCGAGGAGTGGGCCTGGCGCACCTGGGTGGACGAGGTCGTGGTCAGCTGGGCGGCGGGGCTGCTCACCGATCCGGAACTGGCCGCGCTGGCCGTCGCCGCCCTCGCCGAGGGCGAGCACACCGCCGCGGCACCGGTCGAGTTCCGCCGCCTGCTCGACCCCGACGACGGCGACCGGCGCGCCGCCGCCCTGCTCCGCCACCCCGACCTGCTCGCCCCCGTGGCCGACCTCCACCACGCCCAGCTCCTCGCCCGCCTCAGGCCCGACCGCACCCTGGCGGCCTAGCCCGTCACCCGTCACCGGGCCTCCGGTCGGGGCCTCTGCATGCCCGCCCGGCGGCCCGCCTAGCCCGTCACCCGTCACCGGGCCTCCGGTCGGGGCCTCTGCATGCCCGCCCGGCGGCCCGCCTAGCCCGTCACCCGTCACCGGGCCTCCGGTCG
>NZ_JBVIJC010000011.1:106175-325179 GCF_055581605.1 Streptomyces sp. NPDC031418
GTCGGGGCCTCTGCATGCCCGCCCGGCGGCCCGCCTAGCCCGTCACCCGTCACCCGGCCTCCGGTCGGGGCCTCTGCCCGCCCGCCCGGCGGCCCGCCTAGCCCGCCACCCGTCACCGGGCCTCCGGTCGGGGCCTCTGCATGCCCGCCCGGCGGCCCGCCTAGCCTGCCACCCGTCACCGGGCCTCCGGTCGATGACCTCTGCACGGCCGCCCGGCGGCCCGCCTAGCCTGCCACCCGTCACCGGGCCTCCGGTCGATGACCTCTGCCCGCCCGCCCGGCGGCCCGCCTAGCCCGCCACCCGTCACCCGGCCTCCGGTCGATGACCTCTGCCCGCCCGCCCGGCGGCCCGCCTAGCCCGCCACCCGTCACCCGGCCTCCGGTCGAGGACCCCTGCCCGCCCGCCCAGCGGCGCCCGGGCCTGCGGTGTCGTACCACCCCAGCTGGGTACTGCGGAGCTGAGCGCGAGGGCCGCCCCCGCCGGACGGCGGCAGGAGGCGGCGACGAGTGCGCAACCGGATGACGCGACGGCCGGCGGCGGCGAGTATGCCGCCGGTGCCGGGGCACGGGGGTGGGCGGCCCGGGACCGGATCCGGGCCGCGGCGCAGGCCGCCGTATACGCCCGGGCGGAGACGGCCGGCGACACGCCGCCTGCGCCCGCCGAACGGTAGGGCCCGGCCATGACCTTCAAGAATCCCGTGCACCGCGGCGGCGACCGCCGCGGCCGGTTCGAACAGTTCGCCGAATACGCCTCCAACTTCACCAGCTCCCCGGTCTTCTTCCTCTTCTGCCTGCTGCTCGTCGGCTTCTTCGCCGCGGCCCACGTCGCCCATCTGCGCCTGGAACTGCTGCTGCTCGCCGGGGAGTCCATGACGGCGGTCACCCTGCTCCTGCTGGCGCTGCTGAAGAACGCCGAGATGCGGGCCGAACACGCCATCCAGCGCAAGCTCGACGCGATCGCCGGCGCCCTGCTGGAGATGCGCGAGGACGAACACAGCCAGGCCTTCGAGGACCTGCGCAACGCGATCCGGATGGAGGAAGAGACCTGACGGGCGGGGACGAAACGCCGCGGCGGTCCTTCCCGGAGCCCGCCGCGGGGACGACGATGCCATGTCATGAACATTCTGCTCGTGGCCAGCGCGTTCAACAGCCTCTCCCAGCGCCTGTACGCCGAACTGTCCGACGAGGGACACCATGTCGACGTCGTCCTCGCCACCCACGGCCCCGAGCCGGTGCGGGCCGCCGTACGCGAACTGCGGCCGGAGCTGGTCGTCGCGCCCATGCTCAAGACGGCGCTGCCCGAGGACGTGTGGCGGGAGCACACCTGCCTGATCGTGCATCCCGGCCCGCCCGGCGACCGCGGCCCGTCCTCGCTGGACTGGGCCATCGCGGGGCGGGCAGCGGAGTGGGGCGTGACCGTCCTCCAGGCCGAGGCGGCGATGGACGCGGGCCCCGTCTGGGCGGCGGAGCCCTTCCCCGTGCCGTCCGTCGGCAAGAGCGACCTGTACCGCAACGAGGCCTCCGACGCCGCCGTGACCGCCGTCCACACGGCCGTACGGCGCTTCGCGGAAGGCTCCTACAAGCCCCGCCCGCAGACGGACGAGTCGATCGACGTCGTCTGGCGGGACCTCTTCCGGCAGGAGCGGCGGCGCATCGACTGGGAGCACGACGACACCGGGACCGTCCTGGCCAAGCTCCGCGGCGCCGACTCGCAGCCCGGCGTCCTGGACGAACTCCTCGGCCGGGAGGTGTTCCTGCACGGCGGCCACCCCGAGGACCGGCTGCGCGGCCGCCCCGGCGAGCTGCTGGCCCAGCGGGCGGGCGCGGTCTGCCGCGCCACCCGGGACGGCGCCGTGTGGATCCCGGAACTGCGGCCCCGCAGGAACTCCGGCGACCCCGCGCCCTTCCGCCGGCCCGCCGCCAGCGTCCTGGCCGCCCTCGAACCCGGCCTCAGCCTCCCGGAGGACACCGTCCCGCTGGAACTGCCCGCGGACCGGCGTACCTTCAGCGACATCCGCTACCGGCAGCGCGGTGACGTCGGCGTGCTGACCTTCTCCTTTCCCGGCGGCGCCATGAGCACCGACCAGTGCCGCCGGCTGCTCGCCGCCTACCGGCACGCGCTCACCCGCCCCACCCGGGTGCTGGTGCTGGGCGCGGCCCGCGACTTCTTCTCCAACGGCATCCATCTCAACGTCATCGAGGCGGCCCCCGACCCCGCCCGGGAGTCCTGGACCAACCTGTGCGCCATGGACGACCTGGTCGAAGCGGTGCTGCGCACCACCGACCGGCTCGTGGTGGCCGCGCTCGGCGGCAACGCCGCCGCCGGCGGCGCCATGCTCGCTCTCGCCGCCGACGAGGTGTGGTGCCGTACGGGCGTCGTCCTCAACCCGCACTACCGGCGCATGGGCCTGTACGGCTCCGAGTTCTGGACCTACACCCTGCCGCGCCGCGCCGGCGCCGCGTGCGCCGAGCGGCTGACCGGCGACGCCCTGCCGGTCAGCGCCGCGTCCGCCGCGCGGCTCGGGCTCGTGGACCGGATCGTCCCGGCCGCCCCCCAGGACTTCGCCGCCGCGGCCGAACAGCTCGCGGCGGACCTCGCCGCCGACCCCGGCCTCGACCGCAGGATCGCCGCCAAGGCGGCCGCGCGCGCCGCGGACGAGCGGGAACGGCCCCTCGCCGAGTACCGGCAGGCCGAACTGGACCGCATGCACGCCATCTTCTTCGACCCCGCGGCGCCCTACCACGCCCTGCGCTCGGCCTTCGTCCGCAAGACCCCGGCCGGCTCGCCGCGCCCGCTCGACCCGCCGGCCGGGACCCTCCGGTGACGGCGGAACTGCTGGTGGCGGGCGTCGGCAACATCTTCCTCGCGGACGACGCCTTCGGCCCCGAGGTGATCCGCGCCCTCGACCACCGCCCGCTGCCGCCCGGCGTCCAGGTGCGCGACTTCGGCATCCGCGGCCTGGACCTCGCCTACGCCCTGTTGGCCGGCTGTGCCACCGCCGTCCTGGTCGACACCGCCCGGCGCGGCCACCGCCCCGGCACCCTCACCCTCCTGGAGGCCGAGCCGCCCGACGGCACCGTCGTGCCCGAGGCCCACGGCATGGACCCGGCCACGGTGCTGGCACTCGCGGCGCACCTGGGCGAGGAACCGCTGCCCCGGGTCCTCGTCCTGGCCTGCGAACCCGCGGTGCTGCCGGCCGGGGACGAGGACATCCTGCCGGGCCTGAGCGAACCGGTCCGCGAGGCCGTCGACCGGGCCGTGGACGCGCTGCACACCCTCGTCCCGGCCCTGCTCGCCGACCCGGCCGCAGCACCGCCCCCGTTGGGCCGCCCGATGGAATCCCGCCCCCCGCACCCGGCTGCGCTGCCCGTCCCCGCGGCCGACGGCACCGAAGATCGGTGAGCACCCGGGCCGCGTCCGGCGGCCCGGACCCCGCCGCCGTATCCGAGGAGCTGCGCCCATGTGCCGGTCCGACGTGGAACAGGCCGTCAAAGAAGCCGTCCTGGCGAAGAACGACGACCTGGCCGCCACCCTGCGCGGCGACCTCGCCCGGCAGGGCGTGGCCGTCGTCAACCTGCTGTCCAGCCCCGGCAGCGGGAAGACCGAGCTCCTCGGCCGGGTCCTGGCCCGCGCCGTGGAGCGCGGCCTGCCGGTCGCCGCGCTGACCGCCGACCTCGCGACCGAGAACGACGCCGTCCGGCTCGCCCGCTCCGGGGCACCCGTGCAGCAGCTGCTCACCGACGGGCTGTGCCATCTGGAGGCCCGCCAGGTCCGGGCCCGGCTGGACGGCTGGCTGCCGCCCGGCACCCGGGTGCTCTTCGTGGAGAACGTCGGCAACCTCGTCTGCCCGGCCGCCTACGACCTGGGCGAGACCCTGCGGATCGTGCTGATGGCGGTCACCGAGGGCGAGGACAAGCCGCTGAAGTACCCCACCGCCTTCGGCTCCGCCCATCTCGTCGTCGTCACCAAGACCGACCTCGCCGAGCCGGCCGGCTTCGACGAGGCCGCCTTCCGGACGAACGTGCACCGGGTCAACCCGGGCGTCGAGATCGTCCGCACCTGCGCCCGCAGCGGCTCCGGGGTCGGCACCCTGCTGGACCGGGCCCTCGCCGCCCGGGACGGCGCCCCGGCCCACCGTCCGCCCCTCGCCCCGCACCCGCACGGCCACCACCACAGCACACCCGCCACCGCCGTATGACGGCCCCCGCGACCGGCCTGGTCCGCCGCCGGCTCACCGTGCGCGGCACCGTGCAGGGCGTCGGCTTCCGGCCGTATGTGCACCGCCTGGCGGCAGAGCTCGGGCTGGCCGGATTCGTCGGCAACACCGGCGACGGCGTCATCCTCGAGGTAGAGGGACCGGCCGGCGAGGTCGACCGGTTCTGCACCGTCCTGGCCGAACAGCCGCCGCCGCTCGCCACCGTGACCGGCGTCGCCGGCGAGGAGCTGCCCGCCACCGGCGACACCGCCCCCTTCGCCATCCGCACCACCGAACGGGCCGGCGGCCGCACCCAGCTGCCGCCCGACACCGCGACCTGCGCCGCCTGCCTGCGCGAACTCGCCGACCCGGGCGACCGCCGGCACCGGCACCCCTTCATCACCTGCACCCACTGCGGCCCCCGCTTCACCATCGCCACCGCGATGCCGTACGACCGCGCCGTCACCACCATGGCCGGCTTCCCCCTGTGCCCCGCCTGCGCCCGCGAGTACGGCGATCCCGCCGACCGGCGCTTCCACGCCCAGCCCGTCGCCTGCCCCGACTGCGGACCACGCCTCACCCTCGTCCCCGCCGACGGGCTCGGCATCCGCCCGGCCCGCGACGCGGAGGCCCTGACCTCGGCGCGGGCACTGCTCGCCGCCGGGCGGATCGTGGCCGTCAAGGGCGTCGGCGGCTACCACCTGGCCTGCGACGCCACCGACGCCCGCGCCGTCGCCACCCTGCGGGCCCGCAAGGAACGCGGCGGCAAGGCCTTCGCCGTGATGTGCGCCGACCTCGCCACCGCCGAGCGGATCGCGCTCCTCACCGACGCCGAACGCGCCGAACTGACCGGCCCCCGGCGCCCCATCGTGCTGCTGCGCGGACACACCCCGGCGGACGGCCTCCGGCTCGCCGGCCAGGTGTGCCCCGGCAGCCCGCACATCGGTGTGATGCTGCCCTACACCCCCGTGCACACCCTGCTGTTCGGGCTGCCCGGCGATCCGCCCGGCCCCCGGGTGCTGGTCATGACGAGCGGCAACCGCTCCGGCGAACCCATCGTCACCGACGACACCGAGGCCCTGACCCGGCTCGCCGGCCTGGCCGACGCCTGGCTCAGCCACGACCGGCCGATCGCCTCGCCCTGCGACGACTCCCTGCTCCGGGTCCGCCCCGACGGCACCGCACAGGTCCTGCGGCGCTCCCGCGGTTATGTCCCCCGCCCGGTGCGGCTGCCGGTCCCGGTCCCGCCGGTGCTCGCCGTCGGCGGCGACCTGAAGAACGCGCTGTGCCTGGGCGAGGGCGAACACGCCTGGTTCGGGCCGCACATCGGCGACATGGCCGACCTGGCGACGCTGGCGGCGGCCGAGCGCGCCGAGCGGCACCTGAGCGGCCTCACCGGAGTCGCCCCCCGGCTGCTCGCCGCCGACCGCCACCCCGGATACCACTCCACCGTGTGGGCCCGGCGGCGCGCCGGGCGGCTGCCGCTGCGGCTGGTCCAGCACCACCACGCCCATGTCGCCTCCGCCATGGCCGAGCACGGCCTGGACGGCACCAGCCCGGTGATCGGCGTCGCCTTCGACGGCACCGGCTACGGCGACGACGGCACGGTGTGGGGCGGCGAGGTCCTGCTCGCCGACTACACCGGCTACCGGCGCTTCGCCCGGCTGGCCCCCGCCCCGCTGCCGGGCGGTGACGCCGGTGTGGCCAACCCCTGCCGGCTGGCCCTGGCCCGGCTGTGGGCGGCCGGACTGCCCTGGGAGCCGTGGCTGCCCAGCGTCCGGGCCTGCACGGACACCGAGACGGCCGTCCTGAGACGGCAGCTGGAGCGGCAGCTGGCCTGTGTGCCGACCTCCAGCATGGGCCGCCTCTTCGACGCGGTGGCCTCCCTGGTGGGCGTCTGCCACCGCGCGGGCTACGAGGCGCAGGCCGCGCTGCAACTGGAGGCGGCCGCGACCGAGGCGCGGGACGCGGAGGCGGTGGCCTACCCCTTCGGCTTCACCGGCGGCGGGGAGCTGGTGTACAGCCCCGCGCCGATGCTGGAGGCCCTCCTCGCCGACCAGCGGCGCGGCACCCCCGCCCCCGTCCTCGCGGCCCGCTTCCACCGGGGCGTGGCCCGGGCCGTCGCCGAGATCTGCCGCCGCGCCCGCGCCGCCACCGGGCTCACCACGGTGGCCCTCACCGGCGGGGTCTTCGCCAACGCCCTGCTGGAGGAGGAGTGCGCCGCCCTGCTGGCCGCCGACGGCCTGACGGTCCTGCTCCACCGCGACGTCCCCCCGAACGACGGCGGGCTGGCCCTCGGCCAGCTCATCGTCGCGGGGACGGCAACCCACCACGAGACGGAGTGACCCATGTGTCTGGCAGTGCCCGGCAAGGTCGTGTCCATCGACCACCGCGCCGACCCCCTCACCGGCCTGATCGACTTCGGCGGCGTACGAAAACAGGCCTGCCTGGAGTACCTGCCCGACATCCGGGTGGGGGAGTACGTCATCGTCCACGTCGGCTTCGCGTTGCAGCGCCTGGACGAGGAATCGGCCCGTGCCTCCCTGGAGCTGTTCGAGCAACTGGGCCTGCTGGAAGAGGAGTTCGGTGACGCCTGGGAGCAGGCGGCGCGGCAGGAGAGCGGGAGTGAGGCCCCGTGAAGTACATCGACGAGTTCCAGGACCCCGCCCTCGCCCGGCGACTGCTGGACGAGATCCACGCCACGGCCACCCGGCCCTGGGCCCTGATGGAGGTCTGCGGCGGCCAGACGCACTCCATCATCCGGCACGGCATCGACCAACTCCTGCCGGAGAACGTCGAGTTGATCCACGGGCCTGGCTGCCCGGTGTGCGTCACCCCGCTGGAGGTCATCGACAAGGCCCTGGAGATCGCCGCCCGCCCCGAGGTGATCTTCTGCTCCTTCGGGGACATGCTGCGGGTGCCCGGCACCGACCGGGACCTGTACCGGGTCAAGGGCGAGGGCGGTGACGTCCGGGTGGTGTACTCGCCGCTGGACGCCCTCGATCTGGCCCGCAGGAACCCCGACCGGCAGGTGGTGTTCTTCGCCATCGGCTTCGAGACCACCGCGCCCGCCAACGCCATGGCCGTCCACCAGGCCCGCCGCCTCGGCCTCGGCAACTTCAGCCTGCTGGTCTCCCATGTCCGGGTCCCCCCGGCGATCGACGCGATCATGACGGCGCCCGAGTGCCGGGTGCAGGGCTTCCTCGCCGCCGGACACGTGTGCAGCGTGATGGGCACCACCGAGTACCCGGACCTGGCCGAGCGGCACCGCGTCCCCGTCGTGGTGACCGGCTTCGAGCCGCTGGACATCCTCGAGGGCATCCGCCGCGCGGTCCACCAGCTGGAGCGCGGCGAGCACCGGGTGGAGAACGCCTACCCCCGGGCCGTACGCGACCAGGGCAACCCGGCGGCCCTGCGCATGCTCCAGGAGGTCTTCGAGGTCACCGACCGCAACTGGCGCGGCATCGGCCCCATCCCGGCCAGCGGCTGGCGGCTGTCCGAGGCCTACCGGGCCTACGACGCCGAGCACCGCTTCGACGTCAGCGGCATCCGCACCGAGGAACCCGCCGTGTGCCGGGCCGGCGAGGTCCTCCAGGGGCTGATCAAGCCGACCGCGTGCGAGGCCTTCGGCACGGCCTGCACCCCGCGTACCCCGCTCGGCGCCACCATGGTCTCCAGCGAGGGCGCCTGCGCCGCCTACTACCTGTACCGCCGGATGAACGCCCCGGCCCCTCAGGGATCCCGCATCCCGCAGGAGGAGATGAACACCGTTGGCTGACCTCGCCACCGAAGCGGCCGTCGACCCCGCGAACTGGACCTGCCCCGCCCCGCTGCGCGACCAGCCGGTCGTCGTCATGGGCCACGGCGGAGGCGGCGCCCTCTCCGCCGAACTGGTCGAGCACGTCTTCGCCCCCGCCTACGGCAACCCCACCCTGGCCGCCCTCACCGACTCCGCCGTGCTCGACCTCGGCGGCGCCCGGCTGGCCTTCTCCACCGACTCCTATGTCGTACGGCCGCTGTTCTTCCCCGGCGGCAGCCTCGGCGACCTCGCCGTCAACGGCACCGTCAACGACCTGGCCATGAGCGGAGCCCGGCCCGCCTATCTCTCCACGGCCTTCGTCCTGGAGGAGGGGGTGGAACTCGCCGTCGTCGAGCGGATCGCGCGGGCGATCGGTACGGCGGCGGAAGCCGCGGGCGTCACCGTGGCCACCGGCGACACCAAGGTCGTCGAGTCCGGGCACGGCGACGGCGTCTATGTCACCACCGCCGGCGTCGGCCTCGTACCGGACGGCGTCGACATCCGCCCGCAGCGGGCCCGCCCCGGGGACGTCGTCATCGTCAGCGGCCCGATCGGACTGCACGGTGTGGCGATCATGAGCGTGCGGGAAGGGCTGGAGTTCGGCGTCGAGATCGCCTCCGACACCGCGCCGCTGGCCGGGCTGGTGGCCGCCATGCTCGCGGTCACCCCCGACATCCATGTGCTGCGCGACCCGACCCGGGGCGGGCTCGGCGCCTCCCTCAACGAGATCGCCCGCGCCTCCGGCACCGGCGTCCGGCTCCACGAGCGGGCCGTCCCGGTGCCGGACGAGGTCGTGAACGCCTGCGGCTTCCTCGGCCTGGACCCGCTGTACGTCGCCAACGAGGGCCGGCTGGTCGCCTTCGTGCCCCCGGAGCACGCCGAGGCCGTCCTCGCCGCGATGCACGCCCATCCCCACGGCACCGGAGCGGCCGTCATCGGGGAGTGCGTCGCGGACCACCCGGGCATGGTCGTCGTCGCCACCGGCCTCGGCGGCACCCGGGTGGTGGACCTGCCGCTGGGGGAGCAGCTGCCCCGCATCTGCTGACCGGAGCCCGGCCCCGCCGTCAGCGCGGGGCCGGGGCCGGCGCCACCTCGGTGATCTCCAGCTCCCGCCCGCGGCGCAGCTCCTGCGAGGGCCGGTCGCAGCGCGGGCACCAGAAGAACGGCGGCATGCCCACCGGGAACTCCTCGGTGCACCCGCCGCACCAGGCCAGCGCGGTCACCTGTTCCACGACGAGGCAGGCACCGGCGAGCGCCGTCCCGTCCCGGGCCACCTCGAACGCGAAGTGCAGCGCGTCCGGCACGACCCCGGCCAGCTCGCCGACCCGCACGGTCACCGAGGACACCCGGCCCGACCCGTCCGCACGGGCGATCTCCTCGGCCCGCTCCACGATCGCGGTCGCGATCGACAGTTCGTGCACGGCCGGCTCAGGGATAGCGGCGGGCGGCCCGCAGCCCACCGGTCATCCGGTAGATACGCAACTCGCGCACGATCCCCGGGAGTTCCTTGACGAACACGGCCGCGAACAGGGCGCCGACGACCGCCGCCTGCGCGCCCAGCAGCTGACGCCCGGACATCCCGGCCCGCCTGGTCCTTCTTCTCATGCAAACCTCCTGGAGGGTCACGTCCTGCCGGTCCCGCCGGGTCATCCCGGCGAGATGTTCGGCATGTCCTTCACCAGCGCGTCATGCCGCTTCCAGTGCACACCGGTGGAGCGGCGCGCGTCGGACGTGCCGTCCGCGTGGTGTCCGGTCTGGTGCTGGTAGGGGCCCTTGTTCCCCTGGTGCAGTCCGCGCACATGGGTGGGGGTGTCGGGCTTCGCCTGGGGTCGGCCCACTCGGATGCTGCCCATACCGGTTCTCCTTCCGGTCCGGTCCTCAGGACCGCTCGGTCAGTTCCCTGAAGAACTGTTCTACGGCCGGCCACACCCGGCCGCCACCGGACAGGCCCCGCCACTCCCGGCGGACCAGGGCGATCATCCGGTAGCAGTCGTCGACCGGCACGATCCAGTGTGCGTCGGCGCCGCGCACGGTGTTCACCAGCAGCGCCTCCACATCGGGTGCCATCCCGGCCAGCTGCGGGACCTCGGCGGCGAGCCGCCGCCAGGCCGCCGCGTCCACCTCCCAGCGCATGGCCCCGGCCGGGCTCGGCCCCTGCGCGGTCACCGTGCCGTCCGAGCCCGGCACGAAGAACACCAGGCCCACCGGGACCCCGAGCACCGCCGTGTCGACGGGCGGCAGCCGCAGCCGCCGCCGGGGCACCAGCCGGTACCGGCCCTCGCCCGCCGCGCCGTCCGCGAACAGCACCGAGCAGGGGCGACACACACACCGCAGCTCGGCGGCACCGGTGTCGTACAGATGCGGGTGTTCCCCGGCCATCCGCGCGGCGCACAGCTCACACACCTCCGCGGCGGCCTCCGCCGCCCGGTCGGCGGCGGAGCGGATGACCCGGGCGAGCGCCCCGTCCACGCTCACCGCGCCTCCCGGACCAGCAGGGAGTCCAGCGGCACGAACGCCGGACCGGCCGGGCGGGCGGCGCCGGACACCGTCTCCACCTCGGTCAGCTCCGGGGCGACGGCCAGCACCGCGTCCCGGACCGCCGCGGCGACGTCCGAGGAGCCGCCGCCGCTGCCGCAGCCGGAACCGCAACCGCCGCCGCTGCTCAGCCGTACCCGCGCCACCTGTCCTTCGACGCCCGCCCACTCCAGATCGCCGCCGCGCTCGCGCACCGCGGGCCGCAGCTTCTCGACCGCGCGGGCGGCCCGGCGCTCCGGCGGCTCGGGGTGGATGTCGTGCAGGACCAGCAGATGCCCGAGCAGCTCGTCATCGGCGAGCCGCTCCGTCAGCGGCCCGTCCGCGTGGTCCAGCACCCGGGCGAGCGCCTCGCCGTAGACCTCGGTCAGCAGCCGTACCGCCTCCAGGGCGGGCCCGGGCGCCGCCTCCAGCCCGGCGAGCACCTCGTCGAGCCGGGCGAGCCGTGCCTCCACGGCCGGGTCCGGCAGCCGCACGGCCGGGTCAGCCATGGTTCGCTCCATATGTCGGCGAGTGGACCGTGGTCAGCGTCTTGCCCTTGCCCATGTACATGTGGACCCCGCACGGCAGACAGGGGTCGAAGCTGCGCACGGTGCGCATGATGTCGACGCCCTTGAAGTCGTCGGGACCGTTCTCCTCGAAGATCGGCTGCCCCTGGACGGCGTCCTCGTACGGGCCGGGGGTGCCGTGGATGTCACGGGGGCTGGCGTTCCACGGGGTGGGCGGGTACGGGTGGTAGTTGGCGATCTTCTTGTCCCTGATCACCAGATGGTGGGAGAGGACACCGCGGACCGCCTCGTGGAAGCCGCAGCCGATCGACTCGTCCGGCACCTCGAAGTTCTCGTACACCTTCGTGTCGCCGCTCTTCAGCATGCCCATCGCCTCCTCCAGGAACTGCAAGGCCATGGCGGCGGCGTAGGCGATGAAGTACGGCCGGGCGCGGTCCCGTTCGAGGGTGTTGCTCCACTTCGGGATGCGCCACTCCAGGGTGGTCTCCGGCAGCCGCTCGCCCTTGGGCAGGGTGATCCGGACGGCGCCGCCGGTCGCCTTGACGTACGGCGTGTCGACCAGGCCGCTCAGCGCCGTCGACCAGAGCCGGGCGAGCGGGCCGCCGCCGGTGTCCAGGGCGAGGTGCTCGCCGGTCTGCGGGTGGTACCAGCGCGGGCTCATCACCCAGCTGTAGTTGCCCTCGAACTCCCGCTTCTGCGGCACCGGGACCGTGGTCTGGTTCCAGGGGTGGCGCATGTCGACGGGGTTGCCGAGCGGGTCGTGGGTGACGAACGGCTCCTCGTTCACCCAGTCCTCGTAGAAGGAGCTGCCCAGCATGATGCGCAGGCCGAGATTGATGTCGATCAGGTTGTTGGTGACCAGCTTGCCGTCGACGATGATGCCCGGGGTGACATACATCGCCCGGCCCCACTCGTTCATCGTCGCGTAGCGGTAGTCCACCACGTCCGGGTTCTGGAAGGCGCCCCAGCAGCCGAGCAGAATGCGGCGTCTGCCGACCTCCTCGTAGCCCGGCAGGGCCTCGTAGAAGAAGTCGAAGACGTCGTCGTTCATCGCCACCGCCTTCTTGATGAAGTCGATGACGCGCATGAGCCGGCTGAGGTAGTCGGTGAAGGTGCTCGGCTGCGGCATCGTGCCGACGCCGCCCGGGTACAGCGTGGAGGGGTGCACATGCCGCCCCTCCATCAGGCAGAACATCTCCCGGGTGATCCGGCTGACCTTCAGCGCCTCCTTGTAGACCTCGCCCTCGAAGGGGTTGAAGGCCTTCATGATGTCGGCGATGGTGCGGTAGCCGTGGATGTCCCCGCGCGGTGCGTCGGTGCGTTCGGCGCGGGCCAGCACACCGGGGTTGGTGGCCTTGACCATCGCTTCGCAGAAGTCCACGAACACCAGGTTGTCCTGGAAGATCGTGTGGTCGAAGATGTACTCCGCCGCCTCGCCGAGGTTGGTGATGTGCTCGGCCAGCTTGGGCGGCTTGACCCCGTAGGCCATCTGCTGCGCGTAGTTGGAGCAGGTGGTGTGGTTGTCACCGCAGATGCCGCAGATCCGCGAGGTGATGAACCCGGCGTCCCGCGGGTCCTTGCCCCTCATGAACACCGAGTAGCCGCGGAACAGCGACGAGGTGCTGTGGCACTCCACGACCTCCCGGTTGGCGAAGTCGATCTTCGTGTAGATGCCCAGGTTGCCGATGATCCGGGTGATCGGATCCCAGGACATGTCGACGATCTGGGCGGGCTTGCGTCCCGTGGCCCGGGACTCGGTGGTGGTCATCTGCGGTGCTGCCCCTCGCTGTTCGGGTCGGGCGGGTGGAGGTGGGGTCCGGGGGACGGTCAGGCGCGCCAGTGGGGGTCGTAACCACTGGTCAGCTTGCGCTTGTTGTGGCGCCACCTGGGCTCGTGGTTCACCAGGTCGTTGGTCAGGCCGCGCAGCCGCCGGATGACCGCCCCGTACGGCCGGATCACCGCCGACGACAGGGTGCCGCCCGGCGGTTCGTCCATGAACGGCATGAAGGCGTCCGGGAAGCTGGGCATCGTGCAGCCGATGCAGATGCCGCCGACATTGGGGCAGCCGCCGATGCCGGCCATCCAGCCCCGCTTGGGGACGTTGCAGTTGACGACCGGGCCCCAGCAGCCCACCCGCACCTGGCACTTGGGGGAGTTGTAGTCCTTCCCGAAGTCGCCCTGCTCGTAGTAGGCGGCCCGGTCGCAGCCCTCGTGCACGGTCTTCCCGAACAGCCACTGGGGGCGCAGCATGTGGTCCAGCGGTGGCGGGGGAGCGGTGCCGGCGGCGTGCTGGAGCACCCAGACCAGGGTCTCCATGAAGTTCTCCGGCTGGATCGGGCAGCCCGGCACGTTGACGATCGGCAGCCCGGACCGCGCCGTGAAGTCCCAGCCCAGGTAGTCCGCGAGGCCCATGCAGCCGGTCGGGTTGCCGGCCATGGCGTGAATGCCGCCGAACGTGGCACAGGTCCCGGCGGCCACCACCGCCCAGGCCTTGGGCGCGAGGTCGTCGATCCACTGGTTCAGGGTCTGCGGCTGACCGGTGTCGGGGTCGTTGCCGAACGACGTCCAGTAGCCGTCCCCCTCGATGATCCGCTGGTTCGGGATCGAACCCTCGATCACCAGGATGAACGGCGCAAGCTCGCCGCGCGCCGCCGCCCGGTACGGGGCGAGGAAGTCCTCGCCGCCCAGGCTCGGCGACAGCACCTTGTTGACCAGGTTCACCTTCGGCAGACCCGGGATGAGACCCAGCACCACGTCCTCGATGGACGGCTGGCCCGCCGCGGTCAGCGACACGGTGTCGCCGTCGCAGCTCATGCCCTCCGAGATCCAGAGGATGGTGATCTCCTCGAAGCCGTCGTGCGCTTCGGCCCGGCCGGACTCGCCGGGGGCTTCGGTGGTACCGCTCCGTGTGCTCATGTCTGCGGCCTCCGTCGCAGTCGGTCGTGGGCCGGGCCGGGGGACACCGGCGGGCCCGTGGGAACGAGGGGTTCGACCTCGTCGGGCCGGAAGTAGTGGAACCGGCCGTACCAGTCGTGCAGTTCGGCGGCCGGATCGTCGTCGACCGTGACGGCCAACCTGACCCCGCCGTCGACGTCGTGGAAGACGGCGGCGACCCGGGCGGTGCGCCCGTCCAGGAACATGTCCTGCGCGTCGGCGCCGCGCAGCCGGGGACGCAGCCGCACCGGGCTGCCCGCGCCCACGGCGACCCCGGCCACGAGGACGGTGTCGGTCGTCGGGGACAGCCCGTCGTCACCGCCCTCCTGCCACCAGGCGGGCCGCTGCGGGCGGGCCGGCGCCCCGGCCGGGGCCAGGGAGCGGATGGCGCCGTGCAGGCGGGCGAACACCTCGTCCGGCATGGTGTCGACCCGGTCGAGGATCTGCGCGGCCCGTGGATCGGTGGCCCGGGCCTCCGCTTTCTCCTCGTCGGTCAGCAGCATCGTGCGCAGCGTGAGAATCTCGTCGATCTCCGCCGCGTCGTGCAGGTCGCCGGGGCTCTCCGGCGCCACCTGGGGGTGGTCCGGCAGGATGATGGGGGCGGACAGCATGACGGGTGCGGTCGCCCCGTCGGCGCCGGCGCCGGCGTGGGCGCCGGGTGCGCCGCCCAGCACCGGGAACGTGAACGCGTTACGGCAGCCCCCTGCCGCCTCGCGCAGCGCGGCCGGCGGATCGATCAGGGAGACGAACTCCACGCCGTCGCCGCCGAGCAGGGTGTGCGTGGCGATCAGCGCCCGCTCCAGCACCGCGCCCCGCGGCGCGTGCGGATCCGGGGCGGCGCCGGTGTTCTCGATCCGCACCCGCAGCCGGTACAGCTCCGGCCGGTCGAGCGGTTCGGCGGCGGGCGGTTGGGCGGAGAGCGGTTCGGCGGAGAGTGGTTCGGCGGCGACCGTCAGGGCCGCCCGTACCTCCTGCCGCCGCCGGACCGTGCGGCCCGCCCCGGCCGGCAGCGGCTCGCAGTCCGCCCCGGCGGGCGCGTTCACACAGACGGTGTGCGCCCCGCGCAGCAGGTCCGCCGGAGCCAGCGTGACCTCGGCCTCCCGCTCCACGGCCTCCTCGAAGGACAGATGACGGGTGCCGTCCTCCGCCCGCAACGACTCGACCGGCCGGTGTCCGCCCGCGCCGTCGGCCGCCTCCACCTGCTTGTGCTGGAGCTGGAGATAGCGCACCCGCACCCGCACGGCCGCGTCCGGGCGCCGTACCCGCAGCAGGCACTCGGTCTGCTGGTACCAGGAGTCCGCGGAGCCGGAGATGCCGGGCGCGACCGGCCCGTCCCGCTCCACCCAGTCCCGGGGCAGCAGCACCCCGAACTGCCAGCGGACCCGGTTCTTCGCGGAGGAACGGCGATAGGGATACAGCAGGTACCCCTCGTACAGCACGGCGTCGGCGACCGCGCTCATCGACTCCATCCCGCCTCCTCGACTCCGGTGCACCGGCGGATGCCTCCCACCACGGTCACACCCCGCAGGCGACCGCGCCCCTCGGACGCGCGGTCGTTGGGCCGGTCAGGGGACACCGGTCACCACGTCGAAACTTTCGACGTCAGGAGCCGGTGAAAGTCGATCAGCGAGCCGCGCGCTCCGAACGCTTTCGACGCATCACCGCTGCTGTTCACAGGTACGAACGTTTCGAAATATCAACCGAAACTGTTGACAGTGGTTCGGCCCGCTCAGACACTCATCGGCGTCAGCGGGCGATGAGGAAGGAAGCGTCGTGGAACGGTTCGTGCTCTTCATCCGAGGCGCGTGCGCCATGGTGCTGGTCGCCGTCGGAGCGTTGCTGCTGCCCGGCACCGCGCAGGCCGACACGGTCATCACCACCAACCAGACCGGCACCAACAACGGCTACTACTACTCGTTCTGGACCGACGGAGGCGGATCCGTCTCGATGGGTCTCGGCTCCGGAGGCAGCTACAGCACCTCGTGGAGCAACAGCGGCAACTTCGTCGCGGGCAAGGGCTGGAGCACCGGCGGCCGCCGCACCGTCAACTACAACGGCAGCTTCAACCCGTCCGGCAACGGCTACCTCTCCCTGTACGGCTGGACGACCAACCCGCTGGTGGAGTACTACGTCGTCGACAACTGGGGCACCTACCGGCCCACCGGCACCTACAAGGGCACCGTCACCAGCGACGGCGGCACGTACGACATCTACGAGACGACCCGGGTCAACGCCCCGTCGATCGAGGGCATCCGGACGTTCAACCAGTACTGGAGCGTGCGGCAGACCAAGCGGACCGGCGGAACCATCACCACCGGCAACCACTTCGACGCCTGGGCCCGGCACGGCATGAACCTCGGCACCTTCAACTACATGATCCTGGCGACCGAGGGCTACCACAGCAGCGGCAACTCCAGCATCACGGTGAACTGAGGGGAGGTGGCACCCATGCGCAGCTCACCCGGCCGGGCCGTCCGGCCCCTCGTGGCGACGCTCGCCGTGGCCGCACTGGGCATCACCGGCAGCCTCACGCTCGGCGCCACACCGTCCCGTGCCGCAGGCTGCTCCGGGTATGTCGGGCTCACCTTCGACGACGGGCCGTCCGACGCCCATACCCCGGCCCTGCTCGCCGCGCTCCGGCAGAACGGACTGCGGGCCACCGTGTTCAACGAGGGCCAGTACGCGGCCGCCTATCCGGCACAGGTCCGGGCCGAGGCCGCGGCGGGCATGTGGATCGGCAACCACAGCTACACCCACCCGCATCTGACCCAGCTGAGCCAGGCGCAGACCGACTCCGAGATCGCCCGCACCCAGCAGGCGATCGCGGCGGCCGGCGGCGGCACACCGGTGCTGTTCCGGCCGCCCTACGGCGAGACGAACGCCACCGTGCACGGGGTCGCGGCCAAGTACGGCCTCACCCAGGTCATCTGGGACGTCGACTCGCAGGACTGGAACGGCGCGAGCACCGACGCCATCGTGCAGGCGGCCGGCCGGCTGACCAACGGTCAGGTCATCCTCATGCACGAGTGGCCCGCGAACACGCTCGCCGCGGTGCCGCGCATCGCCCAGGTGCTGGCGGCCCGCGGGCTGTGCGCCGGCCGGATCTCCCCGCAGACCGGCCGGGCCGTGGCGCCCTGACAGCGGGCGGCCGCCGGGCCATGCGCCCGCCGGCCGCCCCCCTTCGCGTCCCACGCAGCCCCCGGCCGCCTTCCGAGTTGCGTGTCATCCAGCCCGGTCGGCCGCTCGCGCTTGCCGCGGCTCAGTGGAGCAGCAGATAGCGGGTGACCAGGGAGCGGGCCCGGTCGGGGGCGATGCCGAGGGCCCTGCCCAGCGACTCCCACTGCCCCGCGCTGTCCTCCTCGATCATGCAGGCCGCCTCCCGGCCGACCCGGGCGGTCAGCCGGTCCAGCGCCGCCACGGCCCGCAGCGCGGCGGCCGGTGCGTCGTCGGCGAGCGCCAGCAGCCTTTCCTCCAGGACGCCCAGCAGCTCGGTCAGTTCCTCCGGCAACGGCACCGTGCGCCGCTCCACCGCCCCGATGTGTTCCCGCCAGTCCCGGTGCGGACCGGAGAGGTCCAGGTCGTCCAGGCCGTCCTCGTCCAGCTCCGCCCACGGCACCGGCACGCTCGGGCCGCGCCAGCCGCAACTGCACGCGGCCCGGATCGCGGCCGCCCGTGGCTTGCCCAGCCGGCCGCTGTACGCCCACCACTCGCTGGTCCGGTACATCTCGGCGCCGCTGCCGACGTCGAAGTACGCGGGCTTCGGCTCGCTGCCGTCGGCCAGCACGGCTCCGACGATGCCCTCGTGGGACTCCCCGAACTCCTCCGTCGTCCACGCCACGGGCGTCTCCCTCCCTCGCCGGGCGTTCCATGGTTCCAGGCGGAGCGGCGCCGCGGGCCCGCCTTGGCCGAGGTCGGCCGGTTCACGCGTGTCCGGCCCGCGGCGCGTCGGCGCCGGAGGGCAGCCGTTCCACCGCCACCAGGGCCGCGTCGTCCCCGAGATCGCCGTGCACATGGCGCAGCAGGTCGCGGCGGAGGGCCGCCACCATCGCCGCCGGCGGCCGGCCCGCGTGCGCCCGCACCCGCCCGGACAGGTCGTAGAACCGGCCGAGGCGGTCGCGGGCCTCGATGAAACCGTCGGTGTAGAGCACCAGTCGGTCGCCGGCCGTGAACGGCACCGTCTGCGCGACCGGCCGCGCGTCCAGGAGGTCACCGAGCCCGAGCGGCGCGCCCGGCTGCTCCGGCCGTACCAGGCGCGGCCGCCCGGCGTGTACGACATACGGCTCGGGGTGGCCGCAGTGCACGATGCGGGCCACCGTCTCGCCGGGCGGGAACTCCACCAGCAGCGCGGTGGCGAACCGCTCCGTGAACAGGGCGCCGCCCGCACCGTCCGTGCCCCGTCCGTCCGGGGTCCCGTCCAGCGCCGCGATCTGCTGTCGGGCCCGCTCGTCCAGGTGCGCCGCGACGCGCGTCAACTCCGGCTCCTGGTAGGCGAGTTCACGAAAGGCGCTGAGCAGGGTCGCCGAGGCGCCGACGGCCGTCAGGCCCTTGCCGCGTACGTCGCCGAGGAGGATCCGGGTGCCGTACGGCGTGCGCAGCGCCTCGTAGAAGTCGCCGCCGATCCGGGCCTCCGACTCGGCCGGCAGATAGCAGCCGGACAGGGCCAGCGAGCCGATCCGGCCGGGGAGCGGGTGCATGAGGGCGCGCTGTGTGGTCTCGGCGACCGAGCGGACCTGGCGGAGCTGCCGTTCCCGGCGCCGCCGCAGCGCGCACGCGCCGAGCGAGGTGAGTCCGACGACGAACAGTGTGCCCAGGGTGACGTCCGAGTCCGGGCGGCCGCACGTCCCGGCGTCCAGCTGGAGCAGCAGCGTGACCACGAGCACGGCAGCGGCGAGCGCCGCCGTCGCCGGGCACGGCAGCAGCACGGCGGCCAGGACGGGTACGGCGGCCAGCACCGGCGCGACATGCAGCCAGTCCGGGGTGAGTACGTCGACGAGGACGACCACCGCCATCAGCAGCGCGGGTGCGGAGGCCAGCAGGACCCGGGAGCGGGCGGACCGGCGCCCGGTGTCCTTGCCGGTGGGGGTGGGGTGCTGGTGTTGGAGATCGGTGGAGGGGGAAGAGGTCATCGTCGCGATGCGGGCCGTAGGGGAGCGAGGACGCGGTGCGGCCGGGCGGCCCGGGCCGCGGGCGCGGGCGCGGCCAGGCAGGCGAGGGCCGCGTCGAGCTGCCGGAGGAGGCGCCGCTCGGGGACGCCGGGGGGTGGTGGGGTGGTGCGGGGATCGGTGCCGGGGGCCAGGGACCCGGTGCGCGGGTCGACGCCGACGCTGGTGTCGGGGGCCGCCGGGTTGGTGTGCGGGGCAGGCGAGTCGGGGTGGGGATCGGTCACCGAGGCCGGGGGGCCTGCGCCGGGGCCGATCTCCCGGGCCGGTGGTTCGGTGCGGGGGTGAGCGTCCCGGGCTGATGGATCGGTCCCCAGCGCGGCGCCCAGGGCTGATGGATCGCTACCGGAGCCGGTGGCCGGGGGCGGCTGAGTGGTGCCGGGCTCGTCGGCGGAAGCCGGTGTGGCGGTGGCGGTGGCGGGGGTGTGCGGGGCCGGGTGGGGGCCGGGGGCCGGTCCGTCGAGCCGGGCCAGCGCGTGCCGTGCGGCGGGCAGCGCGGGATGCGGGCGGCCGCCGCCCCGGCAGGAGTAGACGCACAGGGCGGTCGTCCGCAGCAGGCGCGCGTACCGCTGGACGAAGGGGGCGGCGGGGCCGCCGGGGTGCGGGCGGTGTCCGTCCAGCAGCCGGCCCGTCGCCGTCGCCTGCTCTGCCACTTCGCCCAGCGTGTGCAGCACCCGGTGGTCCAGGTGCCAGCGGCGGCGCCGGGCGGCCGGCCGGACGTTCCAGCGCACGCTCTCGTGCGCCTCGTCCACCGCTCCGCGGGCCCGGTCCAGGGCGGTCTCCAGGTCGCGTTCCCAGGCGGCGCCGAGCACCTGCCGCGGTGGTTCACGCCGTACGACCGCGTCGGCCAGCGCGTCCAGGTCCCGGGCGATCAGATGCCGCAGCTCCGCCAGGGCCCGCTCGGCGGAGCGCACGCGCACCGCCGGGAACAGCAGCGCGCTGCACGCCAGGCCGAAGGCGATGCCCAGCACTATCTCCGTGAGATGGGAGGCCAGCTCGCCGGGGTGGCGGCCGCGGACCAGGGCGAAGGTGATCAGGGCGGTGGTCGGCACATGGAGGCCGTGGTGACCGAGGAAGCCGTGCCGGACCGGCAGCACCGAGGCGAACACCACCAGGGCCAGCCCCACCATCCCCGGGTGCACATACAGCGCGGCCGGTACCGCGAGCAGGACACCGAGCAGACAGCCGGCGGCGTACCGGGCCGCGGCGGCGACCGTGCGCACCACCGTCGCCTCGACCGTGAGCAGCGCGGCGACGGCACCCGGGTACGGGCCGGGGGAGTGCAGCAGGGTCGCACACATCTGCCAGGTGAGTCCGGCGGCCACGGTCGCGCGCGCGGCCCCGACGCAGTCGGTCCGTCCGATCCTCTCGGCGAGGGCGGACCACCGTGCGCTGAGCATGTCGAGTGACCTCCTTTGTCCGGGTTCCGGCAAGGCCGCCCAGAATAATCGGACAAACCGGGCATGTGGCAAATAAGGAACGTGTAGGCGTCAGGTGTTCGAACCTCTGTCGGGTCCTGTGTCAACGCACGTAAACTGCTCATTCCGCAGTGGTGCGGGGGGAGTTGAGTGGGGGGAGCCACTATGTCCGAGGATGCGTACGGCCCTTATCCGGGTGGGGCACATCAGAACAATCCAGACCAGGGCGCTTCATACCCCGGGTTCGGTGCGCCGTCGATGCCGCCGGTGCCGCCGATGCCGGCGAGTCCCCCGCCCGCGCCCGCAGACCCGTGGCGCGCCGCAGCGGTCGCCCTGCTCAACCTCAGCGGGCTCGGCCTCGGCTACGCGCTGCTGCGGCGCCGGCTCCTCACGGCCGTCTGCTGGGCCGCGACCGCCGTGCTGCTGTTCGTCGCGCTGCCCGCGGACGCCGACGGGATCCCCGGGGCGGCGCTCGTCGGTTACGGCCTGGTGCTGCTGCTCGCCGCCGTCCACGGTGCCGTCTCCGCACTGCGTACCCGGCTGGTGTGGCCGGGCAGAGCGCCGCTGGCGCTGCTGCTGGGCGTGGTGCTGCTCGCCGTACCGGCCGGTGGCGCCCTCTGGTACCAGGGCGCCCACGACGACGCCGTGGAACAGGCCCTCCTCGACCGGCTGGACCAGGCCGACCGCCAGGTCGCGGCCGCGGGCCGGCAGTCGTTCTCCACCGCGGAGCCGGACTACCGCAAGGCGCTGACCGTCTACCGGGACATCGCCGTCCACCACCCCGGCTCCCGTGCCGCCCGGCAGGTGCCCGACCGGCTGCACACCTTCTACACGACTGTCGGCGCGGCCTACAGCCACCGGGACTACTGCGGCGCGGTGGAACCCCTGAAGTACCTGCGCACGCTTCCCGACACCCTGCCCAAGTCCCAGCTGGGATCGCTGGCGGCCTGGCCCGACGACCGGCTGGCCACCTCGCTGTACGAGTGCGGGTCCGAGGGCCTCGCCGGCGGATCGGCGGACTGGGTCACCCGCTACACCGACCTGCTGAACACCTTCCCGAAATCCCGCCAGGCCACCCAGGTGGCGCCCGCCGTGGACGCGGCGGTGACGAAGGCGGCCAAGGACGTCGGCGGCTCCGGAGCGTGCGCGGCCGTGGACCGGCTGCGCACCCTCAACACCAGCATCGCCGACCTGGCGAAGTCGGCCGACGACACGGGCGGCAGCCTGGCGAAGGCCGCCGACCGCGCGGACCGCAGCGGTAACTCGGGGGAGTACGCGTGCGGTGTCGAGCAGTACAAGGACAAGGACTTCGCGGCGGCGCAGAAGACCATGGAGCAGTTCGTCGACGACAACAAGAACGACCGCAACCGGGACCGCGCCAAGAAGGTCGCGATAGCCGCCGAGGTCGCCCAGACGCTCCCTGCGGCCGGCGGCAAGCTCCCCACCACCGCCTCCGGCGGCGGCATCTCCGTCACCGTCAAGAACGACAGCCCGGACGACATCACCGTCCTCTACGCCGGCCCCGTCACCGGCAGCTTCACCCTCAAGGCCTGCGGCGACTGCAAGGCGTACCTGCTCGCCGAGACACTCCTGACCGGCTTCAAGCCGTGCAACGGCGGCAAGGACTACCCGCAGCGCACGATCAGCCTGCCCCCGGGCACCACCTACTTCGTGCACAAGTCCCACAGCAGCAGCTCCACGACCCCGGCCTCGGACACCGCCAAACTCCGGTACGGCTACATCTACACCGAGTGCGCCTACTCGACCCGCTCCTTCGGCTCCACCTACTGATCCACCCCACAGAGCCTCCCCCGCCCAACCCGGGGGAGGCTCTTCGCGCGCATTTCGTTTGAGAGTTGTTGACGTGGCAATGCCAGAATGTCGATCATGAACGACCGCCGGCCCGAGCAGCCCCCGCCACCCCAGGAGCGCCTGCCTCCCGCGTCTGTCGACGCCCCTGAGCCGGAGCAGGCGGCGGACGCGGAGCCCCACACAGACCCGGCAGAAGGACCGGCACCCACGGACGCGCACGTCCCGGATGCCGATCAGGCGGATGAGGCTCCGGAACCGGCGGCCACGGAGGACACCAGCAGTGCACCGGAGAAGACCGGCAGCTCTGAAGGGGAGCCTTGTCCACCCGGCGCTGACGCCGTGGAACCTGCAACTGCCGAGGGCGCAGACTCCGAAACCGGCCCGGCAGAAGCTCACGAAGCCGAACACGAGCAGTCGGAAGAGGCTCCGGAACCGGCGGTTGCCGAGGATTCCGGCGACGAGGAGGCTGAAGGCGCTGACGCTTCCGCCGAGGCGCCAGCGGTAGAGGAGCCGGCCGAGGCGCCGGATGCCATCCCCTCGGAGCAGGTGGAAGGCCTGTCCGAAACTCCCGAGTCCGGCGATGGATCCGCGAGAGACGTTTCCAGCGACGAGGCTCCCGACCCATGGGACGCCCCGGAGGGTGAGCCGGAGCCGGAACCCGAAGCAGACGCCGACACTCCGGGTATGTTCCGGAAGGACATCTTTGGCGACCAGGGTCCGCCGATCGGTCTGAGCCCCGAGAAGCAGGAGGCGATAGAGGGACTCTACGCGGAGGCGGAAGCGAATGACATCGCCGTCATATCCGGTGAAGAAGCGGATGCGTATTTCGAATGGGTCGCCAGCCGGGAAGGTGGAGACCCTGAATCTTATTATGCCGTCACCTTGGGTGATACGATCCTTGTTCGCGATTCCCACAAATTCGACCCCCGGACGATCGGGGAAGAGATGATCCATTCGAAACAGCAGATGGATGGCAGAGGTGACGTTTTTGAATGTGAGATAGAAGCGAGAGAAGGACTGCTCGCGAATCCCGAGAAGTACGCGCTCACCGAAGATGAAATCAGTGAGCTGGAGGCAGAGGTCGCCACCATGAAGAAACGGGGTTACTACTAGTGGAGGGCCGACGGATGAACCGGGCCAAGGTCACGGATGTCTTCGTCTTCGCGCGGGGGGACAGCGCGGTTTATGTTGACCCGATCGATGGGGATTTCAAACCCGGCGATCATGTAAGGATTGTTCGCGAGGGGGTGGCTGCCGCCGAGGCCGTCATTTTCCCGCGGGATGGCAGTTTTGCTGCCGCGGGTCAAGTCGGTAAACCCCCGCATGCACTGGTGAAGGGTTTTGTCTGTGCCGTCGGGGACATTATCGAGGCTGACTAGCTGCATCTGTCCGAGATTTTTCCGACGAGAAACTCGGGCCCGCAGTACGCGCATGGCGGTGTCTGCCGGCCCAGAGTGTCGGTGGCCTGGTCGCGGGGCCACGGGATCTGCCCCTCTACCCCGGGTCCGCGTTCGCCGCCTGGCAGCGGTGCAGCGCCGGACGGTCCTGCCGCTACACCGGGACCGGGCGTACCGTCCGCCACTTCCCTATGGGGACACCCCCGCGGGTCGCCTTCCCGCCGACGACCGGGCCGGCCGGGCGGCCAACGGGGCCACCATCCGGGACTGGGACCCGGTGTCCAAGCAGCCCGAGGACCCCTCGCCCGGGTCCCCAGCCGCTCCGCCAGATCCGCTGGACGAACACCGTGGTCAAACAGCTGTCGCCGCAGGTGCTGACCAGCGTCTGAGCCCCTCGGTGCCCTCAGCCGGCCGTGTTGTCGACGCGCAGCCGCACCTGCTCCTCCAGCCGCCGCAGGCTGTCCTCGAGGGCGCCGGCGACCGCGTTCTCGCCCGGGTCGTGGCGGTCGTCGAAGAAGGACAGATGGACCGTCACCTCGCTGGCGCCGCTGCCGATGCCGGCGACCTGGAGCCAGCCGGCGTAGGCGCCCTGTTCGCGGGTGCCCCACTCCAGCCGCATCTGCTCCGGCCGGGCGCGCAGCAGCGCGGGCCGGTCCGTGCCCGAGCGGTCCTCGTGCACGGTGACGGCGGGTGGCTCCTCGACGTCGACGTGCAGGGCGTCGGGGAGCCAGGCGTCGAGCTGGTCGGTGTTGGCCGCCTGGTCGAAGACGTGCTCGGGCTGGGCGGGCATCGTGCGGGAACGTTCGTACTCGGTCATCGCGACAGCGCCCCCTTGGGCTCGGAAGCCGTACCCGGACCGCGTGCCCCGTCTGCGGCAACCGAAAAGCGGTGACGGCCCCCTCTCGCCTCGGCCGTTCACTTGTCTGGTCAAGTTTGGTCATGGTTCTTCCGTTGGACAGTGAAGACCAGTACTCATGTCCCGTTCGTTGCGCACAACCAGGCCGTGAGGTCCGGATCTCACGGCACCCTCACCAACGGGACGAGGTACACGTATGCGACTGCGCTGGAGATCCCTCGGCGGGCTTCTCGCCCTGCTCGGCGCACTGATCGTCTCCGCTCCGGCCCCCGCCCAGGCGGCCGTGAGCAGCGGCAACCTGATCGTCGACGGCGACGCCGAGAGCGGCGGCTACTGCACCGGCGACTGGGCGGCGGCCGGCACGGTGCCCGGCTGGACCACCGAGGCGGGCGGCCCGAACGCCATGTGCTACACGGTCGGCTCCTTCGGACTGCCCAGTGACGGCAACACGCCCGGCAAGGCCTTCTTCGGCCCGGGCAACTTCGGCGACGGCGCCATGACACAGACCGTCGACGTCTCCTCGGCGGCCACGGCCATCGACGGCGGCACCGTGCACTACGACCTCTCGGGCTGGCTCGGCGGCTGGACCGTCTACGGCGGATATGTCGCCGTCTCCCTGCACTTCCACGACGCCGCCGGCAGGCCGGTCGGCGCCACCGCCAAGCTGCCGACCGTCTCCGCGAGCGACCGGGGCCTGGCCACCAAGTTCCTCGCGCGCAGCACCACCGGCGCGGTCCCGGCCGGCACCCGCTCCATCCAGGTGGAGGTGCAGTTCCTGTCCACCTCCCACGAGACCGGCTACCTCGACAACCTCTCCCTCACCCTGGACACCCCGGTCGCCGCACCGGCCCCGCTCGCCCCGCCCGTCTCCAAGGTGCCGGGCTACGACCACGTGTTCATGGTCATGATGGAGAACACCGACTACGCCGAGGTCATGAACGACCCCGCGGACACGCCGTACATGCACAGCCTGATGTCCCAGGGCGCCACCCTGACCGACTACCACGGCGTCTACCACCCGAGCGACGAGAACTACCTCGCCATCGCGGGCGGCGACACCTACGCCAAGGGCGCGACCTACTACCCGAACATCAACTCCCCGCAGCGCAACCTCGGCGACACCCTCGAGGCGGCCGGCAAGACCTGGAAGGCCTACGAGCAGGGCATGGGCACGCCCTGCAACACCAAGAACACCTACGACAGTTACTACGAGCCCGACGACGCGCCCTTCATCAACTACACCGACATCAGCGGTGACGCCACCCGCTGCGCGGCCCACCTGTTCGACACCACGCAGCTCACCACCGACCTGAAGTCGGCCTCGACGACCCCGAGTTTCTCCTGGATAGCCGCCGACGACTACTACGACGGCGAGGCCTCCGGGAACGGCAGCAGCACCAGCCTGAAGACCCAGGACGGCTGGCTGAAGCAGACCCTCGACCCGGTGCTGGCCTCCCCGGCCTGGACGCAGTCGCGCTCGCTGCTCATCCTCACCTGGGACGAGAGCCAGAGCGAGGCCTACAACCACGTGGCCACCATGGTCCTCGGCTCCCAGGGCACCGTCCCGGCCGGCACCAGCAGCCCCGTGCACTACGACCACTACGGCATCGCCCGCACCATCGAGTCGGCCCTCGGCCTGCCCGGCCTCACCGCCAACGACACCTACGCGACCCCGCTCAACGCCGCCTTCGCGCCGTCCACCGCGACGGCACCGACGCTCACCGGCACTCTGAACGCGGTAGCGGACGGCGGCAACGCCACCGTCCGCTACACCCTGCCGTCAGCCGCGCAGGCCAACGCCAAGAACTGGGTCGGCATCTACCCGGCGGGCGCCGTGCCGGGCAAGCAGTCCTCGCTGACCTGGGCGTACGCCCCGAACGCCAGCGGTGCCCTGACCTTCTCCACGGGCAAGCTGAGCGGCCCGGGCACCTACGACGTGTACTACCTCGCTAACGACGGCTACACCGCCTTGGCCGGACCGTTCTCCCTCACCGTCGGCTGAACCACCCCGCAGCGGGTCACCTGCGCCGCAGCAGGCGGCGCAGGTGCAGGGTCGTCAGCGGCCGCCGGACCGGTCGTGCGGGCCCGGGCCCGGGGTCACAGTCCCAGCGCGATGGCGACCCGGGTCAGCTCGGCGGTGCTGCCGATGTTGAGCTTGGCCCGGATGCGGCGCAGGTAGGCGTCCACCGTGTGCGTGGACAGTCCCATGTGGCGGGCGGTCTGGAGATAGGTGCGGCCGGCGGCGATGTGCCGGAGCGTCTCCCGCTCGCGCGGAGCCAGCGCGGTGGCGGGGGCTGCGGGGTGCGAGGGGGCGAGGGTGGCGCTCATGGGATGTCCTCCGGCGGTCTCTGACCGTTCGGGCGATTTGCCCTGTTTCATCAGAGTGGGTGCCGGATTTCATGGGACTGTCCGTCGATTGTCACAGGCGCGTCACAGGGCCCCGGAGGCGGTTTGCGGCCCGTGGCGAAGGGTGTGGCCGCTCAGGCCGTGGCCTGCCGTGCCGTGCGCTCGACCAGGGTGACGCCGTCGCTCATGGAGGCGCTGCCGTTCGACAGGACGGCGACGAGATACCGGTGCCCGCGCACGGTGACCTGGCCGATGCTGTTGACGTCCCACAGGCCGGTGGTGGTGCGCCGGAGCCAGCCGTTCTTCAGCAGGCGCGGCGAGCCCGGGCCGCCGGCCGCCGGGACTCCCCAGGTCTGCTCGGGGATGACGCGGCCCATGAGGCTGCGCAGATACGCCCGGGAGTCCGCGTTCAGCACGGGGGAGCCGCCGCCCTGTGTCCGTCCGTCGGCGAACACGGCCCGCAGCAGTCGGATCTGGTCCGTCGCGGTCGTCCGGGTCAGCCCCCACCTGGCGTCCGGGTCGCCGGTGGTCGAGGTCAGCCCGAGGCGCTTGTTGGCCGCCGCGAGACCGGGTGCCCGGCCGATCTCCTGCCACAGGGCGTTCGCGGCCGTGTTGTCGCTGCGCTCGATCATCGGCTCGGCGTGCCCCCGCTCCGCGGCGGTGAGCTGCCGTCCCGCGTCCTGCGCCTGGAGCAGCAGGGTGGCGAGGATGTCGACCTTGACGATGCTGGCGGTGTCGTACGCCTCGTCCGTGCCGTGGACGACGGGTGCGCTGCCGGTGCCGTCCAGGTCGAGCACCGCGGCCGTGGCGTGCGGCGCCGGGGCCGGTGCGGGCGCCGCGGCGGCGGCAGCGGGGGCGGGGCGCAGGGCCATCGCGGAGACGAGGACCGCCAGCGAGGCGAGGAGCGTGCGTGCGGTGGCGGGGGAGCGGTGCGGCGTGCTGGGCATGGGTCACGAACGTAGCCATCGGACGGTCCCGGTGGCATGGCGCGGGTCACTCCGGCCCGGTGTTCGGCCGTTTTGTGAGAAGAGCCACCGTTGGGGCGCTTTGCCGTCCATGGGTTGTTCCGGTGGCGGCGTGTACGCGCGGCCGGGCCCGGCTCCTCGCTTATCGTCGGCCAGACACCGACATCCGGAGTGAAAATGCAAAAAACGGATGAAATGGTTGATGTGGTCGAGGGTGTGGCGGTCGTCCCCGTCGCCCGGCCCGGGCGCCGCATCCGGCCCCGGCCGCTCGGCGCCGCGCTCGCGTGCACGGCGGCCGCCGCGGCCGTCCCGCTCCTCGCCGGCACCCAGTGGCTGCACCAGCCGGCCGTCCAGGCCTGGCGCACCGTCTGCCTCGCCATCACCGTCCAGGCGCTGCCCTTCCTGCTGCTCGGCACCGCCCTGTCCGGGGCCATCAACGCCTTCGTGCCGGCCGGCCTGTTCACCCGGGTACTGCCGAAGCGGGCCGCCCTCGCCGTGCCCGTCGCCGGGGTCGCGGGCGCGGTCCTGCCGGGCTGCGAGTGCGCCTCCGTACCCGTCGCCCACAGCCTGATCCGCCGGGGCGTCACGCCCGCCGCCGCCTTCGCCTTCCTGCTCTCCGCGCCCGCCGTCAACCCGGTCGTGCTCACCGCCACCGCCGTCGCCTTCCCCGGCAACCCCGCCATGGTCGCCGCCCGGCTGCTCGCCTCGCTCGCCACCGCCGCCGTCATGGGCTGGCTGTGGCTCTGGCTCGGCAACGAGAAGTGGCTACGGCCCCTGCTGCGGCACCACCACACCGGGCACCGGCCCGGCCACAGCCGCCGGACCGAGTTCCGGCTCGGCTTCCAGCACGACTTCCTGCACGCCGGCGGCTTCCTCGTGCTCGGCGCCATGGCCGCCGCCACCTTCAACGTCGCCGTGCCGCGCTCCGTCCTCGACGCCTTCTCCGGCTCGCCCTGGCTGTCCGTGCTCTTCCTGGCCGCCCTCGCCGTGCTGCTGGCCGTCTGCTCCGAGGCGGACGCGTTCGTCGCCGCCTCCCTCACCGGCTTCTCGCCCCTCGCCCGGCTCGCGTTCCTGGTGGTCGGCCCGATGGTCGACCTCAAGCTGATCGCCCTCCAGGCGGGCACCTTCGGCCGCGCCTTCGCCTGGCGCTTCTCCACGGCCACCACGGTCGTGGCCGTCGCCGCGAGCGTGCTGATCGGAGGGGCGCTGCTGTGAGACGCCCCGCCCAGGCCCTGCTCCTGACCCTCACCGGCGCTGGCCTGCTGCACGCCACCCTGCTGACCGACACCTACCTGCGCTACGTCAAGGCCGGACTGCGCATCCCGCTGATCGCCGGCGGTGCCGTCCTGCTGCTGCTCGGCCTGGCCGCCGCGGTGAGCCGGGCCGGCGAGCACCACCCCGCACACGACGGCCACGACCACTCCGGCACCCCGCGCGTCGCCTGGCTGCTGTTCCTGCCGGCCCTGAGCCTGCTCTGCTACGCCCCGCCCGCCCTCGGCGCGTACACCGCGGCACGCTCGAACAACAAGCCCGTCACCGTGCAGAAGGCGGCCTTCGCACCGCTGCCCTCGACCTCACCCGTGCCGCTCACGCTCACGGACTTCACCCGGCGCGTCCAGCAGGACCGCACCCATGCCATCGCCCACCGCTCCGTACGGCTGACGGGCTTCGTCACCCCGGACCCGGACGGCGACGGCTGGTACCTCACCCGGATCATCTTCACCTGCTGCGCGGCGGACTCGCAGACCGTCAAGATCCGCATGTACGGCGGCGAGGCACCCCCCGCGGACACCTGGCTGGCGGTCACCGGCACCTGGCACCCCCGCGGCACCCTCGGCACCCGCACCGCGCAGCCCGCCCTCGACGTCCGGCAGGCCCAGCCCATCGCCCAGCCCGTGAACGCCTTCACCGACGACCTGCCGCTGACCCCCTCTGCCTAGCCCCCCTGCCCGTGCCTTCCTAGCGGTCCTTCCGCGGCAGGCCGCTGACCGGCTTCCCCTGGACCTTGCGGACCAGCACCACCAGCAGTGCGTACAGGCAGATCAGCGCGATGCCCGCGAAGGCCGCGAGCAGATGCGCCACCTCGGGATTGAGCTGCAACAGCCAGTTCATCGCGGCGCCACCTCCCGACGAGGTTCCTCACCCCAGCGTCGTACCGCGGCGCTCGGCACGCCAGCCCGAGAGAGCGTCGAAGTCGCCGAAGAGGCAGATGAAGCGCAGTATCGGAGCAAGATCGTCCCACGGCCCGAGGCGGTGAGAAGCGAGGTGCGGCGTCGCTTGTTCGGGAAGGCGGTGCGCCGCCGGGCATGGCCCGCACTCGCGGTCTACGGCGCCTCCACGCTGCTGCATCTCGTCGTGCTCGCCGTGATGATCCCGCCGGGCGGCCCCAGCCTCGGTGACCGGCTGCTCGCCTGGGACGGCCGGCTGTACACACAGATCGCCGCACACGGCTACCCCGGCGGTCTCAGCCACACGCCCACGGGCGAACCGACCGGCAACAACCTCGCGTTCTTCCCGCTGTTCCCGCTCCTGATCCGGGCCGTCCACACCGTCACCCGCCTGGACTTCGGCACCGCCGCGATCGTCGCCGCCAACCTGGCCTTCGTCGCCGCGCTGATCACCGTCGACCTGCTGCTGACCGAACTGTACGGACGGCGTACGGCCGCCATCGCCGTCGTGCTGCTGGCCGCGGCGCAGCCCATGTCCCTCGTCTTCGTCATGGCCTACAGCGAGTCGCTGTTCCTCGCCCTGTCCGCCGGCACCCTGCTGGCCGCCCGGCGCGAGGCATGGCTCACCGCCGGTGCCGCGGGCCTGCTGGCGGGTCTGACGCGGCCGGCCGGGGTGGCGGCCGTGGCCGCGCTCGCCGTCGCCGTCGCCCTGTCCCTGGCCCGGACCCGCCGGCCCGCCTGGCGCCCCCTCACGGCCGTCGCGCTCGCCTGCCTCGGCACCCCCGCCTACCTGTGGTGGGTGGGCCGGCGGGCGGGCCGGCCGGACGCCTGGTTCGTCATCGAGAAGGCCGGCTGGAACACCCGCTGGGACAACGGCAGTTCCTTTCTCCACTTCCTCGGCGAGACACTGGCGCACGGCGACGGATGGGTCCCGGTCAGCACCGCGGTCCTGCTGCTCGCCCTCGTCGACGCCACCGGCGTCACCTGGCGCCGGACCACCTGGCCGCCCCTGCTCTGCTACGGCACCGGCATCCTGGTGCTCACCCTCGGGGAGAGCAGCTTCTACCACTCCAAGCTGCGCCTGGTGCTCCCCGCCGTGCTCTTCCTCGTCCCCCTCGCCCGCGCCCTCGCCCGGGCCCGCACCCGCACCGTCGCCCTCGCCGTGGGCGGCGGATCCCTGTTCGGCTGCTGGTACGGCGCCTACATGCTCACCGTCTGGCCGTACGCCATCTGACGACCGGCCGGTCAGCCGAACAGGCTGCGGACCCGGATCGTCTCCACCCGCCGCCACACACCCCCGGGCAGCAGGACCCAGTCGTCCTTGGAGCCGCGGGCGCGCCGCCGCCCGGTGGGCGCATGACGGGCGCCGCTCCGGCGGGTCGGCAACGGGGCACCGCACCGCGACGGGTTGGTACGGGGCTGCACGGTCTCCTGCGTCATGACACCTCCCTGGGGCGGGCGGGGCGCTTCCCCCGCCGCGCCGCCTACCGAGCGGGATGGTCCGGCGATCCCTGCGGCTCCACATGGGAGGCGAGCACCGCCGCCTGGACCCGGCGCTGCACCCCCAGCTTGGCCAGCAGCCGCGAGATGTGGTTCTTCACGGTCTTCTCCGACAGATACAGCCGCTTGCCGATCTCCCGGTTGGTCAGACCGTCGCCGATGAGGACCAGGATGTCCCGCTCCCGCGGCGACAGGCTCGCCAGCTCGGGCGGCAGGGCCGGGTCGTCACCGGGCTCGGACCGCAGCGAGCGCATCAGCCGGGCCGTCGTCGCCGGGTCGAGCATCGACTGCCCGGACGCGACGGTCCGTACCGCCGCCACCAGGTCCGAACCCTTGATCTGCTTCAGGACGTACCCGGACGCCCCCGCCATGATGGAGTCCAGCAGGGCGTCCTCGTCGTCGAACGAGGTCAGCATCAGACACGCCAGCTCCGGCAGCCGGTCGCGCAGCTCCCGGCAGACCGTGATGCCGTCGCCGTCCGGCAGCCGTACGTCGAGCACCGCGACGTGCGGGCGCAGGGCGGGGCCCCGGGCCAGCGCATGCTCCGCGGTGTCGGCCTCCCCGACCACCGTGATGTCCGCCTCCGCGTCGAGCAGGTCCGCCAGACCGCGCCGGACGACCTCGTGGTCGTCCAGCAACAACACCCGGATCGGGTGCTCCTCGGTGAAGGTGCGCATCTCGGTCATGGCGACCTCTCGTTCCCCGGGGGGAAGGGAGCGGCTGCGGGCGGTCCCACGACGCCGATCATCCCTCCGCGGCCCCGGACGGACCAGGGCCGACCGGCCCTGCTCCTTCATGATGGTCGCGTGCGAGGTCGAACGTCACATCGACCACGCCCTCGACGGCCCGGATCAGCCGGGCGGCGACCGGGACCAGGGACCGGTCGCGGATCCGGCCGACGAGGGTCACGACCCCGTCCGCCACCTCGACCCGGACGGCCGAGCCCGGCAGCGGGAAGAGGTAGGACACCACCTCCCGCCGGACCTCCTCGGCGATGTCCTCGTCCTCGCGCAGAAAGACCTTGAGCAGGTCCGCCCGGCTCACCACGCCCTGCAACACGCCCACTCCGTCGACCACCGGCAGCCGCTTCACCCTGCTGCGGGCCATGGTCCGGGCCGCCTCGGCCAGGGTGGCGTCCGCCGGCACGGTGACCGCCGGCGACGACATCAGGTCCCCCGCCGTCAGCCCCTCGGCCTTCGCCAGGTCGGCGGGGCGGCGCAGCCGCAGATACCCGTCGGCCGGGCCGTCCCGCAGCTCCTCCTTGGGCAGCAGGTCCGCCTCGGACACCACACCGACCACCCGGCCCTCGCCCTCCAGCACCGGCAGGGCGCTGACCTGCCAGTCCTGCATCAGCTCCACGATCTCCTTGAAAGGCGCCCGCCGGCCGACGGCGGCGACCGTGTGGGTCATGACATCGCTGACGATGTGCGGCGTGCCGTACATGGTGACTCCGTGGGTCCTCGGGTCCTCGGCGGGCGGTCCTTGCGCCTCCAGCGTGGGCCGGACGCAAGCGGGCCGCACAGGGGCCGCCCGGCCCTCCGGTGGGCCGTTCGGCCGCACCGCCGCACGCCCTGCCCGGTCCCGGTGGCACACCGCTCCGGGCCCTGGAGGGCCGGGACGGTCGGCCCCGGCGAGGGACCTGCGGCCCCTGACCCCACCCAGCCTCGCGCCACCAGGCTGGAGGCGCATCCCTCGAGCCGGCTCCCGCACCCGGACCGCTCGAGCCGGATCCCGACCCGGAGGTGGACACCCGATGCCCCGAACCGTCACCGTCGGACTCGACGGCACGCCCGAGAGCCGCGCCGCCGCCGCATGGGCGGCCCGCGAAGCACGGCTGCGCGGCCTGCCGCTGCGGATCCTGAACGTGTGGGGGCCCGCGCCGGAGCCCCTGGCCGAAGCAGCGCTGCTCGGCGCCGAGAGCTGGCAGGACTGGACCGGGCGGATTCCGCGCGAGGCGGCGGAGACCGTACGGCTGTGCCACCCGGACGTCGAGGTGGTCACCGCCCAGCTGGACGGAAACCCGGCCGACGTCCTCACGGAGGAAGCCCGCACGGCGGAACTGCTGGTGCTGGGCTCACGCGGCTTCGGCGGGATCAACGGCTTCATGATCGGCTCGGTCGGCCTGTCCGTCATCGCCCACGCCACCCGTCCGGTCGTCCTGGTCCGGGCCGGCGAGCAGGCCGCCGACGAGCACCGGCCGGGCCCGGCCGATGCAGCCTCGGCCGCGACCCCCTTCCGGCCCGTCGTGCTCGGCCTCGACACCGCCGACCCGGCCGCTGAGCTGCTGGAGTTCGCCTTCGACGCCGCCACCCGCCGGCGCACCGCGCTGCGGGTCGCGCACGGCTGGAACCTGCCGACCTCCGCGGTGTACGCGGCAGCCACCGGATACGACCTCTCCGAGAACTGCGCCCGCGGCGAAGCGGCTGCGCTGGCCGAGGCCCTGCGTCCCTGGCGCGAGAAGTACCCCGACGTGGACGTGACCGAGGAGTGCCGCAACGGCGGCGCCGCGGCGGTCCTGGTGTCCGCCGCCCAGGACGCCTCGCTGGCCGTCGTCGGCCGGCGCATCCGCACCAGCCCGCTCGGCGCCCACATCGGACACGTCACCCACGCCGCCCTGCACCACATCACCGCCCCCGTCGCCGTCGTCGCGCACGGCTGAGCCACCGGGCCCCGAGGAGACACCCCATGAAGGCAGCGGTCGTACGAGCATTCGGCGCACCCCTGGTCATCGAGGACCGCCCGGACCCCGGCCCCGGCCGTATCCGGATGCGCGTCGAGGCGTCCAGGCCGTGCCCCACCGACCTGTCCGCGGCCCGCAGCGAGTGGCCGGTCCTGCCCCACCCGCCGTTCGTGCCCGGGCACGCGGGCGTGGGCCGCGTCGAGAAGCTCGACGACGGCGTCGCCCAGCCGGTGCCGCACGGCGTCGACCCTCCCGACGCCGCCCCGCTCACCTGCGCCGGCGTGCCGGTCCGCGTCGTCTTCGACCCGCGCACGGAAGGGTGAGCATCATGGACCTGCCGATCGTCGTCGGCGTCGACGGCGCCGAGCCGAGTCTGCGGGCCGTGGACTGGGCGGCCGACGAGGCCGCCCTGCACGCCGCCCCGCTCCGCCTGGTGTACGCCTCCCTCTGGGAGCGCTACGAGGGCGCCCTGATCGCCCAGGAAGTGCACCGGCCCGCCGAGGAGGTGATGCCCAGGGATGTCGTCGGCCCCGCCGAACAGCGCGCCCGCCGCCGTCAGCCGGGCGTGCCGGTCAGCACCGGCGTGCTGGCCGAGGAGCCGGAGTACGGGCTCGTCCGGGAGAGCCGCACCGCCCGCGCCCTGGTCGTCGGCTGCCGCGGCCGCAGCGGCCTCACCGAGGCCCTGCTCGGCTCCGTCGGCGTCACCGTCGCAGGCCATGCGCACTGCCCCGTGATCGTGGTGCGCGGCACCCACGACAACCGGATCCACCCCGGCATCCGGGGCCGTGTCGTGCTCGGCGTCGACGGGAAACCGGCCGGCTCGGCCGCCGTACGGTACGCGATCGAGGAGGCCGCGCTGCGCGGCGTACCGCTGGAGGCCGTACGGGCCTGGCGGCGTCCCGCGCACACGGCCGGCCGGCACCCGCTGCTCAGCGGCGAACCCGGCCATTTCCAGGAGGAGGACGCCGCCGAAGCCGTGGAGGCGGCGCTGCGGGACGCGCCCGAGGACCTGGAGGTGTACCGGAGCGTCGTCGAGGGGCAGCCCCGGGACGCGCTGCTCGCCGCCTCCCACGACGCCGGTCTGCTCGTCGTCGGCGCCCGGCGGCGCAGCGGCCTGCACTTCGGGCTCCAGCTCGGCCGGGTCGCCCACGGCGTACTGCACCATGCGGCCTGCCCCGTGGCCGTGGTGCCGGAACCCGCCTGAGCCCAGGCCCACCCCAGGAGGTGCTCGCAGCGGCCCGGCTGCTCCGCCGGCACCTGCCGGATCTCGCGGCGCGCGGGTCGACGTGGTCGACCTGAGCCGGCCGCTGCCGTACGAGGAACACCCGGACCGGGTGCCCGGCCTCGCCGTGCGCGGCGCCGCCGTACGCCAGACGATGGCCGACGCCCGCACCCGCCACCACGCCTGGATCCGCACCCACGGCACCGACCTGCCCGAGGTCGCCGACTGGAGCTGGGGCGGCTGAACGAGCCGGATCCGTGTCGGCGATGATGGGCCGGTGCCCGACTCCCTGACCGTCCGCCGCGTCCTCGGCGACCGCCCCTTCGCCGAGACCGGCACGCCCTCCGCCGTCGCCGTCAGCCGGGAACGGGGGATCGCCGTCGTGGCCGGCGACCTGGGGCACCTGAAGTGGCCCGGCGACAGCACCGCCGGATACGGATGGCGGCCGTACCGGGTGGGCGTGTACGGCACCGACGACCTGCGCTGCCGCCGACTCGTGCAGTCCCGCTGGCCGGTGCATTCCCTCGCCGTCCATCCCACGCTCCCACTGGTGGCCGTCGGCACCGGGGACTTCGACCCGGACATGGCCTTCGAGGGCGAACTGCTGCTCATCGACCTGGAGTCGGGGCGGTCACGCACGATGATGCGCTCGCCGCGCGAGGTGCTGCGGGTGGAGTGGGAGAGTCCCCGGGCACTGCGGCTCAAGGTGGCCCCGACGTACGAGGACTACCTCGACGAGCCGGAGGCCCAGGCGTACGACGTCCTCGTGGAGCGCCCCGACTGGGGTGCCGCGCCCCGGGGTTCGGTGCAGCAGAAGGAACTGCGCGGTCCGCTGGTCGCGTTCGAACGGGCCCGGGCCGACGGGGCGGCCGTCGAGGCCCTCGCGGAGCTGTCCGGCCGGCCGTGGCAGCCGCGCCGCCAGGTCTGGGACGTGCGCGGGCTGCCGGACGGGCGGGTACTGGCCTGTCTGGAGGGGGTGCTGGCCGAGGCCTGGCTGCCGGACGGGCGTCTGGCCTGGCGTGTCGCGGACGCGGAGGGCGGACGGCAGCTGGTCGTCCGCCCGCTCGACGCCTGGGTCAACGTGCCCCGGCGGGCGACGCGCCCGCCGGGCGGGGCCCCGGGCACCGAAGCACCGTTCGTCGCCCGGCTGTCGCTCGCGGACGGCACGACCCTCGGCACCCTGCCGCTGGACTCCAGCGTCACGATCTCCACCCGGAGGGACGGCTGGCTGGCGCTCCGCCCGGCAGGGCCGGGCACGCGGTACGACCCACGGCCCGTCGCCCTCGTACCACCCGGCAAGGAGGCCCCCCAGCACAGCGTGAACCTGGGCGGGTTCGTCCCCGGCAACCACGCCCTGCCCGTCCGGCACAGCAGCCGGCTGCTCTTTCTCCAGGGCAAGGAGACCGAGCCCGTGCCCCACACGTGGGTGGTCGAGGTCGATCCGGACGACGGGTGCGCGCCACGACACCTGTTCCCGCTCGACTGGCGGACACCGGCCCGGCACCTCTGCGGCGGCCCCGGCATCGAACTCGGCCCCTCGGACGGCCCGGACCTGGTCCATGCGGGAACCACGTACACCCCCGGCCCGGCGTTCGGCGCGTTCGTCGTGCGGCGCAGCCTCGCCGACGGAGCGGTCCGCTGGGAGTTCACCGCCGACTGCCCCGCGACCGCCATGGACGGCGACGAGGACACGGTCTACGTCGCCTTCAACTCCGGTGAGGTGGTGGCGCTCGGCGCCTCGGACGGGACGGTCCGCCGACGGTACCGCCCGACGGTCGACGGCCTTCCCGTCGTACCCCTGTCCGTCCAACTCGCAGGCGCGGACCGGCTGTTGCTCGGTACCGTGGACGGACGCGTCCTGGACTGCGCGGTGGAGCGGTAGCGCACGCGGGCCCGGCGTCGCCCCCCGGGCCTGACGGGACACCGCGGTCAGCCCGTGCGATGGCTCCAGCGGGGTCCCACCTGCCGCCACTCGCGGTCCCAGGCCGCGAGCCGTCGGCGGTCGAGGCGGTGCCGGGCCAGCGCACCGGCCCCGTACACCGGACCGGCGACGCCCAGGGCCGCCGCCAGGCCGAAGAACCCGGCCTCCATGGTGCCCTCGACGCGTCCCGTCGGCTTGGCCGGCGCGAGCCGCCCCCGGCCGTCCTCCCATACCGTGACCCGGCTCCCGGCCGCGAGACCGGAGTCCACGAAGGTCTCTCCGGTGTGTGCGCCGCCGTCCGGAGCGGTCCACCGCACTCGTGCCCTGATCCGGCCGTCGTCGGAGCGGATCGCGCCGGCGCCGGTCGCCGCCGCGTCGAGCAGCACCGCCCGGACGGCGTGCCGGTCCGCGCGCTGCCGGGCGAAGACATCCGCCGCGGCATGCGTCGCGACCACTCCGGCGACGGCACCGCCGAGCAGCACGACCGTCCAGACGGCCAGCATGATCCAGGCCTCCACGACATCCTCGCGGCGGCGCAGTGGGTTGCTCCGCAGCAGCCCCAGCCGCTGGTACGCCTTCATGCGATCAACCCCTCCTCGTCGCGCCGACGCCTTCGACGGTGCTCCCCGCGACGGCCCGGCCACAGGGGCCGAGGGGCCCTGCCGGGGGCCGCTCGGCTCCCACGGCACGGTCAGCCGAGGCCGTCGGCCCCCAGCGCCGGCTCGGGCAGTCCCAGGTGCACCTCGAACACGTCCCCCAGTCCCGTCAGGCGCAGCATCCGCCGGAATCCGGCACTGTCCGCGACGAGGCGGAGCCGGCCCCGGCGGGCCAGCACCCGGTTGCGCACCCGGCACAGCACGCCCAGCCCGGCACAGTCGATGAACGCGACCGGCCGCAGGTCCAGCACCAGATCGGGGTGCGGATGGTCGGTGAGGACATCGAGCCGCCGCACGACGCCGGGCGCGGTGGCGACATCGATCTCCCCGTGCAGGGGGAGGACCGTGGCCGCGTCCGGGGCGGGCGGGGCCTGGACCGCGGCCCGGCCGGCGCCCTCGCCGGCCGTGGACAGCGTGTGATTGTCGGGCATGGAGATGAGAAAACCGGGACCGCGGTGGCGGGCGATAGGGCCGGTCGGCCCTGCCAGGGTCCGTCCGGGGCATGGCTGGGCGGGGAGGGCGGCCGACGGGCTGCTCGCCTACGGCGCCTGCCAGCGCACGGTTCTGGGCTTGGCGCGCCGGCGCCGGCTCGACGAGGCTCGGGTGCGGGGCTGTGAGGTGCGGGATTGTCGGGTCCCACCGCATCGTGGATCGGAGAGCCAGGCTCCCGGCTCCCGGCCAGGCTCCCGGCTCCCGGCTCCGGCCCCGGCCTCTGGCCCCGGCTCCCGGCCCCGGCTCCCGGCCCCGGCCTCTGGCCCCGGCTCCCGGCCCCGGCCTCTGGCCCCGGCTCCCGGCCCCGGCTCCCGGCCCCGGCTCCCGGCCCCGGCTCCCGGCCCCGGCCTCTGGCCCCGGCCTCTGGCCCCAGCCCTGGCCTCTGGCTCCGGCTCCCGGCATCCGGCCCCTACCCCCGGCCCCCGCCCCAACCCCCGGCCCGCCACCCACAGCCTCCAGCCCAGGCACTGGTCGCAGTGGACACGGGGCGCGCGGGTCGCCTCTTCGTGGCCGGGACCCGGGTCGGATCGCGCGCCAGCATGCGGGGCCGCGTGCTCCGCGGGCCGGAACATGCGGGGCCGCGTGCTCCGCGGGCCGGAATCAGGGTCTGCGGCGGTGTCGAGGCCGGTTGACGGGCCGGCTCACTGTTGAGGACGCCGGTCCTGGATACCCGGCGCACTGGTCGACGCGTTCCGGTGCCGGACGGGCAGCCGGGGCCGGACGGCCCAAGCGCCACCCCTTGCCGCCCGCCCAAGCTGGACACGACGGGCGGCTCCGACGGCGCCCCGGTGCCGCGAGCAGCGGCGGGTGAGCGAGGAGGGTGAGGGCACGCCATGAAAGGCTTCGTCTTCCACGGCCCGGGACAGGCCGCCTGGCAGGACGTCCCGGACCCCGGCATCAAGGAGCCGACCGACGCGATCGTGCAGGTCGGCACCGTCACCATCTGCGGAACCGATCTCCACATCCTCAAGGGCGACGTGCCCGAGGTCCGCCCCGGCACCGTGCTCGGCCACGAGGCCGTCGGCGAGGTCGTCGAGACCGGCGGCGACGTGCGCACCGTACGCCCCGGCGACCGCGTGCTGATCTCCTGCATCACCTCCTGCGGCCGCTGCCGGTTCTGCCGGGACGGCTCCTACGGCCAGTGCCGCGGCGGCGGAGGCTGGATCCTCGGCCATCTGACCGACGGCACCCAGGCCGAGTACGTCCGCGTCCCGCACGCCGACCTGTCCGTGCACCCGCTGCCCGGATCCCTGCCCGGCCCGGACGCCGTACTCCTCGCCGACATCTTCCCCACCGCCTACGAGGTGGGCGTCCTCAACGGGCGCGTACGGCCCGGGGACACCGTCGTCATCGTCGGCGCCGGCCCCATCGGACTCGCCGCGATCGCCACGGCACGGCTCTTCGCGCCCGAGCGGATCATCGCCGTCGACCTGGCCCCCGCCCGGCTGGAAGCCGCCCGGCGGTTCGGCGCGGACGCCGTCGCCGATGTCCGCGAGGCCGCGGACCAGCTGGTGGCGGACCTGACCGACGGGCTCGGCGCCGACGTGGCCGTCGAGGCCGTCGGCGTGCCCGAGAGCTTCGAGCTGTGCACCGGCGTGGTGCGGCCCGGCGGGCGCGTGGCCAACATCGGCGTCCACGGCAGGCCGGCCACCCTGCACCTCGAGGACCTGTGGAGCAGGAACGTGACCATCACGACCGGGCTGGTGGACACCCGCTCCACCCCGACCCTGCTCCGGATGGCCACCGCCGGCCGGCTGCCGACCGGGCAGCTGGTCACCCACACCTTCCCGCTGGCACGGATGGAGAAGGCGTACGACGTCTTCTCCGGCGCCGCCGAGACGGGTGCGCTCAAGGTGGTGCTCGGCGAGGAGCAGCACGCGGAAGTGGCCGTTCCCACGGCCTGAACCAGAAGGGGCCTGACCGGCAGAGACCCGGCACAGGCCTGGAAGGGGCGTGACGGCCATGGCCGAACAGACCGAACAGAGGGAACACCCGCAGCAGACGGAGATCCGGGCGGAGGCGCCGTTGGGCGACCTGGGCCGCCGCCTGGCCGCCCGCCGGGCCGAGCTGGGACTCACCCGGCGACAGGCTGCCACCCGGGCCGGCATGGCGCCCGCCTACCTCCGGTACCTGGAGGAGTATCCCGGCGCCGCGCCCGGCCCCGGCCCGCTGATCCGGCTCGCCGAGGCGCTGGACACCACGGTCACCGAGCTGACCGGGGGCACCGTCGACATGCCGCCCGGCCCCGCCCGCGCCGGACGCACCCCCCGGTTCGTCGAACTGGGCCCCGGCGAGTGCCAGGCCCTGCTCGGCACGCACGGAGTGGGCCGGCTGGCGCTGTCCACGCCCCTCGGACCGGTGATCGTGCCGGTCAACTACAGCATCGTCGACGGCGCGATCGTCTTCCGGACCGCGCCGGGCACCACTCCCGCACTCGCCGCCGGCAGCCGGGTCGCCTTCGAGGTCGACCGTATCGACGACGCCTTCAGCCGCGGCTGGAGCGTGCTGGTCCGCGGCCGCGCCCGGGCCGTCACCGACCCCGAGGAACAGCAGCGGTACACCGAGCGGGCGCACAGCACCCCCTGGGCGGGCGGCCACCGCGATATGTGGGTCCGGCTCGACCCCAGCACCCTCACCGGCCGCCGGATCCTCGACTGATGCCGGACACGGAGAACTGACACCGAGAACCGACACGGAAGGACCGCTCAGGCCTGCTCCGGCACCCCTCCCGTCTCGGTCAGCAGCAGGCCGGTGACCAGGTCGGGCCGGATACGCACCGCGTGGTCCAGGTCCTCCTCCTGCGGGGCCCACGGGGTCAGCAGCGCCCGCACCCGGGCCAGCTCGGCGGGGTCCGTGATCAGCCGGGCAAACCCCGTGACCACCACGCTCCACCCGAGGTGCGTCTCCGGGTCGATGGCGTCGGCCTCGTAGGCGACGACCACCCCCGTGCCGTCGGCCTGCCTGGCCTGCGAGGTCAGCGCCGCGCCCTCGGGGATGCGGATCACTATGTCCCCGTCGTCGAGCACATGGTTGACCGGGCGGACGACGGGCAGCGCCTGCCGGGTGAAGACGATCCTCCCGAGGGACACGCTGCCCAGCAGCCGCAGTGCCTCGACACGGTCGAGGTCGACACGCCGGCGCGCCGGGTCGTCGTTACGGGTCATCACGGGCTTCTTCGGGTGTGCGGGGACGGGGACGGTCTTCGCGCCGACTGCGGCCGCCCGGCGCGCCCACGGGCGCCGCAGCGACGGAGCGACACCGCGGGGGACCGGTGCCGCTCCTGGTCTCACTGTCACCCATGGCGTTCCGCCCTTCCAGTGCCGTTCGGTCCTCGCCCGGGGGCCGTACGTCCCCGCCCACCCCCCCTGCTGTCACCGGTGCCTCCAGCCGGGCCACACCCCAGCGTCGGCCGGGGACACCCGGGCGGGGAGGTGCTCTGTGTCCCCGAGGGGTGGGCCGACCGGCCCGATCGGGCAGGGGGTGCTCTCCCGTACCGCAGCCGGGCCATGGCGGATACCGTGGAAGACGACCGCGCCCCGGCCATGCGGAGGAGTGGTGGCAGGTCCCGAGGAGCCCCGTGTACGACTGCCCCAGCTGAAGCTCGACGAGCTGCTGGAGGAGTTGCAGGCCCGCATCGACGCGGCCCGCGGCACCCGCGACCGCGTGCACAGCCTGCTGGAGGCGGTGCTGTCCGTCGGCCGCGAGCTGGACCTGGAACAGGCACTGCACGCCATCGTGGAGGCCGCCGCCACCCTGGTCGACGCCGAGTACGCCGCCCTCGGCGTCATCGGCCCCGACGGCGAGACGCTGTCCGCCTTCCACACGGTCGGCGTGAGCGAGGAGCAGATCCGGGTGATCGGCCCCTTCCCGGAGGGGCACGGCATCCTCGGCGAGCTGATCCGGGACCCGGCCCCGCTCCGGCTGCCGAAGATCTCCGAGCACCCCGCGTCGTACGGCTTCCCGCCCGGCCACCCCACGATGAACAGCTTCCTCGGCGTCCCGATCCGGGTCCGCGACCAGATCTTCGGCAACCTCTACCTGACCGAGAAGCGGGGCGGCGTGGAGTTCGACGAGGAGGACGAGTCGGTCCTGTCGACGCTGGCCGTCGCGGCGGGCGTGGCCATCGACAACGCCCGTCTGTACGAGGAGTCCCGGCTGCGCGAGCGCTGGCTGCTGGCCAACGCCGAGATCAGCCGCAGCCTGATGTCCGGCAGCGCACGAGCCGAGGCGCTGGACCTGATCGCCGAGCGGGCACGCGAGATCACCGGCTCGGCGCTCGCGGTGGTCGCGATGCCGGTGCAGGACACAGGCACCGACACCCTCGCGGTCGAGATCGCCGTCGGCGCGGAGGCGGACGCCCACCGCGGACTGGTGCTGCCCCGGGAGAGCAGCCTCATGGGCCTGGCCTACACCACCGCCGGGCCGGTCACCAGCGACGACGTCGCCCAGGACCCGCGCATCTCCCCGGAACCCCCGCGCTTTCGCGGTCTCGGCCCCGCCGTGGCCGTCCCCATAGGCACCGGCGAGGGCGATGTGCGCGGTGTGCTTCTGCTGGCCCGCGAAGCCGGCCGGCCCCGCTTCTCGGAGCACGAGACCGAGATGCTGCGGGGCTTCGCCGCGCAGGCCGCGATCGCCATGGAACTGGCCGAGCGGCGCCTGGACGCCCAGCAGATCGCCCTCCTGGAGGACCGCGACCGGATCGCCCGGGACCTGCACGACCTGGCCATCCAGCGGCTGTTCGCGACCGGCATGACCTTGCAGAGCGCCGGCCGCTTCATCGAGCACCCGGGAGCCGCCGAGCGCGTCCTGCGCGCCGTCGACGACCTGGACGAGACCATCAAGATCATCCGGTCGACGATCTTCGGGCTGCGGGCCCGCGCCGACACCGCGGAGAGCGGGCTGCGCGCCCGCGTGGTCCGGGTGGCCGGCGAGGCCGCCCCGGTCCTCGGCTTCACGCCCAGCGTGCGCATGGAGGGCCTGGTCGACACCGATGTGCCGCGCGAGATCGCCGACCAGATCGTGGCCGTACTCTCCGAGGCACTCACCAACATCGCCCGGCACGCACACGCCGACCGGGCCGAGGTCCTGCTGTCCGCCGACCGCCACGAGGTCCGGCTGCGCGTCGGTGACAACGGCGTCGGCATCCCGGCCGGGGGCCGCCGCAGCGGTCTGCGCAACATGGCCGAGCGGGCCGAGGGCCTCGGCGGCGATCTCCGCCTGACCGCCCCGGAGGCAGGCGGCACCACCCTGGAGTGGCGGGCCCCGCTCCCGGCGCGCTAGCCACCGCGCGGGCGGGGCCGGTGGGCCGGTGGCCGGGTCCGGTCGGCCCCTGGTTCCTCCGGTACGGCGAGCCCAGGCTGAAAGTGTCGCAGTGACGGCACCCCACTCTGGAGGACGCCATGGACGGCACTCCGACCGTCGTGAAGGACGTGATGACCCGCACCGTCGTCGCCCTGCGCACGGGCGCGGCCTTCAAGGACATCGTCAGGACCATGAGCGAGTGGCAGGTCAGCGCATTGCCGGTGCTGGACGACGCGGGCCGGGTGGTCGGTGTCGTCTCCGAGGCCGACCTGCTGCCCAAGGAGGAGTACCGCGAGATCGGCCTCGACCGCTACGGCCGGGTGCAGCACCTCGTCGAGGTGCTCAAGGCGGACGCGGTGACCGCGGGCGAGCTGATGTCCGCCCCGGCCGTCGCGGTGTCCCCGGACACCACCCTCGCGCAGGCCGCCCGCATCATGGCGCGCACCCGGGTCAAGCGCCTGCCGGTGATCGGCCGCGACGGCACCCTCAAGGGCATCGTCAGCCGTTCCGACCTGCTCAAGGTGTTCCTGCGCGACGACGCGGACATCGCCGAGGAGGTCCGGCGCGAGGTCGTCACCCGTCTCTTCGGCGCCCATGACGCCGGGGTGCTCGTTCGGGTGCAGGATGGTGTGGTGACGCTCGGCGGCCGGATCCAGGAGACCGCACTGGTGCCGCTCGCCGTCCGCCTCGCCCGGTCCGTGCCGGGCGTGGTGGACGTGCGGTGCGCGCTCACCGGGCCGCCCCGGCATCCGGACCTCGACCCGGACCTGCCGGACGCCGAACGGGCCCGTACCCCCTGAGCGGGGCCCGGCGTCCCAGAGGAGGCGGTGACGATGACCCGGACACCTCCCACGACGGTCGGCCCGGTGCGGCTGTGGCGCTGGCGGCGCAACGCGCTGCGCCGGCACAGCGACATCGTCGAGGCCTGGATCGTCCTGGCCACCTGGGTGGTGGCCGTGGGCGGCGGAGCCCTGGCGGGGGTCGCGGCGGCACAGACCTCGGAGGCGGCCTTCGCGGCGCGGCGGGCCGAGGTGCACGCCGTGTCCGCCGTACTCACCGACGACGCCGCGAAGACCCCGGCCGCGGCGAGCGGATACGACGACGGGCGGGTCTGGGCCACCGTGCGCTGGACCGAGCCGAACGGCTCGGTCCACAACGACCGCGCCAAGGTCTACCCGGGCGCCGCCGCCGGAACCCGCGTCACGGTCTGGACGAACCGCGCGGACCACGTGGTGTCCGCCCCGGTCACCGGCGCGGCGGCCGATCTCCAGGCCGCCCTCACCGGCGCGCTGGTCGCCCCGTCCGCCGCGGCCGCCGTCTGGGGCGCGGGCTGGATCGTCCGCAGCCGCCTGATCCGCCGCCGCATGGCGGAGTGGGACGAGGAGTGGCGCCAGATCGGCCCGCTGTGGGGAAACATCAGCGGAGGCCGAGGCTGAATCAGTGCGCATCAGCGCAAGGGCAGTGTGCAGGGCCCGTGCCGCCGTCGGCGCATCGCCAACGGCGGCACGGGCCCTGCTCCACCCCGCGGTCCACCCTCGCGCTCTACCCCGCGTCGGCCGCGATGAGCCGGCAGTCCACCCCGACCACACCTTCGACGCCCTGCGCCATGCGCTGCGCGAGCGGGATGCGGCTGCCGTCCGGGACCCGCCCGGTCAGGGTCGCCACACCGTCGGCGACCCGGACGTGCACCGGCTCGACGGGCGCCGGGAACAGCACGTCCAGGACGTCCCGGCGGATCTCGTCGGCGAGCTCCTCGTCCGAACGCAGAAAGACCTTCAGCAGGTCGCCGCGGCTCACGACGCCTTCGAGCAGCCCCTCGGCGTTCACCACGGGCAGCCGCTTGACGCGCCGCAGCGCCATGATGCGGGCCGCCTCGGCGAGCGTGGCCTCCGCCCGCACCGTGACCGCCGGGGTGCTCATCACGTCCTCGGCGCTCACCGCCCCGGCCTTCGCCAGGTCGGGCAGCCGGCGCAGCTGGGTGAGCCGGTCGGGATCGCTGTCCCGGAACTCCTCCTTGGGCAGCAGATCGGCCTCGGACACCACCCCGATCACCCGGCCGTCGCCCTCCAGCACGGGCAGGGCGCTGACCTGCCACTGCTCCATCCGCTCGACGATGTCCTTGAAGCGGGCCGCCCGGCCCACGGCGACCACGCCCCGCGTCATCACATCACTCACCCGTCGCGGACTGCCCTCCATGGCCTCTCCTCCCGAGCGCGGCGACTCAGGCGCACCGGCGGTCACAGCAGCCCCCCGCTGCCGTACGGGGCGTACAGGTCGAGCAGCCGGATCCGGGCGGAGTGCAGCCGCTGGGCCGCCACCCGTCCCACCCAGGTCGCGATCGCCCGGCCGAACGCGGGGTCCTCGGCGCAGATCGCGCGCACGGACGGGGCGTCGAACTCCCAGGCCCGCACCGGGCTCATGGTCTCGGCGCCCAGGTGCCAGGTGTACGGCGGGAAGTGCCAGGACCAGCCGATCAGTTCGCCGTGTCCGAGCGTCTCGATCACGGCGGGGCGACGGCCGGGCACATGCAGGTCGAGGGCGACGGTGCCGGTACGCACGATCCAGAAGCGGTCGGCGTGGCCGCCCTCCGCGAACAGCCGGTGGCCGGTCTCGAAGGAGACCTCCCGGGCGAGCTGCATCAGCCGATCGCGGTACGCCGTCTCAAGCGCCGTCGTCATGGTGGTGGCGGAGGTCATCGCACCGGCTCCCTTCAGGGGCTTGTGCACCCGGCGCGGGGCGTCACGACGCGCGGTCCCGGCGGGCGTCACGGTCTCGTACCCCCAGCGTGGCGGCCCGCGCGTGCACGGCACCACGGGCCGCCCGGGTCCGCCCGAGGGGCCGTTCGGCCCGTGCGCCCGGTCCGGCGCGCGGAAGGGCCTCGGCCGGCTCTGGTGGGCCGGGTCATTCCGTGGTGTGCTTGAGGGTGACGGGAAGGACCGAGACAGACGCGGGGAAGCGGTCCGAAGCCGCGCACCGCGCAATCCGGATCCGCGAGAAGCGGGTGGCCCTTCCCGTCCTTTCCGCCACCTCCGTCGGGCGGGTACGTCCGCCGACGCTGCCCTCCGCTTCACTCGTACGGGTTAATCCGGCGCCCCTGTGCGGGCCTGGGCGCATGGCCGGCGCCTGGCAGGCGAGACATCGGGCATGCAGACATCCGACATCGTGTTCACGGCGGACTTCGGCTCCGCGCGTCAGTGGGTCGCGGGCCGCTCCTGGGCCTATCCCGACGGCGGTCCGGTGAACCCCGGCGACGACAAGCTCGACCACCTGGTGTCCGACCCCTCCTACTCCCGCTCCGGCGTCTTCCGCGCCACCCGCCGGCCGGACGGCTACTGGGACACCGGCCTGCTGACCACCGAGGGCAGTGCGGAGGCGTTCACGGTCCGCACCGGTGACGTGCTGGAGGCCCGGGTACGGCTGCCCCGGGAGACCGGGGCGTGGCCGGCGATCTGGACCTGGCGCGACGGCGACCAGGAGATCGACGTCTTCGAGTACCACCCGGACCACCCGGACCTGCTGGAGTTCGCCAACCATGTGCGCGGCTCCGGCGGCGAGTACCGGGCCGACACCATCGGCCCCGGCGCCTGGGTGGACCTGCGCACCGAGTTCGGGGCCGGCTCGGTCAGCTGGTGGGTGAACGGCTCCCGGGTCCTCGCCGACCGGCGCGGGGTGGGCCACTCCTGGCACGCCTACCTCATCGTCAACCTGTCGGTGTGCGCGGGCCGTTACCACCCGCCGCCCGATCCCGGCACGACGGAGATGTCCTTCGAGGTGAGCAGTCTCGTCGTACGACGCGGCAGATCCCCCGGGACACCGCTGCCGGCGTGACCTCGGAACGGAGGGGAGCGGGCGGAGCGGTGCGGCCGGCCCGAACGGGCCCGCCCGCACCACGACAACTCCGGCGGCGCACGCGGGTACCGGGGCGGCCCCCTCCGGCCGGGGCGCGCCCCGGCGTCCGCTCCCTGACCGCCCCGGGCTTCCGTACGCCCGCCCGTCTCACCCGGACGGCGGAGCAAGCGACCGGCGTCGCATGGCTAACGTGCCGTGATCGACGCCGGTCAGCCACTGCGGAGGTGCCGCCATGTCCAGCCCGTCCATCCGCCCCGCCGCCCCCGGTCCGATCCGGGTGGGCCCGGGAGACCACCGGTACGAGGCGCTTCGCCGGGGCTTCAACCAGCGGTGGATCGCCACCCCGGACCAGGTGGTGGTGGCCACCGGCACCGCCGACGTGGTGACCGCGGTGAACGAGTGGCTGGCCCGGCACCCCGGCACCGGCACCCCGCCGCGCCGGATCACGGTCCGCTCCGGCGGCCACTGCTACGAGGACTTCGTCTGCGGCGACGACGTCTCCGTCATCATCGACGTCGGCGCCATGGACCGCGTGGCCTACGACCCCGACCTGGACGCCTGGTGCGTGGAGGCCGGCGCGAGCAACTGGCACATCGCCACCCAGCTCTACCGCCGCCACGGCCTCGCCCTGCCCGGCGGCTCCTGCTACTCGGTCGCCGCCGGCGGCCATGTCCCGGCCGGCGGCTTCGGCCTGCTGTCCCGGTGGTACGGGCTCACCGTGGACCACCTCTACGCCGTCGAGGTCGTCACCGTACGCGACGGCACCCGGGCCGAGGTGACCCTCGCCCGCCGGGACTCCGAGGACTCCGCGGTGCGCGACCTGTGGTGGGCGCACACCGGTGGTGGCGGCGGCTCCTTCGGCGTGGTCACCCGGCTCTGGTTCCGGGACCTGCCCGAGCCGCCCGCCCAGGTGCTGCTGCACAGCGTGGCCTGGAAGTGGCAGCTCTTCGAGGACGACCCGGAGCTGTTCTCCTCACTGGTGCGCCGGTACGGCGAGTTCTTCGAGGGCGAGCAGAACGGCGGCGACACCGGCTTCGCGGGTCCCTACGACCACCGGGACATGTTCACCCTGCTCAAGCTGAACCACCGCGCGGCCGGCAAGGTCGGCCTGATCGTCCAGATGGACGGCGACCGCGCCGACTCCCTGGAGCGGCTGCGCCGCTTCCTGGACCACGTGGCCCCGCGGGCCGACTACCCGACCTGCCCGCTGGACATGCGCTCGGGCGAGCATCCCGCCCTCGACAGCTTCTACATCCCGACCCGGCTGCCCTGGCTGACGGCCACCCAGAACCTGAACGAGTCCGGCCCGAGCAGGTGCGGCAAGTACAAGTCGGCGTACCACACGGCGGGCTTCACCGAGCACCAGATCCAGGCGATGTACGACCACCTCACCGACCCGCGCTACACCAACGACCAGGCGCTGGTGCAGATCGACTCCTACGGGGGCCGGATCAACGACATCCCCCCGGACGCCACGGCCGTCGCCCAGCGCTCCTCCGTGCTCAAGCTCCAGTACCAGACCTACTGGACCTGGGACAAGGACGCCAACCACGACGGTGTCCACGACTACCGGGACGCCCTCGCCGACCCCTTCATCGCTGCCCCGCACCTGGACTGGATCCGACGCTTCTACGGCGCCGTGTACGAGGGCAGCGGCGGCGTCCCCGCCGTGCCCGACTCCGCCGCCCCGGGACCCGGCCACACCACCGACGGCTGCTACATCGGCTACTGCGACGCCGACCTGAGCAACCCGGAGTTCAACCCGCCGGCCAACGGCCAGCCCTGGCACCGCCTCTACTACAAGGACAACTACGCACGGCTCCAGCGCGCCAAGGCCCACTGGGACCCGCGCGACATCTTCCGCCACCGCCAGTCCGTCCGGCTGCCGTAGGCCGCGGCCCACCCGTCCTCTACCTGCTTCTTACCCTGGCTTACCGTGGCCGCGTACGCTCCCGTTGCCTGTCGTACCGCCTGCTGTGCCCCGGGGCCACCGCACATGTCACACCTGTGAATATGGTGCGGATCCGTGCACCTTGGGCCAGAGGTTTGTTAGATTGCGCGCTCAGGCAACCGAGGTGAAGTGGTGCTTCACCACCCTTGTACCGCCGCGCATGCCCGGCCACTCACCTCCCGGCCCGGCCTGACGGGCTCGACCGTTCATGGGAGTGGGAGATGAGCGACCCGTGGGACGGGCCGACCGGCCAGGCCACGCGCAGCCGCGGTGACCAGGTGCCCGGGCCGCGCGCGGCCGAGTCCGGTGCGGCGCGCCCTGCGGGAGGCCGGGCCGCGGCCCGCGCCGCGACCCGGGCGCAGGGTGGGAAGCGCAGCCGCCGGGCCCGCCGGGCGGGCCGCGCACGCCGTGTCCTGAAGATCACCGCGATATCCCTGTCCGTGCTGATCATGGCCGTCGCCGGGGTGGGCTGGTGGTTCTACGAGCATCTGAACGGCAACATCCACAGTGTGGCGCTGGACGGCAAGGGCGGTACGGAGAAGGCGGACGCGTTCGGCCGTACGCCGATCAACATCCTGGTGATGGGGTCGGACGGGCGGACCAGTGCGGCGGACTGCAAGCTGGGCGGCGGCTGTTCGCGGACCGGGGTGCAGAGCGGTCACGGCAACGCGGACGTGGAGATGGTGGTGCACATCGCCGCGGACCGTTCCAACGCGACGGTGATGAGCATTCCGCGGGACACCATGACCCGGGTCCCGGCCTGCAAGGACAGTGAGACGGGGCAGTCCACGCCGGGCTACTACGGGCAGATCAACAGCGCGTTGCAGTACGGTCCGGCGTGCCAGGTGGCGACCGTGCACCAGCTGACCGGGATCCCGATCGACCACTTCGTGAAGCTGGACTTCTCCGGTGTGGTGAAGATGTCGGACGCGGTCGGCGGTGTGTCGGTGTGTGTCAGCGACAACGTCTACGACACCTACTCGCATCTGAAGCTGTCCAAGGGTGAGCACACCCTTCAGGGGCAGGCGGCGCTGGAGTTCGTGCGCTCGCGGCACGGCTTCGGCGACGGCAGCGACCTGGGCCGCACGGTCTCGCAGCACATCTTCCTCAGCTCGATGATCCGCAAGTTCAAGAGCGCGGGCACGCTGACCGACCCGGGCGCGGTCTACGACCTGGCGGACGCGGCGACCAAGGCGCTGACCGTGGACGACGGCCTGGGCACGGTGAAGAAGCTGATCTCGCTGGCCGACGACGTGAACAAGGTCCCGACCAAGCGGATGACCTTCACCACCATGCAGACCGCCCCCGACCCCGGCAACGACTCCCGCGTCGTGGTCGGCCCGGGCGCGAAAACTCTGTTCGCCACGATCGCCGACGACCAGTCGCTGACCACCGGCTCCGGAGCGAAGTCGGCGGCCGCCGCGGCGACCACCAAGCCCACCGCCACCGTGCCCGCCGCGCAGATCGCGGTGACCGTGGAGAACGGCACCACGGTCACCGGCCGTGCCTCGCGGATCGCCGCCGCGCTGACCGGCAAGGGCTTCAGCCCGCAGACCACCACGGCCAACGCGCCCAGTGCGGCGGCGGTCACCGCGCTGACCTACGGCAGTGGGCAGAAGGCGCAGGCGCAGACGGTGGCCAAGGCGCTGCATCTGTCCGGTGCGCATCTGCACCAGGGCAGCGGCAGCGGTCTGACGCTGGTCATCGGCGCCGACTGGCCCGACGGCACCGTCTTTCCGGCCGCGACCGCCGCGGACACCAAGGCCGCGGTGTCCAACGCCCATGCCTCCACCGCCGACCAGGCCAAGACGTGCGCCAAGGTCAGCCCGTACCGGACCGTGGAGTTGAACGGGGTGCCGATGACCCCGGCCCAGGCCTACGCGGCCGCGACCAAGATCCCCGACTCCGACTCCTGAGCACAGTCCGGTCAGGCGGGCCGCTGTGACGCCGCCGCCGCGGGGTGCAGGTCGGCCAGGGTGAGCGGGTGGGCCGGTGGGGTGGGCAGGGCGATGTGGGAAGCAACGCGCAGCTCACGGTCCACATGGAGCAGCTCGCCGGGTGCCAGCAGACGCCAGTGCGGGTTCTCGTCCATCCGCTCGCTCGCCACGACCACCGCGGGACGCCCGGCCAGCGCCGCCGAGCGCACCCGCAGGCGTCCGTCGCGGCCGGTGTGGTCGAGATGCCGGCCCCCGTGATGGCCGCCGGGCGGCCGCTGAAGGACGTACAGCTCATGGGCGTCGGGATAGCGCAGCGCCCACAGCTCCTCGGCGGTGACCAGGACGAGATTGAGGGCGTACAGGGGCAGATGGCCGGCGGCCCAGCGGGCCGCGGCCTCGAGACCGGCCCCCACATCACCGCCGTGCGCCTCGATCTCCCGTGTGACCAGGGCGAAGAAGCGCTCGGAATCGGTGTCGCCGCGCACCAGCGCGAGGTCTGCGCCGAGGTGGCGTTCCAGCAGGTCGAGCCCCTCGATCACGCCGTTGTGCGCGAACAGCCGCCCCCGCTGCTCGAACGGGTGGGTGTTGCGCGGCTCCAGGCCGCCCGTCGAGGCATAGCGGACATGGGCGACGAAGGTGGCCGACTCCACCTGCCGGGCCTCCTGCGCGAAGGCACGGTCCGCGTAGGCGGCGATGGGCTCCTTGTGCACCTCCGGCGCACCGTCGGGGCCGAAGTAGCCGAGCCCGGTGCCGTCGGGTTCCCGGTGGCTCTGTGCGCTGAGACTGTCGGGCGCCTCGAGAAGCCAGAAGGTCGCGTGCGTACGCTGCGGAGCACTGGTCAGCCCGAACAGGCGGCACATCACAGCCTCCTTCGTCCACCGGTCGCAGGACCTTATGCCCGGTGGGGGCGGAGCGAAAGCCCGCGCGGCCCGGCGGGTGGGCCGAACGGCCGACATCCCGTGCCCCGCCTGCCCGTTCCCGCCCGGGTCAGCCGGCCGGCCGGAGCACCGCGTCGAGGGCCTGGTCGATCGTCGGGTGACGGAAGGTGAAGCCGGCCTCCAGCAGGGCCGCCGGGACGACCCGCGCGCTCGCGGTGATGCTCGTGGCGAACTCGCCGAGCACCGCGTCCAGTGCGAAGGCCGGGACGGCGGCGAGCGCCGGCCGGTGCAGCGCACGGCTCAGCGCCCGGGTGACCGCACGGTTGGTCACCGGCTCGGGTGCCGTGAAGTTGGCGGGGCCGGAGAGTTCCTCGGTGTCGATGGCGAAGCGCAGGGCCGCGATGTGGTCGGCCAGGGACACGAACGGCCAGTACTGGTCGCCGGAGCCGAGCCGGCCGCCGAGGCCGAGACGGAAGAGCGGGAAGAGCTTCCCGAAGGCGCCGCCCTCGGCCGACACCACCAGACCGGTGCGCGGATGCACCACCCGCACCCCGGCCGCGCGCGCCGGTTCGGCGGCGGCCTCCCAGTCGACGCACACGGAGGCCAGGAAGTCGGTCCCGGCAGGTTCCCGCTCGGTGACGATTCGGGTGCCGGTGTCGCCGTAGTAGCCCGTGGCGGACGCGGACACCAGGACGCGCGGCGGTGCGGCAGCCGTCGCGCAGGCCTGCGCGACGGTCCGGGTGCCCAGGACGCGGCTGTCCCGGATCTGCTGCTTGTAGGCCTCGGTCCACCGCTTGTCCCCGACGCCCGCGCCGGCCAGATGGACGACGGCGTCGACGCCCTCCAGCGCGCCGGGCTGGATGTGCCCCGCGGCCGGGTCCCAGTGCGCTGATTCGCTGCCGTCCCCGGGTGCGGTCGCCGACCGGTGCCGGACGAGACGGACGACCTGGTGGCCGTCCGCGAGGAGGGAGCGGGTGAGGGCGGAGCCGATGAGTCCGGTGGACCCGGTGATCGCGACGCGCATGGCGCCCCACCCTACACCGGGTGCTTGCAAGTTCAAGTACTGGCGGAGTCCGGCGCGGCGACCCGTGTTCGAGTCTTCGCCCACAGCAGTGAATATGCCGAGAGCATGGATTGCCCCGCGGCGTCTCCGGAAAACCGTTTCCCGCTGGGCGGCGGCCCGTCCCCGCGCCGTCCCGGGCAACGGACCGCAGCCGACCGGGTGTGTTGCCGGACGATCGCCCCGCTTGGACAATCACTCGTCCGGTCTCCTCTCACCCGCCACCGCAAGGGGTGAATGTGCTCACCGACGACACCACAGGCGCGGCCCAGCCCGCCGACCCCGACCAGAGCGACCCCGAACTCCACCGATTCGTCACCCTCTCCATGCCGCTCACCGGATTCGCCGGCTACGACCTCTACGGCACCGGCATGGCGCGGCTCTACCTCGACACCGTCCGCGGCCAGGTGGGCGCGTCCCACCTCGCGGAGTTCCTCGACGCCTGGCAGCAGGCCCTCGCGTACGACGACCCGCCGGCCCGGCTCACCCCGCTGCACCGGGAGATCGCCCGTGCCGTGACCTACCTCTGGTACACCGGAGGCTGGCCGCGGCTCGCCCCGGCCGCCCATGCCGCCCTCCGCCGCGAAGTGCCGAACACCGAGTTCGTGGCCTCGCCCAGCAGCTACCCCGAGGGGCTCGTCTGGCGCTCCTTCGCCGGTCACCCGGCCGGGGCCAAACCGCCGGGCTTCGGCACCTGGGCCGCCGAGCCGGCCCGGCTGCCCACCGAGCAGGAGATCCGCGACGAACTGCGGTCCGCCGCCACCGATCCGGGCACCGCGGACGCGCTCGCCCTGACCGCGTACGACGCCGGGTTGCCCGCCGACAGCGTGCCCGCCCATCTGCTGCCGGGCTCGCGCCTGTCCCGCGCCGTCGCCCCGTCCGCCGTACCGGCCGCGGCCGCCCCGCCGGCCACGGAACCCGAGGAAGCGAGTGAGTGAAGCGATGACCGTGACCACGACGGGCTCCGAAGTCAACGGGCGCCGCTACGACGCCATCGTCGTCGGCAGCGGCTGGGCGGGCAGCCTGATCGCCCGTCACCTGGGCAGGCAGGGCTGGCAGGTGCTGGTCCTGGAGGCCGGAAACGGCGGCACCGACACCTGGCCCGGCTACCAGGACTCCCTCGACACCTTCTCCGGCGCGGTGATCAAGGTGCCGAACTCCGCCTACCGGCGCAACACCGCCGCACCCTTTCCGGACGTCCTCGACCTCAGCCCCTCCGTCACCCCGCCCGGCTACACGGCCACCGGCCACTTCGTCCAGACCGGGCCGCTGCCCTACGGCACCGACTACGTCCGCGCGCTCGGCGGCGCCGGAATGCACTGGCTGGGCGCCACCCCCCGGATGCACCCCGAGGACTACGCGACCCACACCAGCTACCACTACGGACGCGACTGGCCGCTCACCGCCGCCGAACTGGAGCCCCATCTGCGGTCGGCTGAGCGGCTCATCGGCACCGCGGGGGACGGAGCGGCCCAGCACCGCCTCGGGGTCGTACCGGATCCCGACTACGAGTACCCCATGGAGGAGATCCCCTGGAGCTACCAGGACGGGGTCTTCCAGGAGAAACTCGACGACCGCGCCGTACACGACGAGGTGTCCGGCACCGACTTCCGGCTGAAGGTCTACGGACTGCCCCAGGGCCGTAACAGCACCCCCAACCCGCTCTTCGACCACGGTCGCGGCTACCGTCCGCGCGGCGCGGTCGGCCTGGCCAACTTCGGCGAACGCTGCGTCGGAAACTCCAGCTGCACCCCGATCTGCCCGGTCCAGGCCAAGTCCTCACCGCTGCGGATCCAGCAGGACTTCCCGGACTGCGTCCGGCTCGCCACCCGCTGCGTGGTCAGCCGGGTCCTGCCGGGCCGCGGCGACACCGTGCGCGGGGTGGAGTTCCGCGAGTACGGCGACCCGGCCACCCCGGTCAGCACCCCGTACACCGCCGAGGCGGACATCGTCGTCCTCGCGGCGCACGCCATCGAGAACGCGGTGCTGCTGCTCGCCTCCGGCATGGCCAACCGCAGCGGCTATGTCGGCTGCCACCTCATGGACCACCCCACCATGCTGGCGTGGGCGCGGATGCCGCAGGACCTGCCCATCGCGCCCTTCCGCGGCCCCGGGCACACCAGCGGCCTGGAGTGCTTCCGGTTCGGCGCCGGGCGGGCCCGGCGGGCGCCGTTCCGCATCGAGATCGGCAACTGGGGCTGGGGCTGGGCCACCGGCGCCCCGCTCAGCAACGTCGCGGCGATGCTCGGCCTCGGCGGCGACGCACAGGGCGAGATCAAGACCGAGGGCGTGTTCGGCCCGGCACTGCGGCACCGGCTCGGCGACGAGATCAACCGGCAGATCCAGCTCCAGATCGCCGTCGAGCAGCACGCCGACCCCGCCAACCGGGTCACCATCGACCCGAGCCGGTACCGGGACGGCGTCGGCAACCCCAAACCCATCCTCCACTACAACCTCGACCAGCACGTCCGCGACGGGATCTTCGCGGCCCGCAAGGTCTCCCAGCAGATCTTCGCCGCCCTCGGCGCCCAGGACTTCACCGACCACGCCCCGCACGACGGCGTCGCACCCCTCGGCCACTTCCGGCACCGGATCGGCACCGAGGAACTGGACCTCGCCTACCACGGCGCCGGCCACGGCGCGGGCACCCACATCATGGGCTCCCATCCCGCCTCCTCGGTGGTCGACAGCTACCAGCGCACCCACGACCATCCCAACCTCTACGCCGTCGGCTGCGGCAGCATGCCCTCCATCGGCACCAGCAACCCCACCCTCACCATGGCCGCGCTCGCCCTGCGCAGCGCCGAGGAGATCCACCGCGACCTGGCCCGGCTGCACCAGCCGGTGACCTCCACGACGACCGAGCCGCAGCACCTGGCGACGGAGGGCGCCCTGTGATCACCGCCTACACCCTCACCCGCAACGGCCCGCGACCACCGGCCGACCTGGCGGAGCTGCGGACGTACCTCCAGGCCGCCCTGGAAGTCGAGCACCTGACGATCCCCGTCTATCTGACCGGCATGTACACCCTCAAGCCGGGCACCAACCGGCCCGCCCTCGACACCATCCGCAGCGTCGTCCTGGAGGAGATGCTGCACCTCACCCTCGCCGCCAACCTGCTCAACGCCGTCGGCGGCACCCCGGACATCGCCCACCCCCGGTTCGTCGCCGGGTACCCGGCGCAGCTGCCGTTCAGCGACCCGAGCCTGCCCCGCATCCCGCTGCGGCACTTCTCGCCCGAGGCGCTGGACACCTTCCTGCTCATCGAACGCCCCCGCTCCTTCGTCCGGCCCGAACCCGGGCAGACCGGCTGGACGTCCATCGGGCAGTTCTACGACCTCATCCGGCAGGGCCTGACCGACCTGGAGAAGAAGCAGCAACAGGCGCACCGGGACGGTACGGCGGCCCACTCCACCATCTTCACCGGGCCCCCCGAACGCCAGGTCGGCCCGGAGGACTTCTACAACTCCGGCGGCGAGGCGTTCGCCGTCACCGACCTCGAGAGCGCACTGCTCGCCGTCGAGGTGATCAGCGACCAGGGCGAGGGCACCGACGGCACCATCTGGGACAGCGACGACACCATCTTCGGCGAGGAACGCCAGGTCGCCCACTACTTCCGCTTCAAGGAGATCCGCACCGGCCGCCGCTACGGCAGACACGACCAGCCGCGCACCGAGCCCAGCGGCCCCCTCATCGACGTCAGCTGGGACGACGCCTACGCCATCCGCGAGGACGCGAAGACCGGCCACTACCCGCCGCAGTCCCAGGTCCGCCGGCACGCCGAGATGTTCAACGAGCGGTACGCCTTTCTGCTCACCCTCATGGAGATGGCCTTCACCGGCATCCCGTTCGCCATGCGGTACGCGGTCCCGGTGATGCTGGAGCTGCGCGACCTCGCCCAGCGGCTCTACCGCAACCCCTATCCCGACCCGGTGCTCGCCGCGCAGGGCTACCACGCCAGCCCCACCTTCGAACTCGTCCAGGAGCACTTCGAGACCGCCCGCCCGCAGGCCGCCGCCGCGCTCCGGGCCCGCCCCACCGCCGCCCCCGAGGAACAGCTGCGATGAGCGACCCCCTGCCTCCCCTCCCACCGGGCTTCGGCCTGCCCTTCTTCTACGGCACCTTCACCAACATCGGCTTCGACTACCTCATCGACGACCCCGCCGGCCAGGAAGCCGTGCGGGACCTGCTGCACCAGGACCCCGCGGGCCGCGAGCTGTCCCCGGCCCGCTTCGGCGACAGCATGTGCCTGTCCTTCAACTACCAGCTGTACTTCGCGCAGTTCGGCACCGGCACGGGCGTCACCGAGGAGATCGAACTCAACGTGGTCGCCCACCCCACGGCCGCTGCCGCCCGGGTGCCGCGGCTCAGCTACACCGAGTACGCGCACGGCGCGGACCAGACCCGGCTGCTCGGCTTCTGCCGCATCCATGTCGCCTGCGACAACGACATCGCCATCCGGGCGGGGGTGGAACTCTTCAACGAGCCCAAGTACAAGGCCGGTTTCCAGCACACCCTGCCGGTGCCCAACGAGACCACCGCCGCCCCGGAGGCCGTGGACCGCTGGAAGGTGGTCTGCGGCCGGGACGGCACGGCGGCGGCCGACGGCTCCTTCGCCCCGGCCGACACCTACTTCTCCTTCGCCGCCGATCTGGCGGGCCGGACCGGCCGTCCGGTCAGCGTCGCGCCGTTCACCGAGTACGGCAGCCGGCGGGACGGCGCAGGCGACGCCGCCCGGCTGCTGGCCGCGCCGCTCAACGTCCTCTCGCCGTACACCTGGTACGACCTGCGGGAGGGAACCGGCACGCTGGAGTTCAGCGTGGGCGGGGCCGATCCCCAGCCCGGTCGCAGCAAGCCGTTCCTCGACCTGATCGCGGCCCGGGAACCGGCCGGTGCCTGGGTCCACCAGTCCCCGCCGGCGGCGGCGCAGAACCGGCCGTACTGGGTCGGGGCCGGCTGAGCGGCCGGCGTCACAGCCGCCCGAGGAACCCGGCGAGGGCCCGCGTCACCTCGGCGGCGTGGGTGAGGTTCGGGGTGTGGGCGGCGCCCGGCACCAGCACGAACTCCTGGGCGCCGGGCAGCGCGGCGTGCAGCGCCCGGCCGGCGGCCACGGGGACGGGCACGTCCCGTTCGCCGTGGACGACCAGTGCGGGGACGGTGATCCCGGACAGCCGTGCGCTGATGTCGTCCACCCCCATCAGCGTCCGCACGGCGGTCGCCGGCCGCTGGGGCGGCTGGGCCCGCCACTTCGCCAGCCACACCTCGTGCAGGGCCGGCTCGCCGATCAGCAGGTCCAGCAGCTGCGGGCCCACGGCGTCCGGCCCGGCCACCTCGAAGGCGTCCGCCACCGCCCCCATCTGGGCCAGATCCCGCTCCGGCCAGGCGGCGGCCCGGGTGTCGACCAGTACCAGGCCCGCCACCCGCTCGGGGGCGCGGAGCGCGGCGCGCAGCGAGAGAAAGCCGCCCTGCGAGTGCCCGACCAGCACGGCGCGACCGATGTCCATGGCGTCGAGCAGGCCGAGCAGATCGTCGGCGGACTGCCAGTAGGTGTGGGGTCGGCCGTCGTCCACGGTCCGCCCGTGCAGCCGTTCGTCCCAGGCCACGCACCGGTAGCCGCCGCGCAGCGCGGAGATCTGCGGTTCCCACATCGTGTGGTCCATCAGATTGCCGTGGCTGAAGACGACGGCGGGGCCCTCGCCACCGCTGTCCTCGGCATGGAACTTCTGGTCGTGGACAGAGAAGAACGGCATGTCACGCTCCTGTGGACCGCCCGCCGCGAGCCGGCGGGACCGATGCCGCCAGCGTGCCCCGCGGCGGCGGTGCCGGTCCGGCCGTCCGTGCACGGTCATCCGGATCCGCGTGCACAGCGGCCCGTGCGAGGCTGGGGCCATGCCTGTGACAGCACGCACGGACGACCATCCGCCCGCCGACCGGCTGGAGATGTGGCGGGAGACGGTACGGCGGACCCCGGTCCCGGTCGACGTCACCGCCCCGGTCGACGTCACCGCCCCGGCCGGCGGGGACGTCCCGTTCCGTGCGGAGGTCTCCGCGGCGGCGCTGGGCGCCGTCCAGGTGGCGACCGTGGCCTCCAGCCCCGGGCAGGCGGTGCGCACCCGCCGGCTGATCGAGCGGGCGGACGACGCCTTCCTCCTGGTGGGCGTGGTTGCCGAAGGAACCGTGACCGTCGCCCAGGACGGCCGGACGAGCGTCCTGCGGGCCGGGGACGCCGCCTGCTGGGACAGCACCCGCCCCTTCACCCTGCGCTTCGACGACGACTTCCGGCTGCACGAGTTCACCCTCCCGCACCGCCTCGCCCGGCAGTCCCCGGGGACGACCACCCCGGTCACCGCCACCCGGCTCGCAGCCGACGACCCGCTCGGCTCCCTGCTCGCCCCGTTCCTGTCCCGGCTCGCCGAAGACGCCGGCCGGCATGCCGCCTCGCCCCGCGCGACCCCGCTGTCCGACGCCGTCGCCGACATGGTCGCCGCCGTCTTCCCCGATCCGCCCCGCCCCGCGGACACCGGGGGCGCGGCGCTGTGCCTGCGGATCAAGGCCTTCATCGACCAGCGGCTCGCCGACCCCGACCTCTCACCCGGCGAACTCGCCGCCGCCCACGGCATCTCCCTGCGCTATCTGCACAAGCTGTTCGCCGAGGAGGGCACCTCGGTCGGGGCCTGGATCCGGCAGCGCCGGCTCGCGGGCGCCCGCCGCGACCTCTCCGGGCCGCACGCGGACCGCCGTACGGTCGCCGCCGTGGCCGCGCGCTGGGGCTTTCGCGACCCCTCCCACTTCTCCCGGCTGTTCAAGCAGACGTACGGCATCGCACCGCGCGAGCTGCGGGCCCGTGCCTGACATCAACCGCCCGCCGCCGCCCGTTCCTTGAGAACCCGGTGCGGTAGGGTACGAGCTGTTTGGTTTAATTTTTTAGCGTGGGGAGGGTCCATGGCTCGGCAGGAGCGAGCTGTACGGACCCGACGTGCTGTTCTGGAGGCCGCCGCCGCGGTCTTCGCCGAGCGTGGATACGCGGCGGCCACCATCGCCGAGATCCTGCACCGCGCCGGCGTCACCAAGGGCGCCCTGTACTTCCACTTCGACTCCAAGGCGGCCCTCGCCCGGGGCGTGCTCCAGGAGCAGACGGCGAACGACCACCGCCTGCCCCGGGAACTGAAGTTGCAGGAGTGGGTGGACGCGGGCATGAGCCTGGCCGAGCGGCTGCCCCGGGAGCCGATGCTGCTCGCCGCGGTCCGGCTCGCGGCGGACCTCCAGGGGCAGGACGAGGCCGACAGCGCCTGGCCCGGGTGGGCCGGGGCCACCCGCACCTTTCTGACCGAGGCCAAGGAACGCGGCGAGGTGCTGCCGCACGTGGTGCCCGAGGAGACGGCCCAGGTGTTCCTGGGGGCCTGGATCGGCGTGCAGTTCGTCTCGCAGGCCGTCGCCGGCTGGGCCGACCTCAACTCCCGGATGTCGGCCCTGTTCAACCATCTGCTGCCCGCGGTCGCGGCCCCGGCCGTCCTCATCCGGCTCGACACCGCGCCGGACCGGGGCGCCCGGGTGCTGGCCGAGGCACGGGCCGCCGCCGCCGCCGAGCCCCTCGCGGGCACCGGCTCCTGAACCCGCCCCCTCCCGCCTGAACACACCCCAGCGGCACTCGATACCAAACCGCTGAGACGGTTTGCCCCGCCTCCCCGCCGCCACGCGGTTCAAAACGTTATTGATTGCGGGAAGTTGATGCGATGTCACTACGATGTGAAACCTAGACAACCGTTCGACCGGCTTGTGTGCGGCACGTGCCGGTCGGGGTCGCCGATGCCAGGGTCCGCTCCCCGGGCGGCGGTGATCTTCCTTCACAGGAGGACCCCCCCGCATGTTCCGACGTATAGGCACCACGGTCGTCCGACATCCCGTCTGGACGATCGTGGCATGGCTGATCGCCGCGGTGGCGATCGTGGCCACGGCCCCCAGCCTGCCCTCGAACAGTGACGAGAGCAGTTTCCTGCCCAAGAGTTACGAGTCCATCAAAGCGGCGGTCATCCAGCAGAAGGCGTTCCCCAGCGCCTTCACGCCGTCCGCGATCGCGCTCTACCAGCGCACCGACGGCGGCCGGCTGACCGCCGCCGACCGCAAGGACGTCGCCCGGATCACCACCGAGCTGGGCAAGAAGCACATCGACCAGGTGCAGAAGGTCGTCCCCGGCCCGCCGTCCAAGGACGGCAGGTACGCCATGACCCTGGTGCAGATGGACAGCAAGAACGCCGGCCAGCCCAAACAGGCCGACGCGGCCAAGGTGTTGCGCGAGGACGTCAAACAGCTCGCCCACGGCACCCATCTGGACGTGCGGCTCGGCGGCTCCGCCGCCCAGGCCCTGGACCAGCAGGACTCCTCCAAGCGCGGCCAGGCGCTGATCGGCATCGGTACCTTCGTCATCATCCTGGTGACCCTGCTGATCATCTTCCGTGCGCCGATCCTCGCCGTGCTGCCCCTGGTCCTCATCGGGCTGGTGTCCGCGGTCGCCAACGGGCTGATCGCCTACGCCACCAAGCTCTTCGGGCTCCAGGCCAACAGCTCCATCTCGTCCATCCTCATCGTCGTGCTCTTCGGTGTGGGCACGGACTACTTCCTGTTCCTGATCTTCCGCTACCGCGAGCGCCTGCGGGCCGGCGACGAACCCAAGCAGGCCATGGTGAACGCCGTCGGGCGGGTCGGTGAGGCCATCGCCTCCGCGGCCGGCGCGGTCATCATCGCCTTCCTCGCGCTGGTGCTGTCCACGCTGGGCTTCCTCAAGCAGATGGGCCCGGCGCTCGCCATCGCGGTCGGCGCCACCCTGGTCGCGGGCCTGACCCTGATCCCGGCCGTGGTCTCGCTGATCGGCCCGAAGGTCTTCTGGCCCTCCAAGTCCTGGCAGAAGGAGCCGGACAACGCCCGGTTCGCCGCCCTCGGCCGAGGGGTACGGCGCCGCCCGGCGCTGACCGCCGCCGTCTCCGGTCTCGTCCTGGTCGTGCTGTCCCTGGGCACGCTCGGCTTCCACGCCACCTTCGACCTGGCGTCGGGCTCCATGCCCAAGACCAAGGAGTCCATGGTCGTCCAGGACCGGATACAGCAGGCGTACTCGGCGGGCGCCGCGGCACCCACCGACGTCTACCTCTCCAGCACCGACGGCAAGCCGCTGGACAAGACCGCCTTCACCGCGTACGTGCAGAAGCTCGGCGCCGTCGACGGTGTGGCGAACGCCCGGCTGACCCAGCTGAACACGGCGGGCACCACCGCCGACTTCACCGTCACCCTCAAGTACGAGGCGTCCACGGACAAGGCGATCGACGCCGTCGGCCGGGTGCGCGACACCGCCCACTCCGACGCCCCCAAGGGCACCGAGGCGGTCGTCGGCGGCATGTCCTCCATCTACAAGGACATCAACGCCGCGGTCCAGCACGACTACAAGACGGTCTTCCCCGTCGCCGCGCTCCTCATCATGCTCATCCTCGGGCTGCTGCTGCGCAGTGTGGTCGCCCCCTGGTACCTGATGGCCTCGGTGGGCCTCGGCTTCGGCGCCACCCTCGGCGCCACCGTGTGGATCTTCCAGAAGGGGCAGGGACACTCGGGCCTGATGTTCATGCTCCCGGTGATCATGTACCTGTTCGTGGTGGCCATCGGCACCGACTACAACATCCTCATGATCGCCCGGCTCCGCGAAGAAGCCCGCGAGGGCCGCGAACCCCGTGAGGCGGCCGGCATGGCGCTGCGCCACGCCGGGCCCACCGTGGCCGCGGCCGGGTTCATCCTGGCGGCGACCTTCGCCACCATGATGCTCGCGGGCAACTCGCTGCTGTCGGAGATGGGCTTCGCGGTCTCCTTCGGCATCGCGATCGCCGCGTTCGTCATGGCGATGTTCTTCACCCCGAGCCTGACCGCGCTGATCGGCCACGCCGCCTGGTGGCCGGGCCACGGCGACCGCGCGGACACGCCCGCCGCGACCGGCTCCGGCCCGCTGGAGCGGGGCGCGGACGACGACCCGTCCCCGCACGATCCGGTGGGACGCTCCAGCCGGAGGTAGCGAGGACCGAGGGGGCGGGCACGGCCGACGGGCCGTCCCCGCCCCCTCGGCATGCCGGCCGTCAGCCGCCGCGTGCCCGCACCGGGCGCAGTCGACCTGTCCCTGCCAGGTGTGCCAGCGCGGCTGCGAGAAGCCGTCCACGTTGTGCGGATTGCCGTTGGCGTCGCCGGCGGGCGCGCCGGCGACGGTCACCGCGAACGACACCTGGAGCGTCGACTCAGGTCGTCCCGGTCTAGAGACACTCCTCGCAGATAGCGACGTGGGTGGACTTCGTGAAGTCCTCACGGAGTGAGTGCACGATCTTGATGCCGCACCCGCAGTTGCGCTCGCTCATACGGGTGTCGATGGCAAGCCTGTTGACCTGGTGGCCTTCGCGGCGCAGCAGCTCCATCAGGAACTTCGAGGGATCTGCGTAGAGTTCGGCAAGCTCGTCCTCGCCGAGTTCGAGGTCGAAGACCTCAAATCCGTTTATTTCCTGCTCAGTTGTGCGCTTCAGACCGGCCATTGGATCACCGCCTGCGGAGGGTTCGCTCACCTGCCATTGTCCGCTCCATGCTGGGGCGTGCAACAAGAGAGGGCTGAGGGAGCGGGGTCTGTACCTGGGGCTGGGAGCGGTGACCCCACGCGGTGAGCCGTGCCGTCGGCGTCGATGTAGGCGAACTCCCGGAGGCCGTAGGGCGTGTCCGCCGGATCGGAGAAGCGACCTTCGACGCCCGATGCCTTCCACTCCGCGCAGACGGCGTCGGCATCACTCACGTAGAGGTAGATGACAGCTCCGGTGTGCTGAGGGTCGTGCCCGGGCCACTCCGTGAGATGGAGGGAAACCGAGCCCCGCTCGACGAAGCCGTAGCGGTCCGGGCCTTCGTAGGCGTGCGCCGTGAAGCCCAGGCGGCGGTAGCGGTCCAGGGCGGCGTCGAGATCGCGGACGGGGACGACGGGCGCGACCCCGGTGAAGGCGACTTCCAGCATCCGGTCAGTCTCGCAGGCGGGGGGTCACCCGTACAGCAACCCCTCGCTACAGTGCGCTGACCGCCGGTTGCAGAACGTTTCCTGCCTTCGGGAGGCACGTACTGGCCGGTTGGGGGCACACGGAGAACAGGAGCATCGCCATCAGTAGGAGGCGTGTCATGATCGCTCTCGGTGTCATCCTGCTCATCGTCGGGTTTGTCACGGGCATCTCGATCCTGTGGACCATCGGGATCATCCTCGCCGTCATAGGGATCGTCCTGTGGCTCATGGGATCCATGGGGCACGCGGTCGCCGGCCGGCGGCACTATTGGTGACCGGCGGAGTCGAACACTGCCGGGGCCTGACCGTCCTTCGGGGCGGGCCCGGTCCCGGCAGCGCGGGACATGAGGGAAAATAGTTGCCCAGAGAAACCAGATCGGGCGCGAAGGGTCCCTCATGCCGCACCTCACCATCGACTGCTCGTCCCAGCTGGCCGGGGCCTTCGACCCCGGAGTCCTGGTGAAGGAGCTGCACACGCTCGTCCTGGAGGAGTCCGGCTCCAGGGGGGTCTGCAAGACCCTGCTGCGCACGTCCGAGGCGTACATCGGCGACGGGACAAGCGCGGAGAGCTGCTTCATACACGTCGAAGTGGGCCTCATGCCGGGCCGCAGCGAGGCACGCAAGGCGCGGCTGTCGGAGAACATCCTGGCTCTGCTGGCCCGGCACCTTCCGCTGGAGGGCGCGGAGGGAACGGTCACCTCGGCGGAGGTACGCGACCTGGCCGACTCCTACCGCCTGTCCACGCCGTCCCGCCCGTCCCCCTGAGAGGCGGCCGCGGCGACGGGGCCCGAGACCTTTCCGGAGGCCGATGTGACAGTGAACCGGCTGGGTCTGGTCGTACACGGAGGGCGCCCGGAGGCCGTACAGGCGGCCGACGTGGTCCGGGACTGGTGCCGGGAGCGCGCCGTCCGCTGCGCGGACATCGACGTGTGGCACGACGGCGGGCGGCGCAGCGCCGAGGAGGAGGTCGAGGCCGCCGGCGACCCCGACCTCGTGGTGACCCTGGGCGGCGACGGCACCTTCCTGCGCGGCGCGCGGCTGGCCGCGCAGCATGACGCCCTGGTGCTGGGCGTGGACCTGGGACGGCTGGGCTTTCTCACCGAGGTGCCGGCCGCCGAGGTGCGCCCGGCCCTGGACGCGGTGCGCGAGGACCGGTTCCGGATCGACCGCCGTATGCTGCTCGCCCTGCGCGCCTCACGCCGGCTGGAGGTGCCGCCGGGGGTGGAGTCCCTCATCGCCCGCGGCCGCGGGCCGCTGCTGCCGCCGCCCCCGGTACGGTCCGACTGCGAGGCCGACAGGGACTGGGGCATCCCGCTGGACGTCACCGCGCTGAACGACGTGGTCATGGAGAAGCTGGCCAGGGACCGGCAGATCTCGGTCGGCGTCTATGTCGCCGGCCGGCTGCTGGCCTCGTACTCCGCCGACGCGCTGCTCGTCGCCACGCCGACCGGCTCGACCGCGTACAGCTTCGCCGCGGGCGGACCGGTCGTCTCGCCGCGTGCGGAGGTTCTCGTCTTCACGCCGGTCGCCCCGCACATGGCCTTCGACCGGTCGGTGGTCACCGCCCCCGACGAACCCGTCGGGCTGCGCCTGCTGGAGCGGTCCGGGCCGGCCGCGGTGAGCATCGACGGCCAGCTGCGGGGTGTGCTGGACCCGGGCGACTGGATCGGGGTGTACGCGGCCCCGCGCCGGCTGCGGGCCGTACGGCTCGGCCCGATGGACTTCTACGGCCGGCTGCGCGAGCGGATGAACCTGACCGACGCCCCGGCCGCGGTCGCCGACGGTTCCCCCGCCCCGCTGTGGTCGGTGACCACACCTCCGCCCGGAGACATCGCCCACCTGACCCTGCTGACCGCCCGGCGCGACTCCGCACCGCTCCGCTGAGCGGACCGGCCGGGGCGGCGGGCGGGCGTCCGGCGGACATCGTCAGGAGGTCCCTCGGGACGACGGTCCCTCCCACAGACCGATGTGGACCGGCCCGCCGGCGGGGGAGACGTCCGCGAGGACGGTGGAGGGGACGCGGAAGACGCGGCCGGGGGACGCGGGCCAGGGCAGGGTGCGGCGGGTGAGGACGCGGCCGTCCTGCTGGACGTGGACCTGGGGGCGACGGACGTACGCGTCGCTCCACAGCAGCAGCCGGGACCGCGGTGGCGCCGGGTCGCCGGGGCGCAGGAGCTGCGGGGCGACCCAGCGGAAGGGCGCCTCGGCGATCAGCCGCACACCCGGCGCCGGCTGCGGCGCGCCGTGCAGATGGGCCATGACCCGGCGGGCGACGTGCCGGCCGTCCAGGGCGGCGACATCGGCGGTGTCGGCGGGGTGCAGGAGGTTGCCGGCGGCGAAGAAGCCGGGCCGGCTGGTGCGCAGCGCGCTGTCGGTGAGCGGGCCGCGCGTGCCCTCGTCCAGGGCGAGGCCGGCGGTGCGGGCGAGTTCGTGGTCGGGGAGCCAGTCGCCGGTGAAGACGACCGTGTCGCACGGGAAGGTGCGGCGCCGTCCGGTGTCCAGGTGCTCGATCTCCACGGCCTCGCAGCGGCCCTTGCCGAGGATCCGGGCGACGCGGCTGCGGACGGCGACCGGCACGCCCAGCACCGTGCGCCCGACCGCGGTGAAGGCGCCGTACGACTCCGCCCTCGGGTACTGGCTGATCATCAGGGCCGGGGTGCAGCCCGCGCCGCGCAGGGTGAGCGCCGCGGACCAGCTGACCGGCTCCGCGCCGACGATCACCGCACGTGTGCCCACGGGCCTGCCGTGCAGATGGACCAGGCGCTGCACCTGGCCGGTGGTGTAGACGCCCTCGGGCCGGTCCCCGGGGACACGGCGGGCGGCGCGCGGCCGCTCCCGCGCGCCGGTGGCCAGCACGACGGCCCGCGGCCGGATCCGGTACCGGCCGCCGGGGCTCGTGACCTCGGCGGTGTGTTCGTCGGCCCAGCCGGTGACCATCGTGCGGGTACGGATCTCGGCCCCGGCTGCGGCGGCCCGGCGGACGAGGTGACGGGCGTAGGCGGGGCCAGTCAGGACGCGGTGCAGGTCCCGCAGGCCGTAGCCGGTGTGGCCGCTGTGCCGGGGGATGCCGCCCGCCGTCTCCTCGCGGTCGACGACGAGGACGTGTCCGGCACCGAGTGCGGTGAGCTCGGCGGCGGCGGTGAGACCGGCCGGTCCGCCGCCGACGACGAGGACGTCGGGGGTGATCAGGGGCGGCTGCTGGGTCATCGGCGGTCGTCCTTGCTCGGGCCGGGGCGGTCGTCGGGGGTGCGGTGCTGGTGGAGGAGGGCCGCTACGGTGGCACCGCAGTAGGTGCCCTGGCAGCGGCCGTTCATGGCCCGGGTGCGGCGGCGCAGCCCCCCGAGGTTCCGGGCCGGGACGAGTGCGCGGCAGGCGTCACGGATCTCGCCCTCGGTGACCCGCTCGCAGAAGCAGACGACGCTGCCGTAGGCGGGGTCCCGGGCGATGAGGGCGGCGTCCTGGTAGGGGCGGCGGGCGGCCTCGCCGATGGCGGGCATCCGGGGCGGGCCCGGCAGGTCGGCGCGGGGCCGCAGCTCCAGTCCGGCCTCCGCCAGCAGTTCGCGGGCGTGCTCCGCGATGGCCATGCCGGCCGACAGCCCGGTGGAGCGGATGCCGCCGGCCAGGAGATAGCGCCGGTCCGGGTCTGCCTCGATGAGGTAGTCGGGGCGGTCGATGGCGGCGCGCAGACCGGCGTAACTCGCCGTGACCTCCTCGGCCGCAAGCCGCGGCATGAGGCGTTCGGCGTGGGCGAGGAGGAAGGCGAAGCCCTCCTCGGAGGTGCCGGTGTCGGTGCGGTCGGTGAGGTCCTCGGCGGTCGGACCGAGCATGACGTTGCCGTAGACGGTCGGGGAGATGAGGACCCCCTTGCCGCGGGAGGACGGCACCGGCAGGACGATCCTGTCGACCAGGGGGCGGGCCAGCTTGTCGAAGACGAACAGTTCGCCACGGCGCGGGGTCACGGTGAACCGGTCGTGGCCGAAGAGCCGGTCCAGGTGATCGGCGCCGAGCCCGGCCGCGTTGACGACCCAGCGGGCGTGCACCTCGCCGACCGCGGTGTGCAGGGTGGTGGTCTCCTCGCCGGTGCCGACACCGGTCACCGCGTGGCCGAGCAGGATCGTGGTGCCGCGCTGCCGGGCGTCCGTGGCCAGCGCCAGATTGGTCGTCCAGGTGCAGATGACCGACTCGTCCGGCACCGTGAGTCCGCCGCGCACACCCGCGCCCAGGTGGGGCAGCGCGGCGTAGATCTCGTCGGCGCCGACGATCCGGCAGTGCGGGTAGTCGTTGGCCTCGGCCTTCTCCTTCAGCCCCGGCAGCGCCCGCAGTTCCTCCTCGCTCCAGGCCACCAGCACCGCGCCCGTACGCTCGACGGGGATGCCGGTGGCGTCGGCGTACGCGCGCAGCAGATGGTGGCCGCGGGCGACGAGCCGCGCCTCGAGGGTGCCCGGTACGGCGTCGAACCCGGTGTGCAGGATCGCCGTGTTGGCCTTGCTCGTACCGTCGCCCACGTCGTCGCGGGCTTCCAGCAGGGCCACGGAGACGTCGTAGCCGGACAGTTCGCGTGCGACGGCCGCGCCGACGATGCCTGCGCCGATCACCGCGACATCGAAGACACCGTCGTGCGGGCGGTGGGGGAGGAGGGACATGGGGCGTTCTCCGATCTCCCGGGTGGACGGTCCGACGGCACGGCACCGCACCTCCGGCCGTGCCGGGCGCCGTCCGTCATGGCAGCAGCCTAATGATCAGCGAGGGACGGCTGAGGTGAACTCGCATAAACCAGGCCGCTGTTGCGGGTGCGGTGTCCTTACTGATCGTTTCAGAATGAGTTGATTTGCGCTGGAGCCACGCCTGGTGGAAGGACATCCGGGCGAGTAGGCCGCTGACTTCGTCGGTGAGCTGTTGTCGTACGGCGGAGGAGGATTTGGGGCGACGCCCTATGTGGTACGACATCTCCAAGTACGCTTCGACCGCGGTCAGGGCCTCGGCGCTCCCTGACGGCGTAGGCATGTCCGACCTGGACGCTTTGCAACAGGTGCTCGACATCGACTCCCCGGCCCACAGCCTCCACAGCGCCCATGAGCGCTTCCGCCGGAGGCTCCGGCGCGACCCCGGGGTTCTCGGCCAGCGCAGCCACCACGCTCAACGCGACGGCCTCACATCCCTTGCGCAGCTCCTGCACGAGGCCGTCCACGCCAAGCTGCGGGATCTGCGTGCTCACGTGATCAGCCATGCCCTGGCCGAGCCCGACGGCCCAGGCCACCGGGCCCTCACCGACCCGGTCGACAAGCCGGTCGACCTGGGCCGGGGGCAGCACCGACCGGGACAACACATTCCGGCCACGCGGCGCAAGCACACGAATCCATCCACTCACGTCGCCCACTGGCCCTCGCCACCTCCGTCCAGGACCGAAGCGCAGAGACCAGTCCGTGCCGTCGAGCGCACCCTCGGTCAACAAGGACGACAGACATCAAACATGAAGCACTCCCGGTCTGTTGGAGCGGTCGTCATGGCGAACGTCTCGGCTGAGGCGTCGTCGCGCAGGCGCCCCCGGTCGACGGCCGCGGTCATGGCAGGTGCGGGGCATCGACGATCTGGGGCAGGAGGGTGTGGCGGAGGTACTACATCCCGTCGTGGTGCCGGGCCCCGCCCAGTACAGCGGCGAGTACGGCCGGCCTGGGTGAACCGTGGCCGTAACAGGCGAGGGCTTCCGCTTGACACGCCCATCATATCGGTAACAGTGTATCCATTATGAGTACCTGGTCTGAGCCCCAGCCCGATTCCCGGTTCGTCGAGGTGGACGGCCTGCGGATCCACTACAAGCGTGCTGGGCGCGGCCCGGCACTCGTACTGCTGCACGGCAGTGCCTCATCCCTGCAGCACTTCGACCGCGCGACGGATCTGCTGTCGGATGCGTTCGATGTCATCCGTCCCGACCTGCCGGCGTTCGGACTGACGGGCCCGCGCAAGGACCGCGACTACCGCATCCCGGCGTACGCCGCGACAGTGGCGGGCTTCCTGGAGGCGCTGGGCGTGCCGCGCTACGCGGTGGCCGGCAATTCCCTGGGCGGCAACATCGCCTGGAACCTCGCGCTGGATCATCCGGAGCGGCTGACCGGACTGGTACTGGTCAATGCCACCGGCTACCCGGAGAAGACGGTGCCCGCGGGGATGCGCCTGACCCGCAACCCGCTGGTGCGGCCCCTGCTGAGGCGGGTGATGCCGCGCGGGGCCGTTGAACGCAGCCTGCGCGAGGCCGTCGGGCCGTATGCGCAGATCGTGGACGACGTCATGGTGGACCGCGCCTATCAGCTCATGAGCCGCCCCGGTAACCGCTCGGCCTTCGTCGACTTCTGCAACACCGACCAGCCGGACCGCAGCGCGCAGATCCCCCGCATCACGGTGCCCACGCTGGTGCTGCGGAGCGCGAGCATCGACGGCCAGCACTTCGCCCGCGACATCCCCGGCGCCCAGGAGCTCGTCCACCCCCACGGCGGACATCTGCTGCCGGAGGAGGAACCGCAGTGGGTCGCGGACGCGATCGCGACGTTCCTCGGCTCCTGCGCCGACACCCCCGCGAACTGAGGGCAAGGAGGCCCGTTCCATGAAGTACTTCGTCGCCCCGGGCGAGGACCGCAAGCTCACCGCCGACTCGCGGGGGGCGCTGCGCGGCAGTTTCGTCGAGCTGTCCGACGGCGTCACCCACTACGAGCTGACGGGGCCCGAGGACGGGGATGTGGTCCTGATGGCGGGCGGTCTGACCATCCCGCTGTGCTACTGGGACGGCCTCGTCAGCGAACTGCACGCCCGCGGGCTGCGCACGCTGACCTGTAGCGCCTACGGCCGCGGCTACTCCGACCGGGTACGGGCGCGATACGACGAGACGCTGTTCGCGCGGCAGCTGGCCGAGCTGACGGACCGGCTCGGCCTGGCGGCGCGGCCCCTGCACCTGGTGGGCACCTCCATGGGTGCGCTGGTCGGCATGACGTACGCCGCCCAGTACCCCGCGTCCGTCTCCACCCTCACCATCGTGGGCCCTGCCGGTCTTGCGAAACCCCGCCCGACCTCCCCCCACCGGCTCCTGCGCAACGACCGGCTGGCCGGCCTCATCGCCCGGCGGCGCGGCCGACAGATCCTGCAGGGACACCTGGGGCACAACGTCCGCGACCCCGAGCTCGGCGCGAAGCTGACCGAGATGGTCCTCGACGCGTTCCGCTACGAGGGCTCGCTGTACGCCGTCTTCGACACCCTCCAGCACCTGCCCTTCACCGGCCGTGACGACCTCTTCCGGCGGACGGGGGCACTGGGCATTCCGACGCTGCTGCTGTGGGGCGACGAGGACGACGTCACGCCGCTGGTGCACTTCGACACGGCGCGCGCTCTGCTGAAGCCTCAGAAACATCATGTAATTACCAAATGCGGGCATATGGCCCCGTTCGAACGGCCTCGCGACGTCGCCGATCAGCTCGTCCCGTTCGTGTCCGCACGCACCGAAAGGCTCGACTCATGAACAGTCCGCAGGCCATCGACGTACTGATCATCGGTGCCGGCCCATCCGGCTCCGCCTTGGCGATCGACCTCGTACGCCGCGGACTCGACGTCCGGATCATCGACAGGTCCCCCCACGCCTTCGACGGCTCGCGCGCCAAGGGCATCCAGCCCCGCAGCCTCGAAGTCCTCGAAGACCTCGGCGCTCTCGACGACGTGCTGGCCGGCGGCGACATCTATCCCAAGCTCGGGATCCATGCAGGACCCATCGGTGTGCCGTGGAAGATGTTCCCCCACAAAGAGGCCACCCCGGACGTCCCGTACCCGAACACCTGGCTGATCCCGCAGTTCCGCACGGACCGCGCCCTGCACGCCCGGCTCGGTGAACTCGGCCGCGAGGTCGAGTTCGGCAAGGAACTGACCGAGCTGACGCAGGACGAGGACGCGGTGGTCGCCACGGTGGTGGGTGCGGACGGGGTCGAGGAGATCGTCGCCCGCTATGCCGTGGGGGCCGACGGCGGCTCCAGTGCGGTGCGCAAGCAGCTCGACATCGGTTTCGTGGGAACGACGGACGAGTCCGACCGCGTGCTGATCGTGGATGCCTCCGTCAGCGGCCTGGCTCGCAACCGGTGGCACATGTGGCCCGGCCTCGGCGGCAAGCTCATCGCCGCCTGCCCGCTGCCCCACAGCGACATGTTCCAGTGGATGATCCGGCTCACGCCCGACGAGAAGCCGCCCCAGGAGATCGGCGCCATCGTCGACCGGATCCACTCCCACACCCGCAACCGGCACATCCAGCTGCACGAGATCCACTGGAAGTCCGTGTTCCGGCCCAACATCCGTCTTGCGCAGCACTACGGCCGCGGGCGTGTCTTCCTCGTCGGCGACGCGGCGCACGTCCACACCCCGGCCGGTGCCCAGGGCCTGAACACCGGTATGCAGGACGGCTACAACCTCGGCTGGAAGCTCGGCCAGGTCCTCGCCGGAGCCGACCCGGCCCTGCTGGGCACCTACGAGGCCGAGCGGCAGCCGATCGCCGCCGGGGTCCTGGGCCTGTCCACGGAGAAGTGGGGCGGCATCGCCAAGCTCGACCCCTCCAGCATGAAACGCGGCAAGGACGAGCAGCAGCTCTCCCTGACCTACTACGGCGGCCCGCTCGCCCCCGCCGACCGTGGCGACACCAGCACGCTGCACGTGGGCGACCGCGCCCCGGACGCCCGACTGCTCAGCGCCGACGGCGCCGAGACCCGCCTGTTCCACCTCTTCCAGGGACCGCACTTCACCGCCATCGCCTACGGCCCCGGCGCCGCCCGGGACCTCGAACTCCTCGACTGGCCGACGACGGGCGCCCGGCTGAAGCGGCTCACCGTCGGGCCGCCCGCGGGCTTCTCCGACCCCGAGAACACGCTGCGCAGCGCCTACGGCCTGACCGGCGACACGCTGCTGCTGATCCGTCCCGACGGCTACATCGGGCACATCGCCACGTCGGATTTCCTCACCACGACACAAGCCGCGGTGCGGGCAATGACGCCCGAGGCAAGGACCCGCACCATGTCCCAGCCGAGCCACACCTTCCCCGGTTCGGGAGCCACTGAATGAGCCGCATACTGCTGCGCGGGGCGCACGTCATCACGATGACGCCGGACCGGCCGGACGCCGAGCATGTCGACATCCTCGTCGACGGCGAGACCATCGCCACCGTCGGCGAAACCATCGAGGCGCCCGACGCCGAGGTCGTCGACTTCTCCGGCCGCGTCATCATCCCCGGCCTGGTCAACGCCCATCTGCACACCTGGCAGACCGCGCTGCGCTCCGCGGGCGCCGACTGGACGCTGATGCAGTACCTCACCCACCTCCACGGCGAGTGCGTCGGGCACTACACCCCGGCCGACATGCACATCAGCAACCTGGCCGGCGCGCTGAACCAGCTCAACTGCGGGACGACCACGGTGGGCGACTGGTGCCACAATGCACTCTCCCCGGAGCACGCCGACGCGGCCGTCGAGGGACTGCTCCAGGCCGGGATCCGCGCCGTCTTCCTGCACGGCACTCCCTACCGCTCACCGGACACGCCCCACCCGCTCGCCGAGATCGACCGGCTGCTCGACGGCCCCGTCCGTGAGCATGCCCTCCTCACCCTGGGCATGGCCCTGCAAGGGCCGCAGTATTCCTCGCCGGAGACCGCGGTGGCCGACTTCCGGGCCGGCGCGGAACGCGGTCTCGTCGTCTCGATGCACCAGAGCGGCGGAGAACCCTCACCCGGCTGGGAAGCCGTGCGCGACGCCGGGCTGTTCAGCCCCCTGACCAACGTCGTGCACGGATCCGACCTGCCCGCGGACTGGCTGAAGACGCTGGTCGAGGCGGGCGTCACCTTCACCACCACCCCGGAGAACGAACTGGGCCAAGGACACGGCACACCCATCACGGGGCCCTTGCTGCGCCTGGGCGCGGCGCCCTCCCTGGGCACCGACATCGACACCGCCGTACCCGGATCGGTCCTCACCGCCGCCCGGATCGCCCTGGCCCACCAGCGCAGCCTGGACCACGCCCACCACCGGCAGACGACCGGCATGTACGCCAACACACCGTCTGTCACCAGCAAACAGGCGCTTGCCTGGGCCACGGTCGATGGAGCGAAGGCACTGGGCCTGGCCGACAAGGTGGGCCGCATCGAGGCGGGCATGCAGGCCGATCTGGTCGCCGTCGACGCCCGGGCGCTCAACCTGTGGCCGGCGCACGACCCGGTCGCCACGGTTCTGCACGCCGACATCGCCAACATCGAAGCCGTGATGGTCGCCGGCACCTGGCGCAAACGCGATCACGTCCTGCTCGCATCCGGCCTCGACGAGGTCAAGGACCAGCTGCGCGAGTCCGGAGAACGGCTACTGCGCAGCATCAGGCCCGCGGGCTCTCGCGGCTGACACCGCAGCGGCCCCCACGCATGAACAGCGCCGACGCGCACGACACCCCGGCCTCGTCGGCGCGATGGCCACGCGCCCGAAGAGCCGACACAGCAGAAGAGGCAGACGCTCGGCTCGACCGCCTGCCTCTGAAGATCGCCCCTCAACCCGCTCAGGAGGCCACGGACCGCACGATGGCGCGGGCCGCAGCACGCCCCTCGGGAGCGGGGACGAGCGGGTAGGCATGGACCGCACCCTCGCACACGATGACATTCACGGCCGCCCCGTCCGCAGCAGCCCGTTCTTCCAGGCGCCGAACGTCCGGGTAGAACACGTCGCGAGTGCCGATGTAGACGTCGATGGGCGCCAGGGGGGCAAGCGGGCCATTGACGGGACTGAGCCGGGGTTGGACGGGGTCGTCCCCGTCGGCCCAGCTACGTCCGGCGGCGAGCAGGCTGCTGGTGGTGAGGAACGGATCTCGGGCTTCGACCTCGGGAATCGCAGGGTTGGTCAGAGTCAGATCCAGCCAGGGGGAGATCAGTACTACTCGGGCCGGCTGGGGGAGACCCGAGCCGACCAGGCTCTGCGCCACGCCCAGAGCCAAGCCCGCGCCGGCGGAGTCGCCCATGATCGTGAGCTGGCCGACGTCCAGGTCGCTGAGCAGGTCGCGGTAAACGGCAGTGACGAAGGGATATGCGTGACGATAGGTGTACTTCGGCGCCAGCCCGTAATGCGGCACCTCGACTCGTACACCGGCATCCGCGAGCTGCGAGATCAACTGCCAGTGCCGGGGCGAGAGGTGCCTGATGTAGGCGCCGCCGTGCACATAGACGACCGATCGCTCCGCCCGGCGCCCGCGCGGACTGACGGTGTGGCATTCGAAACCATCGATGTGGCGCGACCTCACGTCGTGCCGCTGTGCCAGTTTGGCGGGCGGACGAGGTGGCTCCTTCGACGCGACCACGAGGTCCGGGGCAGCCTTGCCTTTGAGGGCCAACCGCATGATCGCGGCGACTACGTGCATCTGGGGACTGCTCATGTCTGGCTCTCCTTCTTGGCGCCGCGATGCGGTCCGCTTCGCCGACGATCATAACGGTTACACTGTTTCCGTTATTACGCTAGGGCGAGCCGCTGCATCGGTCGACCACATCGCCCGTCTGGGCACCGAGCGATGCACCCGGCCGGCAACTCGACGACGCCGACGCTATGGAGATACCTCGTGACCCTCACCATCACCCTCGCCTGCGCCATCGCCCTGGTCTTCGGGGCGATCGGAGTGCTCAACGCACTCGCACTGCCGAAGGCGCGCGAACTGGCCGCCGAGACCGGCTTCTCCGTCGCCGCCTACCGCCGCATCGGCGTGCTGCAACTGGCAGGAGTCGCCGGGGTGGCGCTCGGCCCCGCCGTGCCACCGCTCGGTGGCCTCGCGGGAGCCGGGCTTCTCCTGCTGCTCGCCGCAGCTGTGGTCGTACACCTGCGCAAGGGTGACCCGGTTGCCAAACTCGCACCAGCCGTCGTGTGCGCGGTGCTTGTCGCCTCGTACCTCGCGGCCTTGTTCGGCTGAAGTGCCGCGGGTGGGCTGGCCAACGGGCATCCGATGGCACCACTGGACCCAGACCAGCTAAACGGATACGTTGTAGCCAATATTAGGGGTGGTGGGAAACGCAGCCACACCTGGGCACGAGGGCGCTCAAGCCGCGACCGCAGGGTCAGCCTGCCTTCACCAGCGCCCCTTCGTCCACAGTGCCCACCCCGAGGGGTAGACGATGCCCGTCCTGATCGTGATAGCGATCTACGGTGTCCGGATCGCACGCGCCCCCCTGGACGCGCGCCTGAAGAAGCGCCACGTCGGACCCCTGTCGGTCACGACGGGAGCCGTCATGCTCTATCTGGCCTGGGACCGGCTCAGGCCAGAGGGCCTCGGCGCTGTCTATTTCGTCGGCGAGTTCGCCGGAGTCCTGTCCGTCTACCTGATGTCCTGCACCCTGGTGCTGGCCACCCGCCTGATGTGGTTGGAGCAGTGGTTCGGAGGCCTGGACCGCATGTACCGTCAGCACAAGCTGTACGCCGTATGCTCCATGCTCCTGCTCACCCCCCACCTGCTCCTCCACTTCTTCTCCGGTTTCGACGGGAGCCGGTACGGCTACGCCCACCGGCCCACATCGGTAGGGATGGGCCATCTCCTCGGTGCCGTCTCCGTCATCGGCCTGCTGCTGCTCGTCCTCATCTCACTCGGCCGGGTCGGCCGCATCCTCCGACTGCCCTACGAGCGCTGGCTGTTCCTGCACCGCCTCACCGGCCTGCTGCTCCTGTCGGCGCTGGTGCACGGCTGGTTCCTCGATCTCATCATCAACGGATCCACGCCCCTCCTGGCGATCTACGTCACCACGGCCACCATCGGCATGACCGCCTACACCTACGACGAACTGGTGCTCCGGCACAGGGAACCCCGGGCGGACTACACCGTCCACCGTGTCGAGCGGCCGACACCCGACATCCTCGACCTCACCCTCACGCCCACCGGCGAGACGACCCTTCCCGTGACAGGAGGCCAGTTCGTCTACCTGCGGGTCGGCAGCTGGCACGAACACCCCTTCAGCGTCGCAGGAACGCAGGCCGACGGCTCGGTGCGCCTCACGATCCGTGCCGTGGGCCGCGGTACACGCCGCCTCTACACGGACCTGAGTGAAGGACACCCGGCAACCCTCAAGGGTCCTTACGGCATGTTCGACCACACCCTCGGCGGACCCCGGCAGATATGGATCGCGGGGGGCATCGGTATCGCGCCCTTCCTCGGCTGGCTCACCCACCCCGGCGCAGCGCCGCCCCGCACCGACCTCTTCTGCTGCGCCCCCACCGCCGAAGACGCCCCGTTCCTCCCGGAACTCACCGCTGTGGCAGCACACCGCCCCGAGTTCCGGCTCCACCCGACGTTCAGCCGCAGCCACGGCCGTCTGACCGTCGAAAGAATCCAGGCCCAGGCCGGACCGATCACCCCCGACACGCACGTCTTCCTCTGCGGCCCCGCCTCCATGATCGAAAACCTCACTCGCGCCCTCCACCGCCAGGGCGTCCCCCGCCGGCATCTCCACGCCGAGCACTTCGCCTTCCGCTGACGAGCTGCCGTAGGCGGGCGGCCTCAGGTTCGCATCGTCCTGGCTGGTCAGGCGTCGTCGCGCAGGTGGGCAAGCCCGCTGAGGAGGAGTTCGAGTCCGAAGGAGAACTCGTCCTCGATCGGAACGGGCATCGACTCGGCGACGGTGACCGTTGCCGGGAACAAGGCGGGATCGACGCTCTGAAAGACGGCGGACAGTTGCGCGTCGTCGGCTCGCCCGCCACTGCCATGACCGTTGACCTGTATGGCGAATCCGAGAACGTAGCGAGAGACGGTCGCATACGTGTGCGCGGCCAGTCGCGGCGGGAAGCCGCTGTCGAGCAGCGCCGCGACGCAGTGCTCCCGCAGCGCCATGGCGTTCGGCCCCAGGGGGATCTCTTCCACCATCAGGCGCGCCGCGTTCCGGTGCCGGGCCAGGGCCTCGAACATGGTGTGCGCGACCGTCCGCAGCGCTTGCTGCCAGCCCATCGCGAGGAGATCGTCGCCCTTCAGTTCCACGGCGCCGAACATGCGGTCCACGACATGGGCGACCAGCGCTGCCCGGTTGTCGAAATGCCGGTACAGCGTCGCCGTGCCCGAGCCCAGGCGCTGGGCCAGCGTCCGCATCGAGAGAGCGTCGGCCCCTTCGTCGTCCACGATCTGCAGTGCGGTAGCGACGATGCGCTCCAGCGGCACGGGCGGACGCCCCGGGCCCCGGCCCGATGCCGTGGTCGCTCGCGCAGGACCAGCTGCTGCCACTGAACGTCCACCTCCTCGGCCAGCACCATAACAGCAACACCGTACCCACTTTGGGTCGCCGGTTGGGCATGGACCGCCGGGCACCGCGGTTACGGCTCAGACATCACAGCGCAGCAGGTCACAGGCGCGCGGCCCGGCGAACCCGGGGTGCTCTCCACCCGGAGCGCCAGCCACCGGGCGATGCGCCTCGCGGCGAGACTGGGCTTCACCGAGGTCGAGCGGTTCCAGGAGTACGGCGCCGAGCAGTGGTTCGGCGTGCGTCACCCGACCACGTGAGGAGTGGCTGCCTGCCGGCAGGCGAAGGGACTTGAGTCTCCCGTAGGGGGAGACACGAAGGTGGGGACATGGACGGCGACACGCTCTACTCGATCGGTGAACTGGCTCGACGGACCGGTCTCACGGTCAAGACCATTCGGTTCTACTCCGATCGCGGAATCGTGGCGCCGACCGACCGCAGCCCGGCCGGCTACCGCCTCTACGGTGTCGACGCCGTGGCACGCCTGGACCTCGTGCGGACCCTGCGCGAGCTGGGACTCGACCTTCCGACGATCCGCAAGGTCGTGGACCGCGAGCTCTCGCTTCCCGAGGTCGCCGCGGCGCACGCCGAAGCACTGGCAGTGCAGATCCGCGTCCTGCGCCTGCGGCGCGCGGTACTGACGGCAGTGGCCGAGCGCGGATCCACACCTGAGGAGACGGAACTCATGAACCGGCTGGCCCAGCTTTCCGAGGACGAACGCAGACGCCTGATCGGCGATTTCCTCGACGCCGTCTTCGGCGGTCTTGACGCCGACCCCGCATTCGCGGGGCCCATGCGCTCGATGACTCCTGAGTTGCCCGACAACCCGGAGGCAGAACAGCTCCAGGCGTGGGTGGAACTGGCTGAAATGTCCATGGACCCGGGTTTCCGCGCCGCCCTGCGGCGGATGGCCGAGGAGCAGGCGGCCGAGCGGGCCCGGAGCGACATGCGGGTCCCGCGCCGCGACATCGCCGCAGCCGTCCGTGACCACGCCGGCCCGGCCCTGACCACCGGCATCGACCCGGCCTCGCCCGAGGCTGATCCGATCGTCGAGGCCTTCACCGCGCACTACGCGCACCTCCTCGGCCGCCGCGACGACGTCGAGCTTCGCCGCCGGCTGGCGACCCGACTGGAGAGCATCAGCGACCCCCGCAGGGAGCGATATCTCCAGCTGCTCGCGGTGGTCAACGGCTGGCCGGCCCCGGAGCGTCTGGCTCCCGTGTTCGACTGGTCCGTCCAGGCCCTGCGCGTCCGGACACAGCAATGACGGGGCGGTCGCAGAGGGGCATGGGGCCGACGTGGTCGGCGTCGCGTGAATAGCGCCACCCCACATGACCGGACCGGGCACGGATGCGACTCCTTCTCTTCAGAAACTCTGAAACGAGCAGTTACTCCGGTCAGCGAGTGGCGTTCTCGCTGACCGGCTGCTCACCCACCGCTGGACGTCGTACCGGGGTGGCGGACCGCAGCAGTACGGCAGCGAGGAGGAGAGCGACGGCGACGAGGCCCGCGCCGACGCGGAACGCGAGTTGATAGCCGCCCGTGAGTGCCGAGGCGGTGCTCGCCCCGCTGCTCAGCAGGGCATCCGTGTGCGAGGCGGCGAGCGTGCTGAGGACCGCGAGACCGAACGCGCTGCCCATCTGCTGCATGGTGTTGAACATGCCGGAGGCGATCCCCGAGTCCTCGGGCGTGGCCGCCGACATCGCGAGCGTGGCCAGCGACGGCATCGCGAGGCCGAAGCCGATGCCGAGCGGCAGCAGCGCGGGCAGGACGTCCACGGCGTAGCTCCCGCCCGCCGGTACGCGGCCGAGTACGGCGAGGCCTGCCGCGATCAACGAGAGTCCCGGAAGCAGTACGGCCCGGGGCCCGAAGCGTGCGATCAGCCTGGGCGCGAGGCCGAGGGACAGTGCGCCGATCGCGACCGAGACGGGGAAGATGCCGAGACCGGTGTGTATCTCGTCGTAGCCGAGCACCTTGTGCAGGTAGAGCACGCAGAGGAACTGGAAGCTGAACATCCCGGCCACCATGAGGGCCTGGATGCCCATCGCTGCGGAGACATCGCGTGAGCGGAACACACGCAGCGGCAGCAGGGGATGGGGCGTTCTGGCCTGGCGGGCGACGAAAGCGAGCAGCAGGGCGAGGGCCGCGCCGCCGAAGCCCAGGGTGTGTGCGGAGGTCCAGCCGTGGTCCGTGGTCCCGACGATGGCGTAGACGCCGATCATCAGCGCGGAGGTGACCAGAAGCGCGCCCACGACATCGGTCCCCTTGCCGAGGCCGACACCCTGCTCGGTCCCGAGCACGCGTCCGGCCAGCAACGCGGCCACGATGCCGATCGGGACGTTGACGAAGAAGATCCAGTGCCAGCCGATGGTCTGGGTCAGGGCGCCGCCGGCGAGAAGGCCCAGCGAGCCGCCGGCGGACTGGACGAAGCTGTAGACGCCGATGGCCTTGGCCCGCTCCTTCGGCTGCAGGAACAGGGTGACCACCATGCCCAGCGTGACAGCGGAGGTCACCGCGCCGCCGACGCCCTGGACGAACCTGGAGGCGAGCAAGGCCGCCGGGCCCTGGGAGACACCGCACAGCAGCGAGGCGGTCGTGAAGAGGCCCAGGCCGGCGATGAAGACGCGCTTGCGCCCGACGAGGTCGCCGAGCCGTCCGGAGAGCAGCAGCAGGCCACCGAAGGGGACCAGATAGGCGTTGACCACCCAGGCGAGACCCGACGAGGAGAAGCCCAGGTCCCGCTGGATGGACGGCAGCGCCACGTTCACGATGGTCCCGTCGAGGATGACCATCAGCTGTCCGGCACAGAGCACGGCCAGTGCCGCCCAACGTGACGGGTGTGCTGCTGCGTTGGTTCTGCGCACGGGGATTCCCTTCCATGGTGCACGACTTGTTACAGCGGTCATCTTCTGTAACCATGACGCGCGGCGGAAGGAGGCACTTTCGTGTCACGCAGTCACACCGATGTGTCCGACCAGGTCAGCAACGAGGCGTGCCCGCTCACCGAGGTCCTCGACCATGTCGCGGGCAAGTGGAGCATCGGCATCCTCGTCGCCGCCGCACACGGGCCGGTCCGGTTCACCGAGTTGGAGCGTGCCATCACGGGCATCAGCCGACGCATGCTCACCCTGAACCTGCGCAAGCTGGAGCGTGACGGCCTGCTCGTGCGGACCGTCTACCCCACCGTGCCGCCCAAAGTGGAGTACAGCCTCACGCCCATGGCGCGCGAACTCCACACGACCCTCGCCGGACTCGTCGGCTGGGCGGAGCGCCACCGGGCCGACATCGCCACGGCCCGCGCCGCCTACGACGCCGCCACGGCACCGGCCCCCTGACCAGGGGACGACGGGCTCATGGAGCCAGTGCTGTGTGAACTGCCGCCCGCCTTCTGGACGGTGCCCTACGTGGGCTCCCGGTTTCCGGGGTCCCCGGCGGTGGCCGGCCTTCCCGGCCTGGCGGAGGGGGCGAACTGCCAGCTGTACGCCTACGAGGTGCTCCGGCACTTCGGCCTGACTCCGCCCGCCCTGCGGTCGAGCGACCTGTGGGCCGACACGCGGGCGACAGCCCGGGTACCGGTCGCCCGGCCGCTCGACCTGGTGCTGTTCAACGCCACCGACGACGCCTATGGCGCCCATGTCGGTGTCTGGGTGGGCGAGGGGCGGGTGCTGCATCTGTGTGCGGAGGTGGGGCGCCCGGCGGTCTGGGAGATGGCGGAGTTCGCGACCCGGCCGCGCTACCGGGTCGTCATCGGCATCAAGCGTGTGGTCGACAGGGAGCGGAACCCGGCCGGCTGAGACCGACCGGGCCGGTGCACTAGTCCAGCCACACCCCGTCGCGCAGCACGACCCGGCCGCGCAGCTCCCGTTCGCCGCGCCAGGCACGAACTGTCCGCGGCGCCACACGGATGTAGAGGAAGGGGCTGTCCTCGGTGCGCGGGTCCCACCCGAACTTCCCGGTGAAGGCGTCCGCGGCCTCCTCGGGGACCTCCGTGTCGGGGAAGCATTCGGCCTCGCCCTCGAGCAGGACCACATCGAAGCTGTCCGGCAGGGCCAGGCGCACCCGCGGCTCGGCGCGGACGTTGCGTGCCGTCGCGGAGGCCGCGCCGGTGCACATCCACACCGCCCGGCCGTCCCACAGGAACCACAGCGGTACCTGGTGCGGGCCGTGCGCGGGGTGGGCCGTGGCCAGCCAGATGTCCCATTCGGACGCGAGCCGGGCCAGTGTGTCCCGTTTCCGCTCCGGCCTGCCACGAAGATGTGTCTCGGATGTGTGCATGGCAGCCGACCCTAGATGAATGAGCCCAAGGGGTGCTGTCGCGGTCAGTGACCGTAGGTGGTCAGCGATCGCTTGACGGGCTGCCCGGTCTTGTCGTTGAGCCAGACTGCGGCGGTCAGGGCCAGGATCCGGGACAGCACCCGGACGATCACCCCTGCGGGGTTCTCCCTCCGTGTCGTTCCAGGTCGAGCTGGGCCTTGAAGGTCTGGTTGATCGATTCGATGGTCTGCCGCAGCGGCTTGAACAGGTGCGCTCCGGTCCGTTCGGGCTCTCCCTTGCGGGCCGGACGCAGCAGCTCCAAGTGGGACGGGCAGCCCGCCCAGCGTGCATACCAGGTGCAGGCGCAGGCCCCAGAAGTACCGGGAGTGCGAGGCGCAGTAGCCGTACTCGGCCCAGCCGGCCAGGTCCGACCGCTCCACAGGGAGGTGTCCTTCGCCAGCATCCTGATCGCATGCTTGATCAGCTCGGTTGCGTTGCGGAGCCGCTTGTTGTAGCCGGACTGCTGGGGCAGGTACGGGAACAGGTGGCGGAAGTCCCGGCGGGCGCGGCGCAGCCACCGCCGCCCCGAGGTGAAGCCGAGCAACGCCGACATCACCGCGAGGGTGCCCAGGTCTGTCGTCACAAACGGATCATGGACGCCCTCGCTTCATGTCCGCAGGCAATCCCATGGACTCGTTCAGGGCTCCAGGACGGTTTCCACTGCGGTGACTATGCGTCGCGGTCGTCTCGCAGGGCCTGGATGAGCCAGGAGTACACCGGGATCAGGCTCGGTACTATTTGCCAGCCGTTGACGATCCACACCAGCCGCCAGTACCGATCCACCCGGGGATCGTGCGCCTCTTCGAACTGCTGGGCCATCCAGTCCCGGAATTCCGTGTCAGGGGTGCGTGCGAACACCTCGGCGAAGCGGTGCACGAGGTCGTCGATGACGGGTGCAACTCTGTCGCTGAGTGGGTCGATGCCCGACTCCAGGGCCTCCGCCACCTTCTGACGGGTGTACTCCATCAGTTCCTCGCCAGCCTCGCTCTCGATCTCGAGCGTGCGCCCGGCGGCCTGGAACATGGCCGTTCGGCGGAGCCGGGCCCGGAAGTCCTCGTCGCCGACCAGTTCGGCGAGTTCCACCCACGCGGCGACCTGCTCGCTGGACGGATCATCGGGGAGGTCGGGAGTGGCAGCGCGAACCATGGCCGCCATGGCCGGGTCGGCATCCACTGTGCCGAAGGTGCCATCCATGAAATCGTCGATCAGACGTCGGCGTTCCTCGCCGGACAACTGCGTGAGCCTGTGCACGAGCTTGGTCTCCTCAGGATCGGACCCGCGTCTGGCCACGACTCGCAGAACGCTTCGACGCAGTTGCAGCATCCGGATCTGGACGTCCATGGCGTCGGCGTGCGCCGTGGCGACTTCCGCCACCGAGAGTTCGCGGTCCAGTACCCGTTGAATCGTGGCCAGGTCCACGCCCAGCTCGCGCAGTGTGCGGAGGAGTTCCAGACGAAGCAGTGCGTCGAGGTCATAAAGCCGATAACCGGCGGGACTTCGGGTGGTCGGCGCTACCACCCCCGAATCGGAGTAGAACCGGATGGTCCTCACGGGCAAGCCGGTCCGCCGGGAAAGCTCCCCGATCGAGTAGAGGGTCGTACCGTCCATGTCCCCCACTCTGCTGTCTCCAGTCACTGGAGACTCAAGGCTATTCCCCCGCTGGGCTCCCGACCGAGACGTCCTCCGAGTTGCTGAGACATGCGTCACGTACCTTCCGCTGACCGCCAGGACGCCGGGAACGCCTTGCGCGCGCTGGGCGAGCGATGGCAGGGACATGTGTCACCGCTCGCTGGTGGCCTTTGGCTGCGAGCCCTGGGACTCATTCAACTAGCCGCGGCCCGCGCGGTGCGCCTGAGCCGATGGACCTACACCGCAGGGCCGAGGGCCGGCCCGGGCGAGCGGACGGCGCGGGACGCGTGGCATCGTGTGCGGCATGGCGACAGCGACGGACGTGGCCGTGCTGGTCGGGTTGCAGGCCTCCGGCAAGTCCACCTTCTACGGGCAGTGCCTGGCCGGCGGCCACGAGTTGGTCAGCAAGGGCCTGTTCCCGCGCGGCGCCAGGAACAAGCAGGACCGGCAGCTCCGGCTGATCGCGGAGCACCTGGCGGCGGGCCGGTCGGTGGCCGTGGACAACACCAACCCCTCGCCGCTGGAGTGGCGCCCGCTGGTGGAGCTGGCCCGGGCGTACGGGGCCACCGTGACCGCGTACTGGTTCCCGCCGGACGTGGCCGGTTCGCTGCGGCGCAACGCCGCCCGAGAGGGCCGGGAGAGGGTGCCGGACGTCGGGGTGCTGGGCACGCTCCAGCGGTTGTGCAGGCCCTCGACGGCGGACGGGTTCGACGCGGTGCGCGAGGTGCGGTTCGACGGGCGGGGCGGCTTCGTCGTACGGGATGCCGGGCCACCCGCGCAACGGTGACGGATACCGGCGGGCGGGGTGGCTTGGTCGTAAGGGATGCCGAGCCGCCGGCGCGGCGGTGACGGATATCGGGGCGCGGGGTGGCTTGGTCGTACGGGATGCCGGGCCACCCGCGCGGCGGTGACGGGTACGGGGGACGGTCAGGCTGCGTCCGTGAGCAGCTCCGCCAGCGCGGCCGCGAAGGCGACCAGGCCGTCCCGCTCCGGTCCGCCGCGGGCCATGCGGAAGCCGTGCCGACGGCCCCAGAACACGGCCTGGACGACATGGAAGTGGGCCCAGCGCCGTACCCGCACCCGGTCCAGCTCCGCCGCGTCGGCGAAGACGTCCAGGACGCGGAGGACGGCCCGCCGCGGGTCGTCCTCCGCGACCAGGGCGAGCGCGCGTGACTTCAGCAGCGCGCCGGCGTCGTAGGCCGGGTCGCCCGCACAGCCCTTGGGGTCGACGGCCAGCCAGGGCTCCCGGTCGGCGCGCAGGATGTTGCCGGCGTGGAGATCGCCGTGGACGAGGAGGTCGGGCTGACTGCGACCGAGCTCGCGTACCGTCGCCACCGCCGCGTCCACCGTACGCTCCGACAGGCCGTGCCCCGGCTCCACGGCGTCCTTGCGCAGCTCCTCCTCCCAGGCGTCGGCCCGCTCCCGCAGCCGGGGCAGGCCGGGCGGGGCGGGGACGGCGAGCCGGTGCCCGATGCGGCCGGCGACCGTCACCAGCTCGTCGCCGTCCTCCGCGTCGGCCAGCGTCGTCGTCCGGGCGCGCTCCAGCAGCATCGCGAAGCGGTCGTCGTCGCGTTCGTACAGCAGAACGGCGCCCCGCCCGCCCCAGACGGCGAACGCGTCCGGCTCGTGGACATTGCCGGGATGCGGGAACGACACCTTCACCACGGCCGGCGATCCGTCCCGCCGCCGCACCGGGACGACGACACCCACCCCTCCGTGCAGCACGCCACCGTCCGGCACACACCCCCAGCCCGCGAGCAACTCCTCCAGGATCTCCGGCAGTTCGGCGATCCATGCCGCTCCGGCCGCACCCTCGCGCGCGACGGTGCTCCGGGCGAACGTCTCCGGTACCTCGATCATCCCGGCACCCTACGCGCCCACCCCGCGGTGGACCGGGACAAGGGGGCGCTCGGTGATGCGTGAGGGCGGAGAAAACGGGTCAAAATGCACCATGAGGGGAAGGAGAGAGCAGCACGCAGCGTCACATACAAGACCGGCAGGGCCTACCGGTTCACCCCCGGATAGGGATATCCCTGACGGGGCGGCCCCGTCGGGGCCGCTTTCCCGGAAGGAGTCCTGACATGGACCACTGGTACGTCGACGAGCGGTGCACCAACTGCGATGTCGCCCGGCAGTTCGCACCCGAGCTGATCGGCGAGGCCGACGGACGCTCCCGGATGCTGCGCCAGCCCGAGAACGAGACGGAGAACCGCCGGTTACACGCCGCCGTGTTCGCCTGCCACACCCGTTCCATCCGCCCGGGAGCCGGGCACGCGGACCCGGCACTCGACCCGTTCCCGCTGGCTCTGGACGACGGCGTGCTGATCTGCGGCCACAACTCGACCCGCACCGCCGGAGCCAACTCCTACCTCCTGCGGCGGCCGTCGGGCACCTTCATGATGATCGACACCCCCCGCTGGAGCAGCGCGCTGGCCGCCCGCTACACGGCGTCCGGCCCCGTCACCGACGTACTGCTCACCCATCGCGACCATGTCGCCCACGGCCGCCGCTACGCCGACCACTTCGGTGCCCGGCTGTGGATCCACGAGGGCGACCTCGACGCCGTCCCCGACGCCGACCAGGTGATCCGCGGGCTCGAACCGATGGAGATCGCCCCCGGCGTCACCGCCCACCCGCTGCCCGGCCACACCGAGGGCAGCGTCCTCTACCTCGCGGACGACCGGTACTGCTTCAGCGGCGACAGCTTCTACTGGTCGCGTACGACCGGCGATCTCGAAGTCGCCGAGAGCGTGACCTGGTACTCCATCGAGGAGCTGGCCCGCTCCCTGACCAGGACAGCCGGACGGATCCGCTTCGAGTGGGTCCTGCCGGGCCACGGCGACCGGCACCGGCTGCCCGCCGAGGAGATGTCCCGCCGGCTGCACGGCCTCGCGGACCGCACCCGGCTGCTACGGCCCCGACCCGTCGACTTCACGGCCGTCCGCTGGTGAAACCGGCGCGGGAGGGGAGGGGCGCCCGTCCAGCACCGGAAGACGGTGGTCGCCGCGTCCAGCCCGCGTACGGCGAGGTCGCGGTCGGTGACGACGCCGCCTCGGACGAGGGTCCACAACGTGTTCGGCCTGTACGACGGTCAGCACATCGGACACCGGCCTGCGCGGGCCCGGCCGGCCCTCGGCCCGTCGCCGAACCGGAGCACCATGTGCACATGGCCCGGCAGGGCGAGCGCCTCGCCACGACCGGGTCCTGCGTCCAGCCTGAGCGCCGCGTTCCCCTGCGCCGCGCGGACCGGCCGCCGCTCCGGGCGCGTCGTCAGCGGCGGATGAGACCCAGGCCCGTCGCCGTGGCGACGGCCGCGGTACGGGAGTCCACGCCGAGTTTCGCGTAGACCCGGGCCAGATGGGACTTGACGGTGCCCTCGGTGAGATGGAGCCGAGCACCTATGGCCTGGTTCGACAGGCCCTCGGCGACCAGCCCGAGGACCTCCGTCTCACGCCGGGTCAGGGCGGTGCCGGGCGCGCGCAGCCGGTGCATCAGCCGGTCGGCGACCGCGGGGGCCAGCGCGGTGCGCCCCGCGGCCGCCGTCCGTACGGCGGCCGCCAGCTCCTCGGGCGGGGCGTCCTTGAGGAGATAGCCGGTGGCCCCGGCCTCGATCGCGGGCAGGGTGTCGGCATCGGTGTCGTACGTCGTGACGATCACGACGCGCGGGGCGTGCGGCCGGGCGGTGATCAGGGCGGTGGCCTCGGCACCGTTCATCCCGCCCTTGAACTGGAGGTCCATCAGGACGACGTCGATGTCCCCGGCGGCGGCGCGGGTGACCGCGTCCTCGGCGGTGGCTGCCTCGGCCACCACCGCCAGGCCGGGCTCCGTCTCCAGCACGGCGCGCAGCCCGGCCCGCACCACCGGGTGGTCGTCGGCAAGGAGCAGGCGGATGGCGGGGCGGACGGGGGAGTCGGTCACGGGCGGGCCTCGGCTCGGGGATCGGTCGGTGGCCCGGAGCGTACGCCGGTGGCCGACGTGGTCGGTGTGTCCGGCCCATTCTCGTTCGTGGGCAGTGGCTGGTACTCGGTCACCTGTGTGGTGCCGGTTCCTGGGCTGTTCCTGGGTGCTGGTCCGCTCCCGGTTCCCGGTCCGGTTCCTTCCCCCGCTGCGGTCACCGCTCCCTTCCCGGCCCCCGGGCCACCCTCCACCCCCAGACCGCCCTCTGCCCCCGCACCGGCCGCCCCCGCGTGGGGGAGTTCCGCGGTCAGGGTGGTGCCCTGGCCCGGGGCGGAGACGAGGGTGAGGGTGCCGCCCAGGCTCTGCAACCGGGCGCGCATCGCCGCCAGGCCGAAGCCGCCGGCCTCGGGGTCGGGTGTGGGCAGCCGGTCGGGGTCGAAGCCGGTGCCGTCGTCCCGGACGGTCACCGTGACCCGGTCGCCGAGATGACCGAGGGTGACCTCGGCACGGGTGGCACGGGCGTGCCGGACCGTGTTGGCCAGGGCGGACTGGGCGACGCGCAGCAGTGCGACCTCGTGCGCGGTCGGCAGCGCCACGGGCGTGCCGGTGACCTGGAAGCGGGCGGCGAGCTGGTGCCGTGCGGAGGTGGTGGCGCAGAGCCGTTCCAGGGCGTCGGCCAGCGTGCTGCCGTCCAGCGCCGGCGGGGTGAGCGCGGCGACGAAGCGGCGGGCCTCGGCGAGATTGTCCACGGCCGCCTGCCGGGCCTGGCCCACATAGCGGGCGGCGTGCTCCGCGGTGTCCGGCAGCGCGCGCTCGGCGGCGCGCAGCAGCAGCTGGATGCTGGACAGCCCCTGCGCCAGCGTGTCGTGGATCTCCCGGGCCAGCCGTTCCCGCTCGGCGAGGACACCGGCGGCGTGCTCGGCGCGGGCCAGGTCGGCACGGGTGGCGGTGAGTTCCTCAATCAGCCGCCGCCGCTGCTCGCTCTCCCGGTACAGGGCCTGGTAGCCCCACACCACCGCGACGGCGACCGCCGCGCCGAGCCCCGGCCCGATCGCCATCGCGGCGCTGAACGAGCCCTGGTGGGCGGCGAAGGCGGTGATCGCGGCGAGCGCGGTGGCCGCCACCGCTGCGACCCCGGACCGGCGCCGCAGCAGGTGCAGCTCCAGGAAGTACAGCGGGAACGCCACCCACACCCCGTCGGCGGTCAGCGCCAGCAGCACCAGCCATACGGCGCCCACGGCGGCCAGCCACCAGGCGGCGGCCCGCCGGACCCGGCCGGCCCGGCGCAGGAGGAACCCGGCCGCGTACACCAGCCCGCACACCGCGGCCACGGCGACGACCGCACCGGCGCGCGGACCGCCCCCGGTGACGGCACGGACGGCGGACAGGGCGAGCAGGCCGACGACGAGCAGGTGCAGACACCAGGTCAGTGCGCGGGTGGTCGGGGCCGGAGTGCGGAGGGAGACGTTCACAGTCCTCCCAGCCTAAGGACAGCGGCCGTACCGGGCCTCCATCGAAAGTTACAAACCGCTCCGCCCCTTTCGGCTCCCGAAGTGGTGCCGCCCGCCAGATGCCCCGCGGGCGGCCGCCGGGGACCGTTGGTGACACACCACCACCCCCCTCGCCTCCACGTGAAAGGCCGTAGCCGCGCCGTGTTCGTCGCCTACCGAGACCTGAGGTTCGCCAAGGGCCGCTTCGCCCTGATGGGCACCGTCATCGTGCTGATCACCCTGCTGGTCGGACTGCTGTCCGGACTGACCGCCGGGCTGGGCCGGCAGAACATCTCCGCCGTCACCGGCCTGCCCGTCGACCGGATCGCCTTCGGCGCGCCCGGCGGCGGACAGCAGCTGTCGTACTCCGACTCGACCGTCACCGAACGGCAATGGCGCAGCTGGGCCCGGACCCCCGGCGTCACCCGCGCCGAACCGCTCGGCATCACCACCACCAAGGCCACCGCGGGGAGCCGCAGCGCCGTCGTGTCCGCCTTCGGGGTCGCACCGGGCTCCCATCTGCCACCCGCCGGCGGCGCCCCCGGGGCCCGTACCGTCGTCCTGTCGAGGACCGCCGCCGACGATCTCCGGCTGCGCCCCGGCGACACTCTCACCCTGGCCGGGCAGCGGCTCACCGTGGCCGCAGTGCGGGGCGACGCGTCGTTCAGCCACACCCCGGTGATCTGGACCAGCCTCGCCGTCTGGTCGGGAACCGCACCGCCTACCGGCACCCGCAGCGGCCCCACCGCGACCGTGATCGCCCTGAACACCGCACCCGGCGTCGACGTCCGGGCCGCGGACGCCGCCGCGGGTACGAAGACCCTCACCAAGGACGGCTCGCTGGCCGCGATCGGCTCCTACCGCTCCGAGAACGGCTCCCTGCAACTGATGCGCGGCTTCCTGTTCGCCATCTCCGCCCTGGTCATCGGCGCCTTCTTCACCGTCTGGACCATCCAGCGCAGCGCCGACGTCGCCGTCCTCAAGGCGCTCGGCGCCTCCACGGCCACCCTCCTGAAGGACGCGCTCGGCCAGGCCGTCGTCCTGCTCACGGCGGGCACCCTGACCGGCACCGCGCTCGCCACCGGCGTCGGAGCCCTCCTCGCCGACGGCACCGTGCCGTTCCTGCTCAGCCCCGCGACCCTCCTCCTGCCGGCCGCCGTGATGATCTTCCTGGGCGCGGCCGGAGCTGCCCTGGCCATCCGCCGTATCACCTCCGTCGACCCGCTGACCGCCCTCGGGAGCGCCCGATGAGCCTGCACCTGACCGATGTCACCCTCACCTACCCCGACGGCGACGGCCGCCTGACCGCCCTCGACCGGGTCAGCCTCGACGTGCCCAAGGGCAGCCTCACCGCGGTGGTCGGCCCCTCGGGGTCCGGAAAGTCCAGCCTGCTGGCGGTCGCCGCGACCCTCGTCACCCCCGACGCCGGCACGGTCGTCGTCGACGGCACCCGCACCACCGGCCTGAGCCGCGCCGAACGCGCGGCCCTGCGCCGCCGCTCCATCGGCATCGTCTTCCAGCAGCCCAACCTGCTGCCCGCCCTCACCGCCGTCGAACAGCTCCAGGTCATGGCCCACCTCGACGGCCGCAGCACCTCCGGCGCCCGCCGCCGGGCCATGGAGCTGCTCGACGCGGTCGGCCTCGCCGCGCAGGCCGGACGCCGCCCCCACCAGCTCTCCGGCGGCCAGCGACAGCGCGTCAACATCGCCCGCGCCCTGATGAACGAGCCCACCGTCCTGCTGGTCGACGAACCCACCAGCGCCCTGGACCACGAACGCGGCGCCGCCGTCATCGACCTGATCACCCGCCTCACCCACGAGCGGGCCACCGCCACGGTGCTCGTCACCCACGACCGCGCCTACCTGGCCGCCGCCGACCGGATCGCCGAGGTCCGTGACGGCCGGCTCGGCACGCCGGCCCGCACCGGCACCGGCTGACCGCGTGCGGGGCCGGACGCCGCCCGGGCAGGGCCGAAGGGCCTCTCGCCCCGCCCCTCCGGCCCTGGCAGGCTGAGACCAGCCCCGGTGCCGCGGGTGCCGGCAGCTCGGGAAAGGCGGTGGCGACGATGACACTCCCTCTGGTCGTGGGCGTCGACGGCTCGGACTCGAGTCTGCGGGCGCTCGACTGGGCCGCGGACGAGGCACTCCGCCACGGACTGCCGCTCAGGCTCGTCCACGCCTCCCTCTGGGAGCGGTACGAGGGCGCGCTGCCGTCGATCGACCCGGGGCGCCCCGCCGAGCAGGTGATGGCCGAGCACATCGTGGCCTCCGCGGCCGAGCGCGCCGAGCGGCGCGCCCCGGAGGTGAAGGTCACCACCGACATCGTGCCGCAGGACGCCGCGACCGCCCTCGTCCACGAGAGCGACCTGGCCGCCCTGCTGGTGACGGGGTCCCGGGGCCGCGGCCAGCTCGCGGCGATGCTGCTCGGCTCGGTCGGACTCACCGTCGCCGGCCAGGCCCGCTGCCCCGTCGTGGTGGTGCGCGGCGACCGGGCCGGGGTGAGCGGGACACACGGGCGGATCCTGCTCGGCCTCGGGGACGCCGACACCGACGCCGACGCCGTACGGTTCGCCTTCCGCGAGGCCGAGGCACGCGACTGCGCCCTGGACGTCGTGCACGCCTGGCGCAGCCCCGCCCACGGCACCCGCGCCGACGACGGGCAGGCGGCAGCGGCCCGGCTCGACGCGCTGCTCGCGGACGCGGTCGCCGCACATCCACGCGTCCGTACGCACCGCCGGCCGCGCGAAGGACCGGCGGGCCGGATCCTGGTGGAGCTGTCGGCCGCCGCCGACCTCGTCATCGTCGGCACCCAGCACCGCACCGCCCGCCTCGGCCTCCAGCTGGGCCCCGTGGGCCACACGCTGCTGCACCACGCCCAGTGCCCCGTCGCGACCGTGCCGCGCCAGGCATGAGCACCGTCGAGGCACCGCCGGAACCGACCGCCGCGCCCGCGTGGACCTGGGAGTACGACGGCTACGACCCCGGGCGGGAGCGCCTCCGGGAGGCGCTGTGCACCCTCGGCAACGGATACGTCGCCACCCGCGGAGCCCTGCCCGAATGCGCCGCCGACGACGTGCACTACCCGGGGACCTACGCAGCCGGCTGCTACGACCGGCTCACCTCGCACATCGCTGGCCGGCTCGTGGAGAACGAGGACCTGGTCAACCTCCCCAACTGGCTCGTGCTCCGGTTCCGGCTCACCGACGGCCCGTGGCTCACCCCCCGGACGGCGAGCGTGCTGGAGCACCGGCACACCCTGCGCCTCGACACCGGCCTGCTGGAGCGCCGTACCCGCTACGACCTCGGCGCGGGACGCGTGCTGGCGCTGCGCCAGCTGCGGCTGGTGCACATGGCCGACCCGCATCTGGCCGCGCTGCGCACCGAGTTCACGGCGGAGAACTTCACCGCGGACCTCGACGTCGAGGCCGCCCTGGACGGCGCTGTCGTCAACCAGGGCGTCCAGCGCTACCAGGACCTCGACGGACATCATCTGACGTCCGTTCACGCCGGCACCGCCCCCTCCCCGGACACCGTGTGGCTGCGCTGCCGTACCCGCCACTCCGACATCCGCGTCGGCATGGCCGCCCGCCTCACCGCCGACGGGCCGCCGCACCGCGGGGCCGAGGGCACCCGCGCGGTCCAGGGCACCCGCCTGGCGCTGAGCCCCGGCCGCACCCACACTGTCGACAAGATCGTCGCGCTGCACACCTCACGCGACCCCGCCATCGGCGACCCGCTGCGCGCAGCCGTCGACCGTGTGCGCAGCGCGCCCCCCTTCGGGGAACTCCTGCGGACCCACAGCCTGGCCTGGGGCCAGCTGTGGCGCCGCGCCGATCTCGATGTGCCCGCGGAGCCCGGACACATCCTGCGGCTGCACCTGTTCCATGTGCTCCAGACCCTCTCCCCGCACACCGCCGAACTCGATGTCGGCGTGCCCGCCCGGGGACTGCACGGCGAGGCCTACCGCGGCCATGTCTTCTGGGACGAACTGTTCGCCCTGCGCTATCTCGACCTGCACTTCCCCGAGGTGTCGCGGGCGCTGCTCGAGTACCGGCACCGGCGGCTGGAGCGGGCCTGCCGGGCGGCGCGGGCCGTCGGCCGGCGCGGCGCCCTGTACCCGTGGCAGAGCGCCGGCGACGGCCGCGAGGAGACCCAGAAACTGCACCTCAACCCCCGCTCCGGGCGCTGGCTGCCGGACCACTCCCACCTCCAGCACCACGTCGGCTCGGCCATCGCCTACAACGTCTGGCAGTACTGTGAGGCCAGCGGCGACACCGGCTTCCTGCACACCAAGGGCGCCGAGATGCTGCTCCAGATCGCCCGCTTCTGGGCGGACTCCGCCGACCGCGACGAACACCTCGGCCGCTACCGCATCCGCGGCGTGATGGGTCCCGACGAGTACCACGACGCCTACCCGGGCGCCCGCACCCCCGGCCTCGACGACAACGCCTACACCACGGTCACGGCTGCCTGGGTGCTCGCCCGGGCGGGCGAGGCGCTGCGCGCGCTCCCGGAGCCGCGACTGCGCGAGCTCGCCGAACGCACCGGGCTGGACGACGGCGAGCTGGAGCAGTGGGAGGAGATCTCCCGCCGGCTGTACGTGCCCTTCCACGACGGGGTCGTCAGTCAGTTCTCCGGGTACGAGGACCTCCTCGAACTCGACTGGGACGGCTACCGCAAGCGGTACGACGACATCCGGCGGCTGGACCGGATCCTGGAGGCGGAGGGCGACAGCGTCAACCGCTACAAGGCGTCCAAGCAGGCCGACGTCCTCATGCTCGGCTACCTCTTCGCGCCGTCCGAACTGCGCGCGCTCTTCGGCCGCCTGGGCTACCGCCTGGACGACGAGACCTGGGCACGGACCGTCGACTACTACCTGGACCGCACGAGCCACGGCTCCACGCTGAGCGGCCTGGTGCACGGCTGGGTGCTGGCCCGGGCCCGGCGCGCCGAGGCCTGGACCTTCTGCCAGGAAGCGCTCCGCGGCGACATCGCCGACCTCCAGGGCGGCACCACGGGGGAGGGCGTCCACCTGGGCGCCATGGCCGGCACGCTCGACCTGGTCCAGCGGGGACTGACCGGACTGGAGACCCGGGACGGCGCCCTGTGGCTGGACCCCGTACCACTGCCGGAGCTGTCGTCGTACGGCTTCGCCCTGCGCTACCAGGGCCACTGGGGTGTACGGCTGCGCCTGCGGCACCGGGCCATGGAGATCACCGTGCCGCCCTCCGACCGGCAGCCGATCGAAGTACGCCTGGCCGAGCGCGCCGTCTGCGTCCAGCCCGGCGAAACGGTCCGGCTCACCCTGGACCGCTGAGTCTGCTGCGCACGCTTCTCGCCGTCGGTCGCCCCTGGTGGCACTGCCGGTCACCGCATGGGCGGCGGGACAGGCCGTCACCGTCCGGCTGCTGAGGGACGCCCGGACGCCTGGTCGTACGACGGGCGCGCGGGCGCGCAGACCGGATTCCACGCGCTGGTCCGGTGGCACGACCGTGGCGCGGACCGCACCGCCAGCACCGGTGCGCGCCTGGCTGCACCGCGGCCGGACCGCCACCGTACGCCTGGACGCGCACGGCACCGACTGCCCGCCCCCGCCGTCCCGCGCCCTGCCGCTGACCGCGGCCCGCCGTCACACCCCGGAGCCGCTGCCGTGGCGGGATCGGGCTGTCGCGTGCAGCGTGGAAGCGACGGGGGCCGGTCAGCCGCAGGAGAGGTGGACACATGGGCAGCGAGCTATCCGGACCGCGGATCGTGGTGGGTGTCGACGGGTCGCCGTCCTCGTACGCCGCGCTGCGCTGGGCCGTGCGCTATACCGGTCTCGCCGGCGGCACCGTGGACGCGGTCACGGCGTGGGAACTGCCGGGTCTGTACGGCTGGTCGGCGCCCGCCGTGGACACCGACGTCGACGAGGAAGAGGCACGGCAGCGCATGCGCACGGAGCTGACCGACGTGCTCGGTGCGGAGGCCGCCGGCGCGGTCCGCTCCCTCCTCGCGCACGGCAACCCCGCCGAGGTGCTGCTGCGGGCCGCCGAAGGTGCCGAGGTGCTGGTCGTCGGCAGCCGGGGCCGGAACGGGTTCGCCCGCGCCCTGCTCGGATCCGTCAGCCAGCATGTCTCGCAGCACGCGCACTGCCCGGTCGTGATCGTGCGTGAGGAGACCGTGCGTAAGGAGAGCGTGACCTGACCCCCGGGGCCGGGCTCCTCGGATCAGGGGGTCCGTTGCCGGCCGGAAGGGCCGTTTTGCCCATGCGGTCGCCGCCCCGGCTGTGTGAGCGTGGGGAGCAGGACCGCCCCCGTGGTGCCGCCGGTCCGGCGAAAGGCGGTGAGGACCATGCGTCTGCCCCTGGTGGTGGGTGTCGACGGCTCGGACTCCAGCCTGCTGGCCGTGGACTGGGCGGCCGACGAGGCCGCGCTGCACGGCCTTCCGCTGCGGCTCGTGTACGCCTCGCTGTGGGAGCGGTACGACGACCGGTCCGTACCGTCGGCGGATCAGCCGGACGACGGCGACGCAGTTGTCGCGCGCGCCGGGGAACGGGCCCGGCGCCGGGCCCCCGCCGTACCCGTCGAAGGCGCGGTGCTCGCCGACGACCCGGTGGACGTGCTGCTGCACGAGGGCCACAACGCCACCGCCCTGGTGACCGGGTGCCGCGGTCGCGGCGGACTCCAGGGCCTGCTCCTCGGCTCCGTCGGACTCGCCGTCGCCGGCCGCGCCACCGGACCCGTGATCGTGGTCCGGGGCAGCGCGGCGGGTGTCGCAGGCACCCGCGGCCGGGTCGTGCTCGGCGTCGGGGAACCCGGCACCAGCGGGACGGCGAGCCGGTTCGCGGTGCGCGAGGCAGCGGCCCGCAAGTGCCCCCTCGACGCCGTCCGCGCCTGGCGCCGCCCCGCCCACCAGCCCGCCGCGCACCCGCTGCGCACCGGAAGCACCGGCCTGCCGTACGCGGAGGAGGCCACCGCGCTGATCGACACGCTGCTCGCGGAGCCCACGGCCGAGCACCCGGAGGTGCGGGTGCACCGGTGTGTCCTCGAGGGACCGGCCCGCCAGGCACTGCTCCAGCGGTCCGCCACCGCCGATCTCCTGGTGGTCGGCGTGTCGCGGCGCCGCGGCGGGGGCGGTCTCCAGCTCGGGCGCGTGGCGCACACCGTGCTGCACCACGCCGACTGCCCCGTCGCGGTGGTACCGGACTTCCCCTGACCGGTCGGCTCGGGTTCACCGGCCGGCTCAGGCGCGGCAGCGCAGCATCTCCAGCGGCGGATTGGCGTGGAAGTCCGCCCAGTAGTCGGCGCCGTACCTGCGCACGCCGGCGTCGGACACCTCCAGCGGGACCCAGGTCACCTTCCCGAAGCCGGCCGCCCGCAGACACTCCTCGTAGACCTCGCGGCGCGGGAGGGTGGAGACGAACGACATCGGCGGGTCCAGCAGCGCCGTGACCCGCACCCGGGGTCCGGTCTCGGCCTCTTCGCCGGTCAGCTCGGCGCGGAAGCCGTACTTGGCAGGGGACGGTCCGTCGAAGCGGAAGCCGGGCGTCTGGCCGAGCAGGAAGAACTCGCCCCCCGGCATCAGGCTCTCGTACGCGGCGCGGCACATCCGCTCCATGGCCGCGGCGTCCTCCGCGTAGTTGAGCAGCTGGACCGCCGTAGCGATGTCGAACTTCCGTTCCAGAGGGGCAAGTCGGGAGACGTCGCCCACCTGATAGCGCACCCCGAGCGGCTCATTCTCCTCGAACCGCCGCGCCGCCGCGACCATTTCCCCGGAGATGTCGATCCCGAGCACCTCCGCCGCGCCGCGCCGCCGGAACTCCCTGCTGTAGAAGCCGGTGCCGGAGGCCAGGTCGAGGACCGACCTGCCCCGCACGTCCCCGACCATGGCCAGAAAACCGGGAACCTCCGCGTACCGCGCCAGCGGCAGCGACTTGAAACCCTCGAACGCCTCACCTATCTCGTCGTACTGCTGCACGCTCACCGTGCGGTCCTCCCCGTGCTCGTCATGGTCTCCGGCTCCGGCACCGCCCCCGCGCCCGGGACCGGCCGTGGCCACTGGCGGGCAGTCTTCCGGCACGCCGGCCGGACGTCGTACTGGCTGAAGGCACAACGATCCGGACGCCGTCCCGGCGCGATGTACGAGGGCCGGGGGAGACGGCCTCAGCGGGCCGGCGACGGCACGGCGATGACCGGGCAGCGGGCGTGGTGCAGAACGCCCTGGCTCACCGAGCCCAGCAGCATGCCCGCGAAGCCCCCGTGCCCCCGGGTCCCCACCACCAGACCCAGCGCGTGTGCCGACGCCTGCGTGAGCACCTGCACGGGATGTCCCACGATCAGCTCGTGCCGCAGTTCCACCTCGGGGTAGCGGGCTCGCCGACCCGCCACCGTCTCCGAGAGCAGCCGGCGGCACTCCTGCTGCGCCGCGTGCTGGTCCAGCACCCCGAGCGGACCCGCCTGCCAGACGTACAGGGCCCGCACCCGGGCGCCCCGCAGGGCCGCTTCCTCGAAGGCGAGGTCGACCGCGGCCGCCGAGTGCGCGCTGCCGTCGACACCGACGACGTAGTGCGCGGGATCCTGGGTGACGTGCTCCGCCTCCGGTACGACGACCACCGGGCACCGCGCGTGCGCCACGAGGGGGAGGGCGATCGACGCCGAACCGAACAGCTCCTCGGCCCGGCCCAGATGCCAGGAACCCAGCACGACGGCCGTGGCGGCACGGCTCTGCTCCCGCAGCACCCACAGGGCGTCGCCCTCGGCGAGCACCGCGTCGACCTCGACCTCCGGACGGCGCGCCGCGACGAACTCCACGACGTCCTCCAGGACCTGCTTCCCGTCGCGGTGCAGCTCCTCGTTCCAGCCCGCCCAGGACGGCGGCACCGACCGGCCCCGGTCGCCCCTGGTCGGCACGCCCTCGGCGAGCACCGGGCGCAGCGGCAGCCGCCGACGAGCCGCCTCGTCCGCCGCCCAGGCGAGCGCCATCCGACGGGTGGGGTCGGCCTCGACACCGACCACGATGGGTCCGCGGTCACCGGGCGTCGTCATGGTCGCCTCCGCTCGGCGGCTCGTGCGCGTGCGTCAGATGCCGGACAAAGGCGTCGGAGCCGGGGAAGTACAGGGTGACCCGCCCGTCCTCCGCCCAGCGGATGTCGTACGGCGGGGTGCCGTCCCGATGGTGCAGGCCGACGATCTCGCCGTCCCGGCTGATCACACCGGCCGTGGTGCCGCGGACCACGATCTCGTCGCCCACCCGGGCGTGCATGGTGCTGCCGGTCGTCGGGGTGTCGTGGCCGGGGGCGGGGCGGTCGCCCCGCTCCGGCGATGCGGTCGCGGTCATCGTCCTCGCCTCCTCGCCGCGGGAAGTGCCGCAGCGATCCCATGCAAGCCCCCGTTCGAGGGCGCTGCCAGGGGCCATTGGTCCCGGGGAGCGGCCCGTCGGCCCTGCCGGGATCCGGCTCTCCAGGTCCGCCCGCACCCGTGCGGTCAGCTCCTCCAGCGCCCGGGACCGTACGGGGCGGACCGGCTCCGGGGCCTCGATCCGCCGCGCGGTCTCCGGCAGAGCGGCCAGGTCCGGGATCCAGTGCCGGCGCAGGGCCCGGACCCGCTGCCGGGTACGGACCGTCTCCGCGCCCAGCAGCTCGGCGGCGGCCCGGTGGGCGGCGAACTCCGCGGCGGCGCGCACCGTCGCCCGGTACGCCGTCTCCGCATGCGCCGAGGCGGTGTTCGGCGGTGTCGGCTCCGCCGCCGAGCGGACGGGATCCGCCCAGGACAGGGCCGCCGGATGGGGTACGCCCATCAGCGCGGCCCACCGCACACCGACCCGTGCCCGGTCTGCGGGCACCGCTCCGGCCAGGGCCCGCTCCCCGCCGGTCAGCACCTGCGCGCCAGCCACGCGTCCGCCTCGGCCAGCCGGTCCCGCCACACCCGCCCCGCCTCCCCGGCCGCCCGCCGCCCAGCCCCTCCCGGTCCAGCAGCAGCCGCAGTGTGCGCTCCAGCAGATCCGCCGTCGCAAGACTGCGGAGCAGCCGCAGCCGGGCGGCCCGCCCGGATCGGGTCCGGCCGCCGTGCCCGCTCACGGCGTGTCTCCGGAACGGTCGGCATCGCCCGGGGGCCGGCGGGCGTCGAGCAGTTCGGGCGGGAGCATGCCCAGCTGGCCGGCGACGACTGCAGCCCGGCTGGTGGCCGAGGTCGAGGGCATCGCCGACGTGGTCGAGGTCAAGAGCCTGCTCACGACGGACTGAGCCAGCCCCACCGCCACCTCCGTAACGCCCCCTCCCGGACCGTTCCGCACCCGGGAGAACTGCGCCGCGCCCGGTCCCGCCAGGGCCGGTCGGTCCCGGCCAAGGACCTGCGGCCCCTGACACCGCGGCCACGGCGTCACGACGCTGGAGTCGGATCCCATGCTCCGGGATCCCACGCCCCGGGAGGTGGACCATGCCCCGAACCGTCACCGTCGGCCTCGACGGCTCTCCCGAGAGCCGCGCCGCCGCGGAATGGGCGGCCCGCGAAGCCGAACTGCGCGACCTGCCGCTGAAGATCGTTCACGTGTCGGAGCCCGTCCCCGAGCGTCTGGCCCAGGCGCCGCTGCTCGGCAGCGAGACCCACCAGCACTGGAGCGAGAGCATCCCGCGCGACTCCGCGGAAGGCATCCGGCTGCGCCACCCCGGCGTCGAGGTGCTCACCGACCAGCTCACCGGGAACCCGGCCGCGGCCCTCGCCGAGGCGGCCGCCGCGTCCGAGCTGCTCGCCATGGGCTCGCGCGGTCTCGGCGGGATCGGCGGGTTCATGGTCGGCTCGGTCAGCATGTCGGTCCTCGCCCACGCGGAGCGCCCGGTGGTGCTGGTCCGGGCCGGCGAACAGGCCGCCGACGAGCACAGGACGGACCCGGCCGGCGTGCCGTCCGCGGCCACCCCCTACCGGCCCGTCGTCCTCGGCCTCGACATCTCCACCCCGCACGAGACCCTGATCGAGTTCGCCTTTGACGCCGCCGAACGCCGCGGCACCGCGCTGCGGGCCGTGCACGGCTGGGACGATCCGCCCACGTCCTTCTACCGCTTCTACGGCGACGCCGAACTGTACGACGAACTCGAGCGCGGCCAGGCCACGGCCCTGAACGAGGTGCTGCGCCCCTGGCGGCAGAAGTTCCCGGACGTCGAAGTGCTGGAGGCGAGCCGGTGCGGCAGTGCCGCGCAGGTACTGGTGGAGGCGTCCCGCGACGCTTCGCTGGTCGTCGTCGGCAGGCGCGTGCGCACCACCCCGCTCGGCGCCCACATCGGCCACGTGGCCCACGCGGCACTGCACCATGTCATCGCCCCGGTGGCCGTGATCCCGCACGAGTGACACACCACCCGGCGCAGCCAGGCCGACTGCTTCCCCGGAGACGCGTTCTCCGGGGAAGCAACTGCGTCAGGTCGTCGTGTGCGAGGAGCCGGAAGGGTTGCGGCCCGGGGTCCCTGGCCTGCCCGGCCAGGCCAGGGCGCGGGTGACGTCGGCGACCGTGAGGATGCCGACGAGGCGGCCGCCGTCGAGGACCAGGGCCCGGCGGCCCGGGCTCGACTCCAGGCGGGGCAGCAGGTCGAGCACCGGCTCGTCCGGCGCGGCCGTCACCACCTCGCCCAGCGGATGCATCACCGCACCGACCGTCGTGTACGCACGCTCCTGCGGCGCTGCCGCCTGCGCCCGCCGGACGGTGAGCAGACCGGCGACGGAGCCGTCGGAGGCGAGCACCGGGAACGCCGAGTGCCGGTACGCGCCGAACGGGCCCTCGGCCAGGAAGCCCGCCAGCGTCGTCGTCAGCGGGACGGTCACCGGCGCCGGGGTCATGACCCGGCTCACCGGAACCCCCTCCAGGGCGCCCCGCATCTCCGCCTGACGGGGCTCGGCGGTGGCCGCCGCGACGAGGAACCAGCCGATCAGCGCCGCCCACAGACCGGACAGGTCGCCCGCGAACAGCACGTCCGCGAAGCCGGTCAGCACCATGAACCAGCCCAGCGCGCGGCCCGCCGCCGACGCGCCCCGGCTGGCCCGCAGCCGGTCACCGGTGCGGTGCCACAGATAGGCCCGCAGCAGCCGCCCGCCGTCGAGCGGAGCGGCGGGCAGCGCGTTGAAGACGGCCAGCAGCACATTGATCGCCGCCAGCCAGGCGACCGCCTCCACCAGCAGCCCGGAGACGTGCAGCGCGTCGAGGCCCACGGCCACCCCGGCCAGCACACCACCGGCGACCAGGCTGGTGAGCGGACCCACCCCGGCGATCCGCAGCTCCGCGGCCGGCGACGGGGCCTCGCCGCGCAGCCGGGCGGCACCGCCGAGCATCCACAGCGTGATGCCCTCGACCTCGACACCGTTGCGCCGGGCGACCACGGCGTGCGCCAGCTCGTGCGCCAGCAGCGACCCGAGGAAGACGACGGCGGTCAGCACGGCGAGCCCCCAGTACGCGGCGGGGGAGTGGCCCGGGTGGGCGGCGGGCAGCCGGCCGCGCGCCAGCGCGACCGTCACCAGGGCGACGATGACCAGGACACTCCAGTGCAGGCCGACCCGGACACCGGCGATCCGGCCGAGCGGCAGCGTCTCCTCCATGAACCTCGCCTCACCTTCCCGCGTTCGCGGAGCACGGCACCCCTCAGCGTGCGGCGGCGGGCGCAGGGCGAGCAGAGGCCGGAGGGGCCACCCGTCGTGGGCTGTTCGGCCCCGACGGGCCCCACGGGTCCAGCGGGTGGCGATGCCGTCCTTCCCGCCACCACCGGCACACCACGGAACGCCGTGCCCCACCATGGCCGTTCGGCCCCGATACGGGGGCCACACGAGCACCCTCCTGCGCTGCACGCCGACCACGCCGACCACGCCGACCACCCCGCCCCGGTCCGCCGCCCCGCCCGCACGGCTGGTGCCGGCCCTGGGCCGGGCGGACCGCGGACGGGGGGCCAACGGCAGCTTCCGAGGCCATCAGGCCCCGTGACAGGCAGGCACCGTACGGCGACCGTGAAAGCACGTGCGAGACCCGGGGCACGCGTCGGCGTGGGCGACCCGGCCTTGCCGCCCGTACGACGAGGAGGCAGCCATGGACGAGCGCACCGCGCTGCGGAACCTGGACGAGCGCCCTGTGCCGCGCGGCAGCGCGCCGGAGCTGCCCGCCGTACGCACTCTGATGGACGCGGCACCGTACTCGGTCGGCGAGGACGAGAGCCTGCTGCTGGCGTGGGAGGTCATGGAACGCTCCCGGCAGCGCCACCTGCCCGTGGTCCGCCCGGACGGCTGTTGCGCCGGGCTGGTGGACCGTGCCGAACTCGCCCTCGCCTGCGCGGGCGCCGCGACGGAAGTGTCCCGGCGCAGGGTGCGGGAGCTGGTCCACGCCCGCCGCACCTGTACGGTCCACCCGGACGACTCGACCCGGCACGCGGCGGCCGTGATGAAGCAGGAGCAGCTCGACGCCCTGCCGGTCACCGACCCGCACGGCCTCCTGGTCGGCCTGCTCACGGCCGGGGACTACGTGGCCTTTGCAGCGGGCCTGCCCCGCCGCCCCAGGCCCCTCCCGGGTCAGCCGGCGCGGGCGTTCCTGCCCGGGCTGCCACCCCGCGGGGTGACGCGCGAGCACGGAATCGACATCCCCTGACCGTTGCCGGGATCCCGCGCACTGCTTGCCCCTCCTACCCGATATCCGCTCCCCTCCGAAATCCGCTCAGCGAGAAAGGGCGAGGTCATGGCCTGGGCATCCTGGACGACCCCCGGCGTCTTCACCGGCCGGGGCGGCGCACGTACCGACGAGGCGGGGATCGTGACCGGCGATCTGACCGTCCACACCACCTGGGACGGCCGACAGGCCGACATCGCGGTGCAGTACACCGGAACCTCCGACTGGTTCACGCTCACCGGGAGCCCGGTGCCGTGCCGTACCGAGGTGCAGAGCCGGGAACTGCACCAGGCGGTGGTGGATGCCGTCCGGGCGGGGGGCCTCGCCACTGTTCCGCGGCCGCACGAGCCGCTCGGCACCGCCGTCCCCTGACGGAGGCGGTGCCACGAACGGGACCGATTGCCCCGAGCCCGCCGGCGACGATGGCGTTGCCGCCGTAGAACCGGCGCCCGGCGTCGAACGGGTGCATGGAACCGCCGCGCCCCCGGCTGCGCCCGGTCGCCTTGCCGTACATCTCCGTCATCACTCGGCGGCCACCTCGCGGGTCAGGGCGTGGCCGTGCTCCCGGGACGTCGAGACGACCGCGTCCGCCGGGCCGAGCGCCTGGAGGAGACCAACTGCGCCGCGACGGGATGAGTGAGCGGGACGTCGTGCGCGTCTTCCGCACCTTCAACGCTGCCGCACCGGAGTATGCCTCTGTGCCCGATCTCCTGGCCGAAGGCCCGGACACCCCCGAGGCCGGGACGGACGCCCAGCACGACGCCTGACGGAAAGCCCGGATGAGCCAGAGCGGAGAACGCGTCCTGCGGCTGGACGCACTGGCCCGGGTGGAGGGCGAGGCCGCGCTCCGGCTGCGCCTGCACGAGGGCCGGGTCGCCGAGGCCCAGCTGCGCATCTACGAACCCCCACGGTTCTTCGAGGCCCTGCTGGCCGGCCGGGGGCACACCGAGCCACCGGACATCACCGCCCGCATCTGCGGCATCTGCCCGGTCGCCTACCAGATGACGGCCTGCCAGGCGATCGAGAACGCCTGCGGCATCACCGTCGACGGCCCGCTCGCCCAGCTGCGCCGCCTGCTCTACTGCGGTGAGTGGATCGAGAGCCACACCCTGCACATCCACCTTCTGCACGCACCCGGCTTCCTCGGCCAGCCCGACGCCGTGGGCCTCGCCCGCCTTCAGCGCTCCGCCGTGGAGCGCGGGCTGCGGCTGAAGCAGACGGGCAACGCGATCGTCGAACAGCTCGGCGGGCGCCCCGTCCACCCGGTCAACATCCGCGTCGGCGGCTTCCACCGGGTGCCGGCGCCCGGGGAGCTCCACCCGCTCGCCGAACGTCTCCGCCAGGCCCGTGAGGACGCGGTGGAGACCGTCCGCTGGGTCGCCGGCTTCGACTTCCCCGACGCCGACTGCGACCACGACCTGCTCGCCCTGCGCGACCCCGGCCGCTACGCCGTCGACTCGGGAACCCCGGCCGTCATCGCGGCGGCACAGGAGGGCGGGCCCGGGCCGGCGGTGTCCGTCCGGGAGTTCCCGGTGTCCGCCTTCGAACAGCACGCGCGCGAAGACCAGGTCCCCCACTCCACCGCCCGCACCGCCGCCCCCGACGGCCGCCGCTACCTCACCGGCCCGCTCGCCCGCTACGCGGTCAGCGGGCGCCGGCTGCATCCGGTGGCGGCCGACGCCGCCCGGGAGGCCGGCCTCGGCGATCCGGCGGCCGGCGCGGTGTGCCGCAACCCCTTCCGCAGCATCGCCGTGCGTGCGGTGGAGGTCGTCCAGGCCGTGGAGGAGGCGCTTCGGATCATCGAGGCGTACGAACCCCCGCCCCGCCCGGCGCTCGACGTACCACCCCGCGCGGCGACCGGCACGGGCGCCACCGAGGCACCCCGGGGACTGCTCTACCACCGCTATGCCCTCACCGCCGACGGGACCCTCACCCGGGCCCGCATCTCGCGCCCACCGCCCAGAACCAGACGGCCATCGAGGACGACGTACGCCGGGCCGTACAGCGGCGTCTCGACCGCGCGGCCGACGCCGGGGACGAGGAGCTCACGGTCCTGTGCGAGCGGGCCGTCCGCAACCACGACCCCTGCATCTCCTGCTCCGCCCACTTCCTCCGGCTCTCGGTGGAGCGCGCATGACCGGCTCGGCCGCGCCGACCGTGGTGATCGGAGTCGGCAACCCCCTGCGCCGGGACGACGGGGTGGGCCCGGCGGTGGTGGAGGCGCTGCGCGACCGGGTACCGCACGGCACCGTCCTCGTCGTCAGCGACGGCGAACCGGCCCGGCTGCTGGACCTGTGGCGGGACGCCGGCCTGGTGGTCCTGGTGGAGGCGCTGCGCACCCGGCCCGCCGCACCGGGCCGGCTGCACACCCTGTCGGCCGCCGAGGCCGCGGCCCGCACCGGCGGTACGGCCAGCACGCACGCCCTGGGCCTCGGGGAGACGCTCGCCCTCGCCGAGGCCCTCGACCGGCTGCCGCCCAGGCTCCTCGTCCACGCCATGGAGGTGGCCGACACCGTGCTGGCCAGGGCCTGAGCGAGCCCGTCCGCGCCGCACTCCCCGAACTCGTCGAGCGCGTCGCCGCAGCGGTGAGGCACGCCGGGAACGCCTGAGGAGCGCGGCCGAGGCGCGCCGGGGCTGCGGGCCGGCTCATGCGGGGGCCGGAGCGGGGCACTCGTATGCCATGGGGTTCGTCGGGCGCACGGACGCGTACCAGCGCCGCCACCGCTGGGTGGGCTTCCCGCTGGCCGTGGTCTACAAGTTCTACGACGACCAGGGCACCTACCTCGCCGCCCTGCTCGCCTACTACGCCTTCGTCTCCCTCTTCCCGCTGCTGCTGATCCTGGTCTCCGTGCTCGGCACCCTGCTCAGCGGCGACCCCGAACTGCGCCGCCATGTGTTCGACTCCGCGCTGGCCGAGTTCCCCGTCATCGGCGATCAGCTAGGGCGGAACGTGCACTCCCTGCACGGCAACGGCGTCGCCCTGGCCGTCGGCGTGGTGGGCAGTGTCTACGGCGCGCTGGGCGTGGCCCAGGCCGCGCAGTACGCGCTGAACAAGATCTGGGCCGTGCCCCGGCACGCCCGCCCCGACCCGTTCCGCTCGCGGCTGCGGGGGCTGCTGTTCCTGGTGATCCTCGGGCTCGGGCTGTGCGTGACCACGCTGCTGTCCTGGGCGGTGTCGACGGCGACGGTGTTCGGCACCCGCCCGGCGATCGGCGCCAGGTTCGGCGCCGTCGTCGCGGCGGTGGTGCTGAACACCGGGCTGCTTCTGCTCAGCCAACGGGTCCTGACCGAGCGCGAGCTGCCCCTGCGCCGGCTGGCCTGGGCGTCCTGCGGCGGCGCCTGCGCCTGGCAGGTGCTCCAGTGGGGCGGTTCCTACTACGTCAGCCATGTCCTCAAGGGAGCCACGGCGACGTACGGCATGTTCGGCATCGTCCTCGGCCTGCTCGCGTGGCTGTACCTGGGGGCGCTGATCTTCCTGATCACGGTGGAGGTGGGTGCGGTGCGGGTGCTGCGGCTGTGGCCGCGCAGTCTGCTGACCCCGTTCACCGACCGGGTGCGGCTCAGCCCGGCCGACCGTCGCGCCTACCGGTCGTACGCGACCACCGAGGCCTTCAAGGGCTTCGAGAAGATCCAGGTCCGCTTCGGCCCGCCCCCGGAGCCCCCGCCCGACGAGACGCGGAGGCCCTAGCCGGGGCCCCCGATGATCAGTAGCCGACCCGGAACGTCGCGTCCTGCCGGTCGGTGGCCGTGGCGACCGGGTCGATCCGCAGCACGTAGTCCGAGTGGCGGATGTAGCGGGTGGGGAAGTTGTGCGACCGGAACGACGACCAGGTCGCGTCCGCGAGGCCCGCTTCGCGGTGGAAGGTGGCGTCCGCCGCGAACGTGGACGTGCCGTCGTTGACGTCCAGCCGGAGCTGGTAGTCGTAGTGGCGCAGATAGCGGGTCGGGAAGTTGACCGACTGGAAGGAGACCCCCGAGCTGTCGGCGAGGCCCGGCACGAGCTTCCACAGGGAGTCGGTGTACGGGTCGAAGGGGTACTCGTCGATGCGGCCGGTGTAGTCGGCGTGGCGGACGTAGCGGGACGGATGGTTGTAGGACTTGAGCCGGTTCCAGGCGGGGGAGCCCCACGCGGCCACGAGGTTGTCGTACTCGCCGGTGCTGATCGGTGTGATGCCGCAGTGCTTGGAGTTCACCGGCTGGGTGTAGGTCTTCTGGTCGAGCGGGGTCCAGGTGCCCGAGGACAGGTCGCTGCTCTGCCAGGCGTAGAACACCCCGTTGGGCGTGTAGGTGTCCCCCCAAAGGAACCAAGTGCCGGCCGCCGCCTGGGACCTGACCAAGGTGGGCGCCTCGGTGCCGCCGTGCGCGACGCCCGTGCTGAACTCGGTGAAGCTGCCCGGGTCGAGGCTCGTGGAGCGGGCTCCGACCAGCGTCTGGTTCTTCTTGAAGTACAGGTAGTTGACGCCGTTCACCCCGACGGCCATGTCACCGTCGATCACGTCGTAACCGGGGTCGAAGAAGACCTGAGGGGCCGAGACGGTGACGAAGTCGGTGGTGTAGTTCACCATGATCACGTTGTGGCCGCTGCTGTTCACCGCGGAGTAGATGAGCGCGTACCGGCCCCGGCTCGCGTCCCAGAACGCTTCCGGGGCCCAGGCGTGGGTGTTCATGTCGTGCACCTTCAGCCGGTGGTAGCCGGTGAAGGTGCGCAGGTCGGTCGAGTTCCACACGTGCATGTACTGGCTGACATAGCTCCAGTCGGTGCCCTTGAGGTCGGTGGCGAGGACGACGAAGGTGCCGTCCTGCTTGCGCAGGATGAACGGATCGCGCAGACCGAGCGCCCCCTCGGTGGGGGTGACGAGCGGCTTGTTCTGGTTCAGCGGCATCCAGTTCAGGGCGTCGGTGCTGACGGCCAGATGCAGCCCGTAGTCCGTGCCGGTGCCGTTCGGCGACTCGGTGAAGTACGCCATCGCGTAGGCGGATCCGGCGGCGTGCGCGGTTCCGGCACCCAGGCTCAGCGCGCCGCTCATGGCGAGCGGGGTCGCGGCGGCCAGGCCGAGGAAGGAGCGGCGCGAGGGGAGGGGACGGTGGGCCATACGCACTCCAGGTGACGATATATCGAACAAGGTTCGGATAACCGGTCAGACCGTAAGACGCGACCATGTCCGCGTCAATCACTTGGAGCGGGTCTGTTGACGACGGAGGCGGGCCTGTCAGCGGCGGAGAGGCGGGCCTTGTCGCGACCGTCGGCGCGCTACGCCCGCGCAGCCACTCGGCGTACGCCGCGTTCCGGCCGCCACGTGGCCACGAGCGCCGCCGCCAGCAGGAGTTCGGCGATGTCACCGCCGTAGTACATGATCTCCGCGCCGCCCTGTACCTCGGGGATGGGGGCCCGGATGTCGACCCAGAACCCGCCGTACATCAGCTGCGCCACGACCGCGTGCACGGCGATGGCGCAGCCCAGGCAGACCAGCCTGGCCCGCACCCCGGGACGGGCCGGAGCGGGGTCCGGGCCCGCGATGACATGGGCGAACAGGCAGCCGGAGAGCAGGAAGTGCGCGTGCAGCAGCCAGTGACCGGCCGGATGGGCCATCGCCGTGTTGTACAGCGGTGTGCAGTACAGGACCGCGAGGCTGCCCGTGGACAGCGGCAGGGCGACGGCCGGATGGGCGAGCAGCCGCGCCGGACGGCTGTGCAGCGCCCCGGTGAGCACCCGTGCGCGGGACGCGGGCAGGGCGCGCAGCAGAAGGGTCACCGGGGCGCCCAGCACCAGGGCGAGCGGGGCGTACATGCCGATCAGCAGGTGCTGGGCCATGTGACCGCGGAAGTCGCGGTGGGCCACTCCGGCGAGGGGTGGCAGCAGCGCCAGGGCCAGCAGAGCAAGGCCGGTAAGGAAACTGACGGTGCGCCAGGGATGCCACCCGCGCCCGGGGTTGCGGCGCCGCGCCCGGGATGCCAGGCGCAGATAGCCGCCCGCGCACACCAGCAGGGCGAGCGACGGCAGCAGGAACTCCAGCGGACCGGAGCCGTCCATGTGCCCGGGGTGCGGGCCGTCGTGGTGCATCAGGCCGCCCGCCCCGCCCGCCCGGAACCGGCGGGCTGCGGCTCGAAGGGCCGCGCGCCGCGCCGCAGGAGCAGACCGCCGGCGACCAGCAACGCGCCGAGGGCGAGGAAGCCGAGGTCCCACCAGAGCTGGTGCGGACCGCCGTGGACATGGTGGATGCCCAGGATCTGGTGGTCCAGCAGGCCCTCGACGAGGTTGAACAGACCCCAGCCGGCCAGGATCCACCCCCACAGCACCCGCGAGCCCCACACCTGGCGCCGGCCCGTCGTCACGCGCGCGTACAGCACCCCCAGGCCGGTCAGCACCGCCAGCCAGCACACCACATGGAAGATGCCGTCCCACAGCGTGTTCATCTCCAGCCCCGACACGGTGTGCGGGTCGTAGTAGCGCACGCCGATCCGGTCGTGGTTGGTGCTGCTGAGCATGTGATGCCACTGGAGGAGCTGGTGCAGCAGGATGCCGTCGAGAAACCCGCCCAGCCCCACCCCCAATACGATCCCGGGCAGTTGGAGACTCGGCGGCCCGGCGGTGGCCCCGGTTCCGTCCATGGTGGCGGCCATGGCGTTCCTTCCCCTCGGCATCGGCTGTCCCCCAAGGAGCTATCAGTTCCCCGGCCCCGATGCCCCCACCACAGTCGGCCATTCGCCGGACCGCGGAGCCCGCCCGGCGGAAACCGGCCAGGGCGGCAACCCGCGTCCCAGGCCGTCGACGAGGGCCGCCGAGATGGGTGAAGGCTGTAAGAAGTTCGGTCAACAAGGTTGACTGGGCCACCCGGTGGCCGCACATTACCTATCGGTAGAACCCAGCGGTAATCCCGCGCCCCGTCCGTCCCGGCCGTCGTCCGGCGTGCGTCCCCACCCACGCCACGGCAGCCGGCACCCCCACCTGCTCGAGCCGCCGCATTCTCGCGAACCAGTGCGCCTGCGGGCACCGCCATGCCCGCACGCCCCGGTGACTCCCCGTCCCGAGAAGAGAGAGCACATGCCCATGCCCGCACTGCGCCGTGTCCTCGCCGCGACCTCCGCCGTCGCCGGAGCCCTCGCCCTCAGCCTCACCGCCGGCCCCGCCCACGCCACGGAGCCCCTGAACTACGTGGCACTCGGCGACAGTTACAGCGCCGCCTCCGGCGTCCTGCCCGTCGACCTCGGCCATCTGGTCTGTCTGCGTTCCACGGCGAACTACCCGCACGTCATCGCCGCCCGCACCGGCGCCCACCTCACCGACGTCACCTGCGGCGCTGCCCAGACCAAGGACTTCACCGCCTCGCAGTACCCCGGGGTCGCCCCGCAGGCCGACGCCGTCACCGCGGACACCGACCTGGTGACCATGACCATCGGCGGGAACGACAACAACACCTTCATCGGCGCCATCCTGGCCTGCGGCAGCCTGGGCGTCCTCAGCGGCGGCACCGGCAGCCCCTGCAAGGACACCTACGGCTCCTCCTTCGACGACGCCATCGACGCCAAGACCTACCCCGCGCTCAAGAACGCCCTGCGCACCGTCCAGGCCAAGGCGCCGGACGCCCGGGTGGCGATCCTCGGCTACCCGTGGATCACGCCGGCCACCGCCGACCCGTCCTGCTTCGCGAAACTGCCGGTCGCCTCCGGGGACGTGCCGTACCTGCACGCCCTCCAGGCCCACCTCAACGCCGTCGTCCAGCGCGCCGCACAGGAGACCGGCGCCACCTTCGTGGACTTCTCCCAGGCCTCCGCGGGCCACGACGCGTGCCAGCCCGTCGGCACCCGGTGGATCGAACCGCTCCTCTTCGGGCAGAACATCGTCCCCGTCCACCCCAACGCCCTCGGCGAGCAGCGCATGGCCGAGCGCACGGCGGACGTCCTGGCACTCGACTGACCCGGCGCACCCGGACTGCGCATCTGGAGGGCGGCGGCGGTACGGCCGACGCCGCCCGCCTCCTATCCCGGCCCCGGGCCAGGGCCCGCGCCCTCGTCACACGGGCCCCCGCCGGTGATCCGCCGCGCGACCCGTCGTCACCGGTCACGGCCTCGCACCGGCCCCCGCCGGCGGGGCGCCGGTGGCCGCGGCGCGGTAGAGGGAGCGCGCGGCCTCGCCGAAGTAGGCACTGTAGGAGACCTGGGGCGTGTCGCCGCCGGTGTGCAGTCCGCTGATCGCCCCGATCACCGCCCAGCCGCCGGGCCACGGCACGAGCATCGGGCCGCCGCTGGTCCCGCCGACGAACCCGTCGCAGGCGATGCGCGGGAACACTCCCGGCTCGGCCGGGTCGTCACTGACCCACCTGGTGGTCCGGCTCCAGCACTCCAGCGGCCTCTCCGCGCCCGCCGGATAGCCGATCATCCGCACCGGCACGTGGCGGTAGCCCGTCCCGGTGAGCAACTGCACGCCACCGACCGCGTCCTGCACCAGGGTTCCGTCCTGGTTGGGCTCGGTGACCGCGAAGGCCATGTCGTACGCGGCGCCCGCGTGCTCGCCGAGGTCGTAGTACTCCTGCGGGACATAGACACCGCCGGTGCGCACCGGGAAGATGCCGAAGGGCTTGAGGCCCTCGTGGTACTGCGGGACGAAGGCGAGGCGGCGGCGCGGGGCCGTACCGGAGTAGCCCTTCAGGCAGTGCCCCGCGCTGAGGACCAGGTCGTGGCCGGGGCTGCGGACGACGGAGCCGCTGCACGTGCGGCCGGTCCCGGTGGCGTCCGTCCAGAAGAAGGTGCCGGCCTGCGGGATCCCCTCGAAACTGCGGCTCGGCGGGATGTATTCGCCCGGCTGGGGCCCGTCCACGGCGGGCGCGGCGGCGGAGACCTCCGTGTCGGTGCCTTTCAGCATGTCGGCGGGCAGGGCGGCGGCCATGCGGTCGGGGGTCCAGTACGCGTCGAGGCGTACGGCGTCCGGGTCGGGGTCGGCCGGAGCACCGCCGGAGGTCGCCGCCAGGGCGGGTCCGGCACAGGCCAGAAGGGCTGCCGCGCACACGGCGGCGTACCGCAGGACGCTGGTTCCGGGCACCATCAGTTCCCCTCCCCGCAGACACACAGGACGGCTCACCATAGGCCCGCCGCCGCTCCGGCGGCAGTGCGCGCCACGGCTTTCGGCCTCGCAGCGGCGGGCTGGGCCGCGCAGGGGATTCTGGAAGATCTCTTACCGCTGCCTGCACGGTTGCGCTCGGTCCGGTGCGTACGGTTGCCCTGAGGGGCGGTCAGGCGCCCCTGAACGGCTGCGATCAGGTGTGGAGGAGCGGATGACGACCAGTCGCCGCGCAGTGCTGGCTGCGATGACGGGCAGCGTGCTCGCCGGCTGTGCGGGACCGTCGGGGTCGCACGGCGACGGGGCCGCCGCTCCCTCCGCCGCGTCGTCCACGTCCGGCACCCCTGCCCCGCACGCCCCGGCCGCCGCTCCCTCGGCACCGGCCCCCGCCGCCCTTCCCGCCGTCAGCCGTGCGGAGATCGTGGCCCGGTACCGGCACCGCACACCGCACTCCTGGGGCTTCGACGCTCCCGGAGTGGTGCACTCCCTGCCGGGCGCGCGCCGCGAGATCGCGCTGACCTTCGACGCCTGTGGTGGCCCGGGCGGCGGCGACTACGACCAGGATCTGATCGACTTCCTGCGCGAGCGGCGCATCCCGGCGACCCTGTTCCTCAACTCCCGCTGGATCGACGAGAACCCGGCCGTCTTCCACCGGCTGGCGGCCGAGCCGCAGTTCGAGATCGCCAACCACGGAACGCGGCACCGCCCGCTGTCCGTCTCCGGCCGTTCCGCCTACGGCATCCCCGGGACCGCAAACGTCGGCGAGGTGTACGACGAGATCGCCGGCAACCGGGCCAAGCTCACCCGGCTGCTGGGCAGGCCTCCACGCTTCTTCCGGTCGGGCACCGCCTACTGCGACGACGTCGCCGCACGGGTCGTCGGCGATCTGGGTGAACGTTTCGCCAGCTTCTCCGTCAACGGCGACGGCGGCGCCACCTTCACCGCCGAGCAGGTGCACTCCACGGTCGCCGCCGCGCCGGCCGGTTCGATCGTGCTGTGTCACATGAACCACCCCGAAGGCGGTACCGCCCAGGGCATCGCGACCGCGGTGCCGCACCTGCTGTCCCGCGGCCACACCTTCGTCCGCCTCTCGGACGCCCTGCCGGCCCGGCGGCGGTGAGCGCGACCGCTCCCCGCCCGCCGCGACCGGTCGCTCAGGAGACGAGGGGCGCCTCGTCCAGTTCCGTCAGCCGTACGGTGCACAGCCCGCCGCGCTCCGCCTTCACATCCGTCACCTTCAGCTGCGTACCCGGCAGCAGCAGGAACTCCTCCTCACCCGTGAACGCGGAGAAGTCGCGGATTCCCACCGCCCGGGACGGGACCACCTCGAAGAGCGTCCGCTTGCCCCGGCTCCCCAGGAACGACCGCGCCACCTGGAGCTGGGAGGTGCAGGAGGACACACCCCACCAGGTCACCGTCCGGCCGAGCGGGTACTGTCCCCGCAGGTCCAACGCCACACCGCGCCACAACGGCTCGGTACGGGCGGGCAGTTCCGACACCGCCGCGAACAGCAGCCGCAGATAGGCCAGATACGGTACGACCCTGCTGCGGTCCGGGGCACGCAGGATCGCGTTGATCTCGCGGTAGAACGCGGACTCGCAGGTGTAGAGGTACAGGGCGGCGATCGCGTCGGCGGACAGCCCCTTGCCGGCCGGGTCGTCCGAGCGCCGCTTGCCGAACTCGTGCGACAGCCCGATGTGCCGGTCGAGACCCGGCAGCAGCGCGGCCACCGGCGCGACCGCGTCCGGGAACTCCATGAGCGGGGTGTCGAACACGCCGGTGATCTCGGGGAGGGCGAGCCCCTCGTCCTTGACGCCGGCGAGCCGCTCCAGATACAGCTGGTGCAGCTCCATGGTGGACGCGATGAACGCGCCCATGCGCTCCGCGACCCCGCCGTCCGTCCCGTCGGCCTCCGCCGCGGCCGCGTCCCACCCCTTGCTCGGCAGCCAGTCGATCCCCTCGGCGCCCAGCGAGGCGAGGGCGTCGTTCACCATGGCGAAGTGTTCGCCGTCGCAGAAGATGTCACCCTGCGCCGCCGGGTTGCAGTGGTCGATGTGCCGTACCTCGACCTCGGGATACTTCTTCTGTAGCTGGAGGACGACCTTCTTCAGGCTGCGGGCGTGCGCCCCCCACCAGGCGAACACCACACCCCGGTCCTCGGGGTCGGCGTCCTGCTTGGCCTTGAGGATCTCCTCGACGATCCGCTCCGCGACCGGTCGCCAGAAAGCGGTGTGCGGGTCGGCGCCCCGCGGCCCGTCGCTGCTGGCGGTCAGCGCCGCGTTCAGCAGCAGCACGCCCTGGGTGAGCATCGCCTGGAACCACTCCGGCGGCTGCACGGTGTCCTGCTTCTTCAACAGCGCACGGATGTCCGCGATCGGGGTCTTCTTGGGTATGCCGTACTTCCACATCGCCGCCGCCTTGATGATGCAGCGGATGCTGACCACCCTGCCGAACTGGCTGTCCTTCCAGTCGTGGAAGGTGTTGTCGAACATGGCGATGCCGGTGGCGCTCTCCGGCCGCGGGTAGGGGTTCTGGCCGAAGACGACGACCTTCCACTTGTGCGGCGGGTTGGGCTTGAGCGCCTGGAAGGTCAGTTCGCGAACGGGAACGACATCCTGCCCCCGGTTGGGACCGATGAACGAGGCCGCGTCCGGCTGCGCCTCGATGACCGGCCTGAGCAGCGGAAGCCACGGTTCACCGCCGCCCTGGAACAGCTCGGTGAGGGCCAGCGGGTCGTTCGGGTCGGGCTGGGCGGGCGTGTTGGCAGCGCTCATCGCGAAAAAGGCTCCGAAGTGTCGAACCGTACGGACAGGGAGGCGACGGGAACGAGGGCGGTCCCGCCCGGTCTGCTTCGATCTCCGCGCCGGTGCTCGGGAGATGAGGGCGGAGGAAGCCGAGCGCCGTCCTGGCGGACCGGTGACGCACACGTCCTCGGCGCCAAAGCCACGGGCTCGGTCGGCGGAAATCTGGCGGCAGGCTAGCACGGGGCGCCGAGCGCGCAACCGTGACTGTGCGTCACGCGATCCTGCTCGCAGGGGCGTTGTCAGTGGGGCACGGTAGCGTCGTGATCAGTGGACGAGCCGTGTCCCGAGGGGAGTGCATCATGACCGAGAACCGCGCGCAGTCACCGCTGAGGGTGGTACTGACCGACATCAACACCCGTGTGGTGGAGGCCTGGCGGGCGGCGTTCGCCGACATGCCCGAGATCGAGATCCGCAAGGGCTCGATCCTCACCGAGAAGGCCGACGCCTGGGTCACTCCGACCAACTCCCGGGGCCGGATGGACGGCGGCGTCGACGCGGCCATCAAGCGGCACCTCGGAGCGGGTATCCAGCTGCGCGTGCAGCGGGCGATCCGCGACCGCTTCGCCGGCAGCCTCCCGGTGGGCAGCGCCGTGTGCGTCCCGTCCGGCGCGGTCAACCCGAGGTTCCTGATCTCGACGCCGACCATGGAACAGTCGTCACAGAACGTCAGCGAGACTCTGAACGTGGCTTTGGCCTGCGCCGCCGCGTTCCAGGCGATCCACCGGCAGAACGCCGAGGCGCCGGGCAGCATCGCCTCGGTCGCCCTGGTCGGCATGGGCGCCCAGACCGGCCGGGTCCCCGCCCGCGTGTGCGCCAACCTGATGTGGACCGGCTACACGCTCTTCCAGGACTACTCCTTCGCGGACTACGACGACCTGCGCAGCACGATCGTCGCGCAGCTCGACGACCTCGAGAACGCCCCCGAGGAGCAGCGGGTGCGCATAGCCACCCCCACCCGCCCCACTTCCCGCCGCTGACCGGCCCGACGTCTGGCCCGGTGCGGGGCGCCCTCAGCCCGTGCCCGCTGCGGCGCCGTGCCGGTGCAGCACCGCGACCACCTCGTCATCACCGACCTGGTCGAAGTCGTCGTACCACAGGCCGACCGCCCGGAAGCCCGACGGCTGATGGAGACAGAGCAGGCCATCGGCGTCCGCGCGCAGCTCCGCCGCCGCCTCGGGCGCGCAGACGGGGACCGCGAGGACCAGCCGGGCCGGCTTCCGGCTCCGCAGATGGCGCAGGGCGGCACGCGCCGTGACACCGGTGGCGAGGCCGTCGTCGACGAGGATCACGGTCCGGCCCTCGATCCGGGGCCGGGGCCGCTCACCGCGGTAGCGCGTCTCGCGACGGTGCAGCTCCGCCCGCTCGCGCGCCACGTCGGGGGCGAGCCGTTCCTGGCTCAGACCGAGCATTTCCAGTGCCCGGGCGTCGAACAGCGGCGGATCATCGGCCACGAGCGCACCAATGCCGGTCTCCCGGCGGCCGGGGATGCCGATCTTCCGGGCCACGAGCACATCGAGCGGTGCCCCGAGCGCCCGGGCGACCTCCGCGGCCACCGGGACACCGCCCCGGGGCAGCGCGAGGACGAGAGGATCGACGAGACCACTGTCGGCCGACCACTCCACCAGCCGGGCGGCCAGCTCCCGGCCCGCGTGGCGACGGTCCTGGAAGCGCATGACCGCTCACCTGCTCTCCGCGTACGACTGAGCCGGACCGACGGCGTCATCCGACCGGTGCCCTGTCCGGGGTTTCCTGCCGTACGACACCCAAACGGCTTCGCCCTGGGTACGGCAGCGGGCCCCTTGAAGGTGCCGCCACCCGATCGCCGGCGACCCCGGCATCCATGGATCCGCAGCCGATCGGTGGGTACGCGGTGGGGGACACCCGGGTCGTCAGGACCCGCATGATCGGCAGGCGTGGAAGGTTGAGGCCGATGATCTCCGACATGGTTCTGGTGCACACCAGCGATGCCACGCTCTCCGGTGACCTCGTCGTACCGGCACCGGCACGGGCCGTGGTGCTCTTCGCACACGGCAGCGGCAGCTGCCGACACAGCTCACGCAACCGGATGGTCGCGGCGGAACTGCGCACCGCCGGGTTCGGCACGCTGCTGATGGACCTGCTCAGCGAACGGGAGGAGCGGCACGACGCGGTCACCGCCGAGCACCGCTTCGACATCCCGTTCCTCGCCCGACGGCTCGTGGGGGCGATCGACTGGCTGGACACCCAGCCCGACGCCCGTGGCCTGCCGGTCGTCCTGTTCGGCGCCAGCACGGGCGCCGCCGCTGCCCTGGTGGCCGCGGCCGAGCGCCCCGAGCGCGTGCTCACCGTGGTGTCGCGCGGCGGGCGGCCCGATCTCGCGGGCGATGCCCTGGAACAGGTCACATCACCGGTCCTGCTGATCGTCGGCGGCCAGGACCAGCAGGTCCTGGAACTGAACGAGGAAGCGGCCCGCCGGCTGTCGGCCCCGCACGCCCTCCACGTCATCCCGGGCGCCGCTCATCTGTTCGAGGAACCCGGCGCGCTGGAACAGGTCGCCGAGACGGCCCGGCAGTGGTGCGACGAGCGCGTCCGCTCCGCCCGCAGACCCCAGGAGACGGCACCTACCCGTACTGGTCAGCGCCGGTAGAGCGCCACCAGGGTGCCACTGGCCAACTGGTGCTTCTCCACGGCCTGGTGCACCTGTTCGGCGCTGGGCGAGTCCGGAAGGACACACGGTTCCGCGAGCGCGTAGATGCGGAAGAAGTACCGGTGCGCGTCGTCCCCGGGCGGCGGGTGCGGCCCGCCCCAGCCCAGCTCGCCGAAGCCGTTGACGAGTTCCGTGCCGCCCGGCGGACTCTTCCCCGCTTCCGTGCCCCCGCTGCGAGGATCGATACCGACCACCGCCCAGTGCACGAAGGTCCCCGAGGGCGCATCGGGGTCCTCGCACAGCAGCACCAGCTCGGTCGCCCCGTCCGGAACACCGCTCCAGGCCAGGGGTGGGGAAAGGTTCTCGCCCTCGAAGGCGTACCGGCGGTCCAGCACGGCGTGGTCGTTGAACGCGCTACTGATGAGTTCGATGTCGGCCATGGGAGCTGGGTACCCGGGTGGGCCCCGGCGTACCGCGGAGCGCGGATCCGCCGGGGCCCACCGGGTCAGCTCGCCCACGCCACGAGCCGCTCGCTCTGTTGCCGCAGCTGCTTCAGGGAGAGCTTCTCCAGCTGGCGGACGCGTTCCCGGGTCAGCCCCACCTGGTCGGCGACCTCTTGCAGGGTGCGCTGCCGGCCGTCGTGCAGGCCGTACCGCAGGCTGAGGATCAGTGCCTCGCGCGCCACGAGCGTGTCGATGGCCCCCCTGAGTTCCTCGGCGAGCGCCTGGAACTCGGCGACCTCGGGAGCCTGGAGGACGTCACGGTCGGGGATGAGGTCTCCGACGACCGTGTCCCCGGTGTCGTCCACCGGCGTGTCCAGGCTGACGGCCTCCCGTCCGACCCGGCGCAGCCAGCCGACCTTGTCCGCGGCGAAACCGCTCTCGCGGGCCACCTCCTCCACGGTCGGCTCCCGGCCGAGCCGTAGCTGGAGTGCGCGTTCGATCTTGCCGAGCTTCTGCAACTGCTCCACGACATGGACCGGCAGCCGTACCGCGCGGGCGTGCGTCGCGACGCCGCGTTCGATGGCCTGCCGGATCCACCAGGTCGCGTAGGTGGAGAACTTGAAGCCCTTGGTGTGGTCGAACTTCTCCACGGCCCTGATCAGGCCCAGGTTGCCCTCCTGGATGACATCGAGCAGGGGCAGCCCGCGATGGGCGTGGCGCTTCGCCATCGACACCACGAGACGCAGATTGGCGCGCACCATGTGGTCCTTCGCCGCCTGCCCGTCCCGTACGGCGTCCTCCAGCTCCTGCCGTCTCACCGGCGTGAGCGTGCGGGTGCCGGCCTCCGCCTCCGCCAGCTCCTCCAGGGCGTGCACCCCGGCCTCGATGCGTTGAGCCAGCCGGACCTCGCCGGCGGCGTCGAGCAGCGGCGTGGCCGCGATCTGCCTCAGGTACTGCCCCAGCAGGTCCGGCTCCCCGTCGGGCTCGGGCGCGGCGCTGAGCCGCCTCCCGGCCCGGGGCCGGCCACCTGCCTGCGCGGAACCCATCGGCCTACTCGTCGCGGGAGCCATCGTCACGTTCCTCTTCTTCTCGCGTCCCGGAGGTCTCGGGTACCCGGGCGGCCGAGGGCCAACCCGGCGCCCCTCCCGCACCCGCAACGGAGCCCGACGGGGCCGGTGCCCCCTGCGCTGCCCCGCCCGACGGATCCGGCCCACGCTCCACGGCCACTCCCGCAACACCCGGCAAGACGGGCGGCCAACTCGCCACGCTCACCCCGACCGAGACGCCTGCCACTGCCCCCGCCTTCGGGCGGCCTCCGGGCCCGGAGCAATCCCGCGATCGGGTGACGCCCCCCTGTGCGAGTGATCGAACACCGTGTTCCGGCCGCATCCGCCAGGCGCCCCAAGGCCTGCGCCCACCCATCGAACCTTCGCTCGACGCTTCGCCCCGCGCAGGCCGTAACGCCGTGCTCAGCAGGGGAGTTGTTGAGTCGCCCGACCGGACGACCCCCGCAGGAGGAATCCATGAATCCCGTGCCCGCCCTCACCCTCGTTCTCCCCGCTTTCGAACACCGGGTCCAGACCCCTGCGCCCCTGCGGCCCCACCCGGTGCACGGCGTTGACGCCGCCCGGGCCATCACCGTGGACCTCTCACACCCGGACCAGAGGTGGGGTGCATGACTCTCGTACAACCGATCCCGGCCCCCGTACTGATCTGGGCGCAGCGCACCCTCGGCCCGGTGCAGGACGCGCACCACGTCCCCCCTGACCGCCCCACCTCCCGGGTGTGGCAGCTGACCGGCGCGACCGGGCGCGCCTATCTGAAGCTCGCGCCGAGCCCCGGGGCCTTCGCCCGGGAGACCCGCGCCCTGCGGGAAGTCGCACCCGGCATGGACCCGGGCACGGCACCCGCACTGCTGGCCGCCGACCCGCACCACCAGAGCCTGCTGCTCTCGGCCGTCCCCGGCGACCCGGTGCCGGCCCTCATCCTCACCCCTGCCGGGCAGCGCCGCCTGCACCGGCAGGCAGGCGTCTGGCTGCGCCGCTTCCACGGCGCCCCCGGTGATCTGTCCGCCCAGGACCACAGGGACGCCGCCGCCGAGGTCCACCGCATCGCCGACAGCGGCGCGGACCACCTCGACCGGGCCGGAGACCTGCTCGGTCCCGAGCGGCAACGGACCGTACGGGAGCACGCCGCCGAACCCACCCGCCTCGGACCGCTGCCCGCCGGATACGTCCACGGCGACTACCAGCAACGCAGCTGGCTGCTGGCCCGCCATCCCGCGGGCGCCGTGTTCGCAGCGGTGGACTTCGCACGCGCCCGGCCGCACGCCGCCGTCGCCGACTTCGTCCCTCTCGCCCGTGGCCCCTGGGCCGACCGCCCCGACCTGCGCAACGCGTTCTTCGAGGGCTACGGCCGTACCCCCACGGCCGCCGAGGAGCCGGCGCTGCGCTGCCTCTCCGCACTCGACGCCGCCGCCCGGGGCGTGCCGAACGGGGACCGCGAGGTCGCCGTACGCGGACGGGCCACACCGGCCCGGCGGGAGGCGCGCACCGCATGAGCACGACGCATCTGAACCACGTCATGGTGCTGCTCCAGCGCGACGACGGACGCGTCCTCGCCGTACGGCACAACGCGGGCTCCACGGCCTGCCCCCACCAGGTCACGGTGATCGGCGGCAAGCCGGCGGCGGGCGAGTTCCTGGACGACGGAGCGCTGCGCGCAGCGGCCGAGGAGGCCGGTGTCCGCGTCGCCCGCAGGGACCTGGAGTTCTGCCAGACCGTGCACTGCCCGGGCCCCGACGGCAGGCCGGTGATCGCCGTGGCGTTCACCGCGCAGCGGTGGCTGGGCGAACCCCGCAACGCCGCACCCCACCAACACGACGGCATCCTGTGGATCGGCCCCGGCCGGCCGCCCTCGGACTGCCACCCCGTCACCCGGCAGATCCTGGCCACCTTCACGGCCGGGCGCCTCTACGCCGACATCACCGCACCCGCGACCGGAGGTGGCGCATGAGCGGACCGACCGTACCCCCGCAGAAGCGGGCCCAGCACACCGCCGCCCCCGGCCGGGCCCAGGTGCCGCCGCCCCCGCCGGCGGAGATCACGTACACCGGGCAGTACTCGGTGAACCCGATGGCCGGGGCGTCGCTGCGCCGGCTGTGCGGCCGTATCCCCTCGGTGCTCTGGCGGATCGCCCGGATGTCCTGGGCCGTCGACCGGGCGGCCGTCGTCCTGCTGCTGGTCTGCCTGGTCACCGTCGGCCTGGCCGCGGCCGGCCAGCTCGCCGCGACCTCCCGCGCGATGGGGCCCCTGCTGAGCGGCGGCAGCGTACCGGCGCGGCTGCACGCGGCCCTGCCCGCGGTGATCGTCGTCGCCTGCATGGCCGCCCTGGTGCGTGCCGCGGGAGCCCTGTCGGTCTACGGGGAACGGCGGCTCACCCCCAGACTCACCACCGAGGCGGACACCACACTGGTCGAGGCGGTCTGCCGGGTGGAGGCCGCCACCTACAGTCAGGACGGCTTCCACGACCGCCAGGAAGCCGCGGAGATGGGGGTGATGCGCACCCTGGTGATGGTCGGCGACGCGCAGCAGCTGCTGTCCTCCCTGATCAAAATGGTCACGGCGTGCGGAGTGCTGTCGGTGCTCGACCCGCTGCTGCTGCCGTTCCTGCTGCTGGCCGTGCTCCCCACCGGGATCGGCGCCGTCCTCACGGCCCGGGTGGACCACGAGATCCACTACGCGAACATCTCCGACCGCAACGTCCGCGGCATGATGCGCTGGTGGGCCACCAGCGCCAAGTTCGCCGACGAGGTCCGCGCGAACTCGATGACCGGCTACCTGCTGTACTGGTACCGGGCGCTGGCGCAGCGCGCCGACGCCCGCACCCTCGGCGCGGCCCCGCGGATCCTGCGGATCTCGCTGGCCTCCGCGGCCTGCGGAGGGGTGTTCCTGGTGAGCACGTGGGCGGCGCTGTACTGGCTCGCCGCCGGCGGCCGCATCCCCCTGGCGATCGCCGCGACCGCGGTCGTCGCCGTACAGACCACCCTCGGTGCGCTCACCCAGCTGGTGCGGAGCGCCGCCTATGTCTTCCACACCAGTCTCTATCTCGGAGACATGGCCGACTTCTTCGAGGAGGCCGCCCGACAGACGCCGAACCGGGGCGAGTCGGTGGTGCGGGCACCCGTCGAGGAGGTCCGCCTGGAACAGGTGAGCTACCGCTATCCCGGCAAGGACAGAGCAGCCGTCGACGGGCTGTCGCTGTCCCTGCGGCGCGGTCAGATCCTGGCCCTGGTCGGCACCAACGGCTCCGGCAAGACCACCCTCACCCGTCTGCTCGCCGGCATCCTCCTGCCCGACAAGGGCCGGGTGACCTGGAACGGAGCGGATCTCTCCGGTGTCGACCCGGATTCCGTGTGGCAGTTGACCGGCCTGGTGCCGCAGTACTTCGCGCAGTGGCCGCTGCGGCTGCGAGAGAACATCACCCTCGGCCAGCCCCGCACGGAGGACGACGATCCGGTCTGGCAGGCGGTCGACGCGGTCGGCCTGCGCAAGGCGGTCGAGGACCTGCCCGACGGACTCGACACGCTGCTGGCCCGGGAGATCTTCAGCGGGGTGGAGCTGTCCGGCGGGCAGTGGCAGCGGGTGGCCTGCGCCCGGGGCCTGTACCGGCTGCCGGAGCTGCTGATCCTGGACGAGCCCACCTCCCAGGTGGACCCGCAGGGCGAACACCGCATGTTCGAGACGCTCAAGTCGATGGCCGCGGACCGCATCACGATCGTCGTGACGCACCGACTGGAGAACACGAAGATCGCCGACCACATCATCGTGATGGAGGACGGCCGGATCACCGAACAGGGCCGCTACGACGACCTGGCGGCCGCCAACGGCACCTTCGCCCGTCTCCTGGAACTCTCCCGGGACCGCTGAGACAGGGGTGCCGCCCGACCGCGGGCGGCACCCGCCTTCTTCCGGCCCCGGCGAGGGTCACTTTTCCGTCACAAGTTGTTCACTTCAAGGGTCTACCCGCATAGATGCCCTGGTGTTGTCATGTCAGTGACACTCCGGTCGTCCGTCGGAGTGCGTCCACTCCACCGGGAGTCCCCATGTCCCGCATACGTCAACTCGCCGTGGCCGCCTCGTCCTTGGCGCTGGCCGCCGGCGGTCTCGTGCTCACCAGCGGCAGCGCCCACGCGGCCGGCTGCTCGCAGTCCTACCTGCCGCTCCAGGACCCCACCTGTCAGCCCGGCGCCCTCAACTCGGCCGTCACGCAGTCCACGATCCACTCCACGATCTGCGTCTCCGGCTACAGCACCTCGATCCGTCCGTCCACCAGCTACACCAACGCCCTGAAGGTGAAGCAGATCGCCGAGTACGGCTACAGCGACACCAACACCGCGGACTACGAGGAAGACCACCTCATCCCCCTGTCGCTGGGCGGCAACCCGACCAGCCCGCAGAACCTGTGGCCCGAACCCCGCTACGACACGGGCACTTACAGCGCCACCGACAAGGACACCGTGGAGTACAAGCTGTACAAGGCGGTCTGTGCAGGAACGATCCAGCTGGCTCCCGCGCAGAAGGCGATCGCCACCGACTGGACGACGGCGCTCGACGCCGTAGGCCTGAACTGACCCGCACAAGGCCCCGCTCCCGCTGAACCGTTACTGCACGGCTGGGGGCGGGGGAGGGGCGCCAGAGCGTGTGAGGGCGCGTCCTGGGCGTCCTGGGCTTTCTGGGCTTCCTGGCTCCGTAAACCGGTCGCCCAGGAGCGCGCGGTGAACCACGATACGGCCATGAACGCCGATCCCCTGCTGCACCGTGCCCGGCGCCTATGGACCGAACTCGCGGTGAAACCCGTCGAGTTCCCCTCCTCGCCGCACACGGCCGACGTCGTGCTCTCTCCCGCCTCGCGGCTGTGTCCGCCGCTGTGGACCGGGATCGTGGTCCTCGGCGGAAGCGGCATCATCACCGCGCCGAGCGAGCGGGCCGCCCAGCTGATGGCGGGCGTCTCACAGCAGCTGTCAGGTGCGGAACTCGTCGACGCGGACCGACTCCGCGAGGTGTTGACCGTTCTCGACGTCCTCGGTCCCGCTTCCCTCTTCTATCTCGACAGCGCCGACTTCCTGCCGATGCGACGCGATGCCTCTGCCGTGAAGGCGGTGGCCGACGGCGATGAGCTGGCCGGGCTCCTGGCCCGCGCCGGCGAAGAGGACGCCGCCGAAAGCGGCTTGGAGGACATCACCTCTCCCGCCTTCGTCTTCTGTGAAGGTGACGAGGTGGTCGCCGCGGCCGGCTATCGGGTCTGGCCGCGGTCGGTGGCCCATCTGAGCGTGCTCGTCGCGCCGCGGCACCGAGGACGAGGACGGGCGCGGGCCGTGGCGTCCACGGCGGTGGCGCATGCCCTTGACGCCGGGTTGCTTCCGCAGTGGAGAGCACGGGTGCATTCCTCGAAGCGTGTGGCGCGTGCGCTGGGCTTCCAGGAACTGGGTTTCCAACTCAGCGTACGGCTGCCGGCCGCTTGATACTGTTTCCGATCATGCGAGCCCTCTTCCCAGGATCCTTCGACCCGGTCACTCAAGGGCACCAGGACGTACTGCGGCGCGCTGCCGGCCTGTTCGACGAGGTCGTCGTGTGCGTGATGTTCAACGCGAACAAGACCGGCCGCTTCCCCGTCGCGGAACGGCTGGACCGGCTCCGCACGGCAGCAGCCGACCTGAGCAATGTCACGGTCGACTCCCACACCGGCGGCCTGCTGGTCGACTACTGCCGCCGAGCCGGAATCGACGTGGTGATCCGCGGCGTCCGTGGCGTTCGCGACCTGGACTACGAGATGCCGATGGCCCGGATGAACCACGAACTGGCGGGAGTCGAGACGTTCTTCATCGCTGCCGACCCTGCCCTGGCCCACATATCCTCCACCCTCGTCACCACGATGAGCCACCAGGACCCTGTCCAGCCGGTCGTTTCGGAGTGAGGTTCCGAGTCGTCTCAAGCCGATGATGCCGGTAGGCGAGCTGGAGGGACGGAAGGTGGAAGGCTGGGCCAGACCCCCGTCCTGGCCCAGCCCCGAAGGCGCCGCCAAGCCGTCACCCCGCTGCACCTCGTTCGTCCCGGAACGACCGGTCAGTAGGCGTTGTCCACCCACCAGGACTGGTAGCCGTCGTTCTTCGAAGGGTCGTTGCACGGGTATCCGCGGACGCCGTACTCGGATTCGTCGAGGCAGTTCCAGGGGGCGTTGATACCGTTGCGGACCACCTGGATGTTCACACCGTAGCTGGTGGTGAACAGTTCCAGCGCCCACTTCTGGTAGCCGTTGGTGAAGCTGGGGGCGTTGCAGTCATAGGTGCGCAGGCCGAAATCGGAGGACCAGTCGAGACAACGGCCGGTGTTGACGTTCTTGAGCTGACCGTAGCCGGACGACCAGTTGATGACGCGCCAACGCTGCCAGCCCCCGTCCACACTGTTCTGGTTGCACTCATAGGTGCGCAGACCGAAGTCGTCGGAGTCGTCGAGACAGCCGCCCGACCAGTGCGAGCCGAGGACGTAGTCGTGTCCGATCTGCCACCCGTAGGCGGTGCTGCCGTCGGCGTGAGCAGCGGTGACGCTGCCGCCCAGCGACAGGGCGAGAGCCGCGGCTGTCATGGCAAGGGCGCGTCGGATCTTCCGCATGGAGAGTCTCCTCAGCAGAACGGTGGGATGTCACGACAGCGATCGCGGCGGAGCATCAGCTCGCTCCACGGAGGGGCCGCCTGACGGCTCGATGGCTTCGAGGTGCTTCCAGGAAGCCCTGTCGTCCGTACCGAGCGAATGATTCGATGGTTTTCGAATGCACTGGCGTTGGGGGGGTGCTCGTGATCCGTATCAACCTCGGCGTTCACGGCTTGGGCGGCGTCAGGTTCGCCGCGTCACCGTTGGACCCGGCCAAGGACCTGCTCTTCGGCCTCCGCAACGCACCCGAGAGGCTCGGCGCGCGCTGGGTGTCCAGGGCCAGGGAGGCGTTGGTCCAGCAGCGACTGGGGCTTCTGGCGATCGTGGGCGGGGGCGGCCCGCTCGGTTACGCCCCCGACTTCCTCAGACCCGAGCCGGAGGGTCTCGACATGACTCTCGACGCCGCCCTGCACCAGGTGGCCCGCACCCCTGCTGAACGAATCCGTTACGAACTGTCCGCGGCCGTCGGCGGCCACTCCTGGGGCTCCGGACCGGCATGTCGGCCACCCCGGCTCCTCCTGCGGGCTCTCGAACAGGGCGAGGACCTCCTCGCCGAGCGGTTGACCGAGGAGATGGCGCGCTTCTGGCGCTCGGCGCTCGCGCCTTCCTGGCCCGCCGTCCGGGCCCGATTGGAGGCCGACGTCGCCGCGCGGGCCTCCGCGATCGCGCTGCACGGACTCGCGGAGACGCTCAACCATCTGGCCCCCAACCTGGAATGGCGCGATGGCGCACTGGTCGTTCACCTGCGACCCGGCAGCCGCCACCGCCTCGCCCTGAACGCGGAGACCGCGGTCCTGGTCCCCAGTGCGTTCACCGACCGGGCCGTGTTCTGCGCCGCGGAACCCCCAGGCGCCCCCGCACCACGGAATCCGCTGATCATCTACCCGGCCGCCCAGGCCGACCGCCTCGCACCGGCGGGAGCACACCAACTCATCGGCGCGACGCGCACCACCATCCTGGCCCAGCTGAGCCAGCCCCGTTCGAGCACGGAAATCGCTCAACGCCTGTACCTCAGCCCGGCGACCGTGTCCTACCACCTACAGATCCTGCACCGAGCCGGGCTCGTCAGCCGCACCCGGCATTCCCGCCGTGTCCTGTACCAGCGGGTGTGACGTCCAGATCGTCTGTGCCGACCAGCGCGCCCCGAGGCGGCAACGCAGGTGCAGTGCCACCTCGGCTACGAGCCGACGGACAAGGACCGACAGGAGATGGTCCGGCTGCACGCCGGCACAGGAGTCGCGTTCCGGCGCCACAGGTGCAGCCCGACCGTGACCGCCAGGCGCCCAGCGGGGCGAGGCCGCGCACCTGGGCCAGGGGCAGGTCACGCAGGCAGTCGCCGGGCGAGCAGAGCGGCGGTGAACAGGGCGGAGGCGGCCAGGAGCCGCTGACCGGGGAAGAGCAGCCGGGCGGTTACCGCGCCGAAGAGAGCGAAGTCCGGACCGGTGGCGGCGTCCGGGATCACGGAGCCGAGCAGGGCTCCGGTGATCCCACTGCCCGCCCAGTACACGTGCAGGTGGACCTGCACCCACATGACGCGCCGGCCCGGCCATGAAGGGGCCCGTTCCCCCGTGGCCAGCGCGTACGCCTCGTCGCGCAGGGCGGAAGTGCCGTACGCCCTGGAGAGGCGGCGGGGGATGATCAGCGGGAACTCGAAACGATCCCCGGAGTCGAGACCCTTCCTCACCGAGAAGCTCAGCGGCCTGCCCGCCGTCCTGCGCCTGAAATTCCACCTCACGATGAAGAAGATCAACAACAGCCGCTGAGCCCGGCCGAGACCGCATGGATCGAGCCACCACCCCCCATTCCGGCCACTACCCTGACGTGGTGTTTTACAGTGGCAGCCATCAGTTCCGGCAACAGGACCTGTGAGGTATTCGCGATCATGCCCACTGAAACGCACGAGTTTCAGGTGGAGGCCTGTCAGCTGCTCCAGCTGATGATCCACTCGGTCTACTCCGACAAGGACGTCTTCCTCCGAGAACTCGTCTCCAACGCCTCCGACGCACTGGACAAGCTGCGCCTCGAGAAGCTGCGGGACGACACCCTCGACGCCGACGTGTCCGACCTGCACATCGAGATCGACGCCGACAGCGACGCCCGTACCCTCACCGTGCGGGACAACGGCATCGGGATGTCGTACGACGAGGTCGGGCAGCTCATCGGTACGATCGCCAACTCGGGCACCGCCAAGTTCCTCCAGGAGCTGCGGGAGGCCAAGGACCCGGCCGGTGCCGAGGGGCTCATCGGCCAGTTCGGCGTCGGCTTCTACTCCGGCTTCATGGTCGCGGACGAGATGACGCTGGTGACCCGGCGCGCCGGCGAGACGCAGGGCACCCGCTGGACGTCGCGGGGCGAGGGCACCTACACCCTCGAGGCGGTCGACGACGCCCCCCAGGGCACCTCGGTGACCCTGCACCTCAAGCCGGCCGACCCGGAGAACCAGCTCCACGACTACACCTCCCCGTGGAAGATCCGGGAGATCGTCAAGCGCTACTCGGACTTCATCACCTGGCCCATCCGCATGCTCCCCGCCGGGCCCGCCGGCACCGGCGAGAGCGACGAGGCGCCGGAGCCCGAGACGCTCAACTCCATGAAGGCACTGTGGGCGCGGCCGCGTGACCAGGTGTCCGACGAGGAGTACCACGAGCTGTACAAGCACCTCGCCCACGACTGGCGCGACCCCCTGGAGACGGTCCGGCTCCAGGCGGAGGGCACCTTCGAGTACCAGGCCCTGCTCTTCCTGCCCGCCCACGCCCCCCACGACCTGTTCACCGGGGACGTCAAGCGCGGCCTGCAACTCTACGTCAAGCGCGTCCTGATCATGGACGACTGCGAGGCGCTGCTGCCGCCGTACCTCCGCTTCGTCAAGGGCGTCGTCGACGCGGCCGACCTCTCGCTCAACGTGTCCCGCGAGATCCTCCAGCAGGACCGCCGGATCGAGATGATGCGCCGGCGGCTGACCAAGAAGGTCCTCTCCACGGTCAAGGAGATCAGGACCAAGGACCAGGACCGCTACGCCACCCTCTGGCGGGAGTTCGGCGCCGTCCTGAAGGAGGGCCTGGTCACCGACCCGGAGAACCGCGACGCGGTCCTCGCCGTCGCCTCCTTCGCCAGCACCCACCACGACACCGAGCCGACCACGCTCGAGCAGTACGTGGCCCGGATGAAGGACGGACAGGAGGACATCTACTACCTGACCGGCGAGTCCCGGCAGAGCATCGAGAACTCCCCGCACATGGAGGCGTTCCGGGACCGGGGCATCGAGGTCCTGCTGCTGACCGACCCCGTCGACGAGGTGTGGACCGACGCCGTCGGCGAGTACGAGGGCAAGAAGCTGCGGTCCATCGCCAAGGGCCACATCGACCTCGACGCCGCGGGCGAGGACACCCCCGAGGAAGAGCGGGAGAAGCAGACCGCCGAGTACGCCGCCCTGCTCGCCTGGATGAAGGAGCAGCTCGAGGAGGACGTCAAGGAGGTCCGCCTGACCTCCCGGCTGACCGTCTCCCCGGCGTGCCTGGTGTCCGACACCCAGGACCTCACCCCGGCGCTGGAGAACATGTACCGGGCGATGGGCCGCGAGGTTCCCCGCGCCAAGCGGATCCTGGAACTCAACCCCGGCCACCAGCTGGTGAAGGCCCTCAACCAGGCACACAGCGAGCGCGAGGACCGTACCGACCTCACCGAGATGGCCGAACTCCTCTACGGCCTGGCGGTGCTCGCGGAGGGCGGCCAGCCGAAGGACCCGGCCCGTTTCGTGAAGCTGATGACGAACCGCTTGGAACGGGCTCTGTAGGTCCGTCCCACACCCCCACCACCGGCCGTCGACCCCGAGTCGGCGGCCGTGATCATCTGCTTCCGGGCCTGACAGGTGCCCCCGGGACGAGGGCAGTCCGGTCGAAGGGGCCGCCGTGTGAGGCGGCGTACGCGACGGCGTCGTTGACGGCATCGAGGCCGAACGACCGGACGCGTTCGGGAGCGAGATCCAGCGCGCCGGAGGCGAGGAGCCGGATGATGCCGACGTTCGCCGCCCGCGGGTACATCCACTGGCCGCGCACGGTGACCGAATTCCGCATGAGCCATGGATACGGGAGGGCGAGGGCGTCACCGCCGAGCATGCCGACGCCGCCCATGAGGACGACACGACCGTACTCGCGCACGGTCATGGCCGCCGTACGCACCGCGGAGGTGGGGGCGCTCGGCGGGAGCAGATCGATCACCATGTCGATCGGGCCGCCGCCCGCCGCGGACATCGCCGCCCGGTCGACGGCCTCGTCCCCGGTCAGCGGCACCGGGCGCACCCGCGGGCCGAACCGGTCGGCGAGTAGGTCGAGCGCCGCCTGGTTGCGGCCCGGCGCGATGACGCGGCCGGCGCCCATCGCGAGCGCGACCGCGACCGCACTGCTGCCCAGGTTGCCGGTGGCCCCGCTGACGAGCAGCGTCTCACCCGCCGCGAGCCCGCCTGCCAGCAGCCCGCCGTAGGAGATGGTGTGCACGGTGAGTGCGGCCCAGCGGGCCGGGTCGTCCCCCGCGGCGGCCGGCAGCGGGAAGACGTTCTCCGTGGGGACCCGCATGAGTTCGGCGAACGCCCCGTCGTGCAGGTGCCGGGCCAGCCGCGCACCACCCTCGCCGCGGGAACTCCAGCCCTGAAGCGTGATGTCGGGAGTCAGGGCGTCGTCCCGCGAGCGCACCGTGCAGTCGCACCACACCAGGTCCCCGGCGCGCAGCCGGGTGGCGTCCGGACCCACGTGGACGATCCGTCCCACGGCGCCGACGCCGGGTACGACGGGAGGGACCAGGGGGTAGTTCCGTTCGCCGGAGAAGACCTCCGCCGCGTACGGGGGCACGCAGGCAGCCAGCACCTCGACCACCACCTCACCCCCGCCGGCCTCCGGGTCGGGCATCTCCCGCACCGTGAGCGGTGCGCCGAACCGCGTCAGTACTGCTGCTCGCACGCGATGACCTCCATGTTCTCCGGGCTCGTCGGCATCGACACTAGGAGCCCGCCGGACATGCGGAAAGCGACGATCAAGCATGCGTGGTATGCGTAGGGCGCATGGACATCTCCAGCACGCATCTGCGGGTCCTCCAGCAGATCGCGGAATCCGGCAGCTTCACCGCGGCAGCCACCAGGCTCGGCTACACGCAGTCCGCGGTCTCACGACAGGCCGTCTCCCTCGAACGGAGCGCGGGCACCACCCTGTTCGACCGCCGCCCCGACGGGGTGCGGCTCACCCCCGCGGGCCTGACCCTGCTACGCCACGCCCGCACCATCCTGGAGTGCCTCGCGGCGGCCGAGTCCGACCTCACCGGCACCGGCCCACGGGCCGAACCGGTGCGGCTCGGACTGTTCCTGAGCGCGGGCGCCGCCATCCTGCCCGCGGCGCTCACCCACCTCGCGGCCACCGACCCGCAGATCACGGTCACGACGACCGAGGGCACCACGCCCACCCTGATCCGCGCGCTGCGGGCGGGCTCGATCGACCTCGCCGTGCTGACATCCCGCCCACCCCACCGGCCCTTGGACGGCGAGTCGCCGCGCCTGCACGTCGAGACCGTCCTGGACACCGAACTGGTCCTGGCGACGCCATCGACCGGGAAGTTCGCCGGCCGCACCACGGTGCACGTCGACGAACTGGTCGACGCCGCCTGGATCGCCACCCCGTCGTCGCACTCCGAGCCATTGCTCGGCGTCTGGCCCGGCCTGCCGGGCCGGCCGCGGATCGTCCACCGCGCACGCGACTGGCTGACCAAACTCCAGCTGGTCGCGGGCGGCTTCGGGGTGACGACGGTGCCGTCCCGGCTCTCGCCCGTGCTGCCGCCGGGGGTGAGCCTGGTGCACGTCGAGGGTGCGCCGTCCGAGATCCGCCGCGTTCTCGTGGCGCGGCCGCCCGGCCGCCCCACTCCCGCGATCACGGCCGTCACCCGGGCGATCACCTCGACCGTCTGACAGGCCCCCGGAGGCGGGCGGAGGCGGGCGCCGGCTACTCGACGGCCGGGTCCTCCTGGGTGCGCTGTACGGCCTTCCGCACGGCCTGCTCCAGCTGGCCACGGCCGGCTTCGGTGGCCTCGGCGTAGGAGGTGATGGCTTCCTGCACCGTGTCGGACGCCTCGCGCCAGCGGCGCAACTGGGCGTCGTAATCGTCGCCGGTCAGGCCCGCGAGTTTCGCGCGCTCTTCCTCTGCGAGTCGTTCCAGCCTGATCAGCTCATCGGGGACCTCTGCCACAGACACGGATCCTAGAGGGCGGGTGGGCTCAGCCGGCGAACTCACTCATCGTCCGTTCGGGTACGGCCGTCGCGGATGCCGGGGTCGTTGTGGCGGGAGGCGGAAACGGTGCTCATGAAACCGGGACGAAGCGGCGAGCCGTGGCTTCCACGGGCCGGCACGCTCCCGAACCGACTACTCCAGGAAGGCGGGACTGCCCCAGTCGAGCAGGGTGGGATCGCGGAAGTCGTCCAGGGCCTCGGCGATCTGGGCGCCGATGCCGCGGTCGCCGAGCCGGCGTGCGAGGCCGGACCAGGGGTCCTGGAGCCGCCGCAGGGCCTCCGCAAAGGCCTGCGCGAACTCCGATCCGTCGGCCAGTTCGCAGGCCAGGAGGGCGCCGAAGACGACGGCAGCTCCTCCGGGGACCGGCCACAGGTGCCCGATGACGGCCTGCCGGGGGCCGGCGACGGAACGGGCCGGCCCATGGTCGTCGTAAGGCCCCTGGGCATTGGCTGCGGCGCTGTCGCAGGTGTTGAGAACGAGCAGGCGTCGCCCCGCCGTGGGCGGCAGGGGAGCGGCTGCCAGGTCCGCCAACGGCACCTGCTCGGTGGCGGTCAGCAGGATCGCGGAGTGGTCGGGATCCAGCAGCGGGTGCCGTCCGTGCGCGGCCACCCACAGCACGTCGTAGTCGTCGCGCTCGTACGAGGCCAGGAAGTTGGCGCAGGTCACCTCGTCGCCGTCCACGACGTCGCAGCGGATCCCCGCGTAGGAGAAGACCGTCTTCAGTACCTCGGCCTCCGCGCGGGCGAAGGGAGCGTCCCCGCACCACAGTTGCACCGCCGCGACGGAGCGGTCCGGCAGCGGTTGGCGCAGACTGACCGCCAGCGGAAGCACCGGCCCGCTCCGGCGTGCCAGCAGCGCCTGGACCGGTGTCAGCGCGGGCAGCGTGGACACGAACGCTTCGGCCTTCTCGCTGCCCGCGTAGTCCGCCAGGTCGGCCACGTCGAGGTAGGCGAGCAGCGCGTCCTCCAACTCGCCGGCACAGGCGAAGGACTTGCGGCCGGTCGCGGGAGTCGTCAGCGCCGTGTCAGCCAGGCCTGTCGTGACCAGGCTCTGGCCGAGGGCTGCGTTCATCGCCGCGGTCAGTCGCACCAGCGCGGCGTTGTCCCCGGAGCTGGGAGCCGTCTGCGGCCGGTACCAGGCACGACTCCCTCCGGCAGCGAGCACGAGGCACCGGCCGCTGCGCCGCTCTCCCGGCCCGACGCCGTACCAGACCGACACCCACTGCATCAGACGCTCGACGTCGCCTGCCTGGAGCAGCGAGTGCACCAGCGGCCCGGACATGGACCACACCGTGCCCCGGTCCCGCGATCGCTGCGCCGCATCCTCCTCCTGCTCGACGAGGCCGACCACCGTCTCCAGCCGGGACAGGACCGTGGGAAAGAACGCGGCCAGTTCGCCAGCGCTCATCCGCACCGCCGTGTTCGTGCTCAATGCCAGCACGGTGTACGGGTTCAGGGTGAGGCGGCCGAGAGCCCACTGGGCGATCCGGTCCGGCCGCCGGTGGGTGATCGGCGGCTGCTCACCGGACAGCAGTACGGCGATGGCACCCGCCATGGGATGGCCGGGACGCGCATACAGCAGCTCCTCCAACGCGTGCCCCAGTTCACGGGCGTCGTCGCGCTGCTGTTGCCGGACCAGGTACTTCACCAGATGCACGGCCGCCTCCACCACGAACACGTCGCCCCTCGCGAGCAGGGCCCGGCACAGGCCGAGGACGGGTTGGCACAGCTGCCGGGCCAGTTCCTCGGCCGTCTGAGCGGTGGTGTTCAGGTGGAACAGGACCGGGGCCAGCATGATCAAGGCAGGCTGCACCAGCGCAGTCCATGTGGCGCTTCGAAGGGCACGGTCCAACGGCGCCAGGTCGATGTCGGCGGTGCCGGCTTCCCGGGTGACGGGAGCACCGAACGCGCTGTGCAGCCACCGCCACATCTCCAGCGGCTGCGCGTGCTCGAACGCGCGCCGCGCCGGAACCCAGCACGTCAGCATGGCCAGCGCGACACAGGCCGCCTCGGGCACGGCAGGGTCGGCAGCCCGCAACCGCTGGACATCGCCCAACACGCCGAGAGTGAACTGCTCCAGTAGGCGAGGGGAATCCGACAGCCCGTGCTGCTGTTCGCGCAGTATCTGTGCAACGGCCAGGACGGTGGGCGGATCGCCGAGGTGCCCGGACACTTCCGCCCCGGCCGGCACATGCGCGGCCACGGAGGGAAACAGCTCGTGAAGCCGCATGAGCCCTCCCGCCGCCCCTGCTGTCCAGGCCTGCCCGTCGGCCTCTCCCTGGCCCGGGCACATTCCCGTGCATCTTCTCACGCACCTGCGCCCCCGCTTGCAACCCGACGGTCCCCGTGTGCTCGGATGAGGCAGGCGCAACAACGGCAGAGGGAGAAAACGATGGGCAAAACCCTGATCATCTGCACGTCGGTGTCGCACGGAAACACGCGCAGGGTCGCCGAGGTCATGGGCGAGGTGCTGGGAGCACCCGTGGTGGAGCCGGAAGAGGCCCACAGCCTGGAGGGATACGACCTCGTCGGCTTCGGCTCGGGAATCTTCCTCCAGAAGTTCCACCCGCGTCTGCGCGAGTTCGCCGCCGCGCTTCCCCGGCGGCGGGGCCGGGCGTTCGTGTTCGCGACAAGCGGTCTGCCCTCGCCTCGCTTCGGCCCGATGGCGCGACTGCTGGAAGACAAGGGCTTGGCGGTGGAAGACACCTTCTCCTGCCGCGGCTTCGACACCTGGGCACCGTTCAAACTGGTCGGTGGCATCCGCAAGGGGCGACCTGACCACACGGATCTCGCGGCGGCACGCGCATTCGCCGAGAATCTGAGGCGCACCGTCTAGGTGTATTGACCTGGAGCGTTGTTGACACGGCTGATCGGTGGGTGGCCGCCGAGTGCGGTGTGGCAGCGGTGGTGGTTGTAGGTGTGCAGAAAGTCTGCCAGGGCTTCGGTCCGCCCGCGCGGGTCGATGATGCGCCGCCCGCACCATGGGCGGCGACCCGCATCCGACTGTTCGGCGCGGAGGGAAGCAAGCAGCGGAGGGACAGCCCCGCGACGCGGGACGGCTCGACCACCGACATCGTTCACGGCCGAGCCTTTCCCCGCTGCTCAACGCCCCGAGGAGTCACATGACGCCCCCGCGCCGCCGAACGCGCAGCCTCATCCCGCTCGCTCTGATCGCCGTATGGCTGGTGGTCGGGGCGCTTCTGGGGCCCTTCGCCGGACGGCTGGGCGAGGTCGCCACCGACGACCAGGCCGCGTTCCTGCCGCGCGGCGCCGAGTCCACCCGCGTCCTGCGCGAGCAGACCACCTTCCAGCAGCGCGAGACCCTGCCGGTCATCGTGGTGTGGACCGCCGACGGCGGAGAGGCCGTCACCGGGCGGCAGCGGGCGGCCACCGCGGCGGTCGCCGGGCTCGCCCGTACGCCCGGAGTGGCCGGGCCCCCTTCCCCGGCGCTGCCCGCACAGGACGGCGCCGCACTCCAGGCCGTCGTACCGCTGCGCCCCGACCAGGGCGACCGGCTCGCGCCCACCCTGGAACGGGTGCGGGCGGTGGCCGAGAAGGTGCCCGGCACCCGGGTCCAGCTGGCCGGACCTGCCGCGACCCGGGCCGACCTGGCGGACGCCTTCTCCGGCATCGACGGGGTGCTCCTCGGGGTCGCCCTGGCCGCCGTCCTGGTCATCCTGCTGCTGGTCTACCGCTCCCTGCTGCTGCCCCTCGTCGTCATCGCCGGTGCGGTGTTCGCCCTGGGGCTGGCCTGCGCCGTCGTGTATGCACTCGCCGACCACGGCCTGGTGCGCGTCGACGGCCAGGTGCAGGGCATCCTGTCGATCCTCGTCATCGGCGCCGCGACGGACTACGCGCTGCTGGTCACCGCCCGCTGCCGGGAGGAACTGGCCGCAGGCCGGGACCGCGCCGACGCCGCCCGCGCCGCCCTGCGCCGCTCGGCCCCGGCGGTCCTGGCCAGCGCCGCCACCGTCGCCCTCGGACTGATCGCTTTGCTGCTGAGCGACCTCACCAACAACCGCGCCCTCGGCCCGGTCGGCGCCGTCGGCATCGCCTGCGCCCTGCTGAGCGCGCTCACCTTCCTGCCCGCCGTCCTCGCCCTCCTCGGCCGCCGCGCCTACTGGCCCGCCACACCCGAGAGCGCGGCGGGTGCCGCCGGACTGTGGCAGCGCGTCGCCCGCCTGGTCGACCGGGCGCCACGCCGGGTGTGGGCGTTCACCCTCACCGGCCTCCTCGTCTGCTCGGCGGGCGCTTTCACCCTGGACTCGCGCGGCGTGCCGCTGGACGAGACGTTCGTGCGGGACGTGCCGTCCGTGGCCGCCCAGCAGACCCTGGCCCGGCACTTCCCGGCCGGCGCGGGCACGCCCGTGGTGATCCTCGCCGACGCCGCCTCCGCCTCCCGGGTGGAGCGCACCGTGCACGACACCCCCGGCGTCGCGGCGGTGACCGCGACCGGCGCCGCGGACCACCGGACGGGGGAGCCGTGGGTCGTGGACGGCCGGGTCAGGCTGGAAGCGACCGCACAGGCGGCTCCCGACACCGAGGCCGCCCGGGACACCGTGGGCCGGCTGCGCACCGAGCTGCACGCCCTGCCCGGCGCGGACGCCCTCGTCGGCGGCTACACCGCCCAGCAGTACGACACCCTGCGCGCGGCCGAACGCGACCGCGCCGTCGTCGTCCCGGTGGTGCTCGCCGTCGTCCTGGGCGTCCTCGTTCTGCTGCTGCGCTCGTTCGCTGTGCCCCTCCTGCTGGTGCTGACCGTCGCCCTCAACTTCACCGCGACCCTCGGAGTGGCGGCCCTGGTCTTCCGACGCCTGTTCGGCTTCAGCGGAACCGATCCGTCGGTGCCGCTGTACGGGTTCGTCTTCCTGGTCGCCCTCGGCGTCGACTACAACATCTTCCTGATGTCCCGGGTCCGCGAGGAGACCCTGCTCCACGGCACCCGCGACGGCGTACGGCGCGGGCTCGTCACCACCGGTGGGGTCATCACCTCCGCCGGCGTGGTGCTCGCCGCGACCTTTGCCGCGCTCGGCGTCATCCCGCTCGCCTTCCTGGTGCAGATCGCCTTCATCGTCGCCTTCGGCGTGCTGCTGGACACCCTGGTGGTGCGCTCTCTGCTGGTGCCTGCCCTCGTACGGGACCTTGGGGACCCGGTGTGGTGGCCCACCCGGCCCGCCGCGGGGCATCCGGGCGGCCGCTTCCCGGCAGGGGAACGGCGACCCCGCACCCTCTTCCGGGAAGAGGAGAGTGCCTGACGGCCGGCCTTGTGCCCCCGAAGGACCCGATGCAGATTCGATGCGAGTTGCCGCCCTGGCGGGCCCGGGCGGAGCGTTGCCGTGAGGCAGGGAGCCTCCGGACAAGGAGCAGGCCACATGACCGCACCGGCTGTCACCGAAGCCGCACCCGCGCCCACGGCGGACCCGGAGACCGAGCTGGCCTCGCGTTTCGCGGCGGGGGACGAGGACGTCATGGAGACGGTCTACCGCCGCTGGGGTCCCCTCGTCCTGTCGCTGGCGCGGCGGTCGCTGGGGGACGGTGCGGAAGCCGAGGACGTCACCCAGACGGTGTTCCTCGCCGCCTGGCGGGGCCGCCACGGCTACCTTCCGGGCCGTGGGCCGCTGCCCGCCTGGCTCGTGGGCATCGCACGGCGCAAGATCGCCGACGCGTTGTCCGCCCGCACCCGGCGTGCCGACGCCGCCGCGGCGGCGGCGCGTGCATCGGCCTGTGTCCCGGACCCGTCGTACGCGCAGGACGCGGCCCTGAACCGTGTGGACGTCACCCGCGAGCTGCGGCGCCTGCCCGAGGCCCAGCGGCGGGTGCTCTGCCTGGCGTTCTACGGCGACCTGACGCAGACCCAGATCGCCGACGTCACCGGATGGCCGCTGGGTACGGTCAAGAGCCACGCCCGGCGCGGTCTCCTGCGCCTCGGCCGGAGTCTGACGGTCGAGCCGGGGGAGCGGGCAGGCTGACCGGACGGCTCGCGGGTGCGGCTCCCCTTCGGCTCGCCGCAGACCGTGAACTCGCCGGGGACCGTGAAGAGGGGAACACTTGACCGCCGTGAACTCCGCCGAGCAGCCTTCCGACAAGCAGCCCGCCGTGCCGGGCGATGCCGGTCTGAGCACCGGAGTACTGGCCCGCCGCCTCGGCGTGTCGCCCATGACCCTGCGCTCCTGGGACCGACGCTACGGCATCGGACCGACCGTACGCACCGAGGGCGGCCACCGCCGCTGGACGGCGGCGGACGTGCTGACGGTCGAGGAGATGTGCCGGCTGACGGCGACCGGCATCCCGCCCGCCGACGCGGCCCGTGCCGCCCGTACGGCCACCGCCGCCCCGTCCGTCCCGGCCGAGGCCGCCGCTCCCGCACCCCCACCACCCGCGGGGCGGTCACGGGCCGCCGGCGCGCTGCCGCTCGGTGACGTCCGTCAGGAGTGCCGCGGCCTGGCGCGCGCCGCCGTACGGCTGGACGCCCCCGCGCTCGACGAGCAGCTCGCCGCCGCCGTCGAGCGCCACGGCCTCGTCGTCGCCTGGCAGGAGGTGATGGTGCCCACCCTGCACGCCGTAGGACGCCGCTGGGCCTCCTCCGGTGACCGGTACGTGGAGGTGGAGCACCTGCTGTCCTGGCATGTCTCCACCGTGCTGCGCCGCAGCGCGCCGCCCGCCGTCCCCGCGGCCTCCGCCGCGGCCGGCTGCGTCCTGCTGGCCTGCGTCCCCGGCGAACAGCACACCCTGCCCCTGGAAGCGCTGCACGCGGCGCTCGGCCGGGAGGGCCTGCCGGTGCGGATGCTGGGCGCCGCGGTGCCCGCCGAGGCGCTGGACGCGGCGGTACGCCGGCTCGGCCCGGCCGCGGTCGTGCTGTGGGCCCAGGGGAGCGCGAGTGCAGACCCGGCCCTGGCCCGCCATGTCGCCGCGCTCCGCTGGGGCATGAAGGGGACCCGGCGTGGTCCGGCGGTGCTGCTGGGCGGACCCGGGTGGAGCCCCTCCCGGCCCGCGGGCGTTCTCAGGCCGGCCGGGCTGGCGCAGGCGGTGGAGGCGCTGCGGGCCCTGTCCACCAGGGGGTGAGCGGACGGCCACCGCGAGCGGACCGACAGGGGAGGTTCAGGTTCGCTCTCGGGCCCGCTTGAAGCGTTCCAGACCCTCGGCCAGGGACACCACCGGCTCGGGGTAACCGGTCCTGGAGCGCTCCTGCGGGGGGAGTTTCCACGGTTCGTGCACGGTGGCCCCCGGCACGTCCGCGAGTTCCTCCACCCAGCGCCGTACATACGCTCCGTCCGGGTCGTACCGCTTGCCCTGGGCGACGGGGTTGAGCACCCGGTTGGGCCGGGTGTCGGTGCCGGTGCCCGCCATCCACTGCCAGTTCAGCTGGTTGTTCGCCACGTCGCCGTCGACGAGCAGGCCGAGGAAGTGCCGGGCCCCGACCCGCCAGTCGACGTACAGCGTCTTGGTGAGGAAACTCGCCGTCAGCAGCCGGCCCCGGTTGTGCATCCAGCCCTCCTGGCGCAGCTGCCGCATCGCCGCGTCCACCATCGGGTAGCCGGTACGGCCCTCCCGCCATGCCTCGGCATCCGCCTCCGCCGTCATGCCGGCGCGCCACCGGTCGCGGCGCGTGCGGTAGTCGTGCGCCGCGGCGTCGGGGCGTGCGGCGAGCACCTGGCGGTTGAAGTCGCGCCAGGCGATCTGCCGTACGAACGCCTCCGCCCCCGCCCCGCCGGCCCTGCGCGCCCGGTGCACCACCTCGACCGGGGACACGGTGCCGAAGTGCAGGTGGGGGGAGAGCCGGGAGGTGGCGTCGCCCGCCAGGTCGTCGTGTCGTGCCTCGTAGCCGGCCACGCCGGAGCGCAGCCACGCGGTGAGCCTGCGCCGCCCCACCGTCTCGCCGCCCGCGCACAGTCCGGGGGACACGCCGCTCACCTCGCCACGCTCCGGCAGCGCGGCCGAACCCACATCCTCCGGCACGCTGACCCTGCGCGGCGCGTCCAGCACATCCCGCAGGCCGTGTTCGGTCCAGCGCCGGTAGTACGGCGTGAACACCGCGAAGTGGTCGGAGGAGGCCGGCGTCACTGCCCCCGGGGCCACGGCGGTGCTCACCGTGTCGTGTACGTACAGGCGCCGCCCGTCGGCCTCCAGCGCCCGGCGCAGCCGCCGTTCGCGGGCCTGCGCGAAGGCGCTCACGTCGGCGGCCATGTGCACCTCGTCGGCGTCCGCCTCGGCGGCCACCCGGCACACCTGCGTGACGGTGTCGCCCTCGCGCAGCACCAGCCGGCCGCCCCGCTCACGCAGCCGGGCATCGAGGTCCCGCAGGCAGTCGGCGAGGAACGCGAGCCGGTTCGGCGCGGCGAACTCCGCTGCGTCGACGGCCGGGTCCCGCACGAACAGCGGTACCACCCGGCCTCCTCCCTGCACTGCGGCGTGCAGCGGCGGGTGGTCGGACAGGCGCAGATCACAGGTGAACACGACGACCGAGGTCTGCATGGGGGCTCACTTCCGCTTCCGGTGAGGTGACTCTCGGATGGTTTCGCATCGTCGGCCGGTGGCGGATGCGGCGGGCCGCCGGCGGCCCCGTTCGGGTGCGTGCGCATCCGCGGGGGCGGCCGGCGGGGAAGTGTCCGGGAAGACGCCGGAGCGACGGTTCCGTGGGGGAAGCGCCGCTTGAGGAACGAGGAGAGGTGGTGGCCGTGCCGGGTGGATCGGTGGCCGCGGACGTCGTCGTGGTGGGTGCCGGGGTCGCCGGGCTCGCGTGTGCCCACGACCTGGCCGTCGCCGGGCTCGACGTCACGGTGCTGGAGGCGGACGACGCGGTCGGCGGACGGATGCGCGCCGACCGGGTGGACGGGTTCACGGTGGACCGCGGCTTCCCGTGCGTGGACCCGGCCAGGGATTCAAGCGTCCAGTAGTCCGCAGTCTGCGCGGCCGACGGCGGTGTCAGGGCGGGGGCCTCCTTGCGGTGACCCATAGCCCGTACCACTCCTCGTGGGGGCGGTCCGGCTCGCGCAGCGCAGCGTCCCGGCACCCGGCGATGCGCCCGGCAACAACCTCCTGGTCAGCGGGCACTGTTCGCCGAGGCGGGTGTCGGGCCGGCCGCGGGCGTGCCGGGGGTGGTGGTGCGCAGGACCCCGGCGGTCGCGGCAGTGGCGGCGCACATCAAGGTGAGCAGCAGGAAGGCGTGGTTGAGGGCGGTGACGTGGGTGAGCCAGCCGATGACGGCGGGGCCGGCGAGCATGCCGAGGTAGCCGAGTGCGGCGACGCGGGAGACGTTGGCTCCTGCGGCGGCGGGGTCGGCGTGGCCGGCGGCGCTGAGCAGCTGGGGAACGCAGCCGGACAGGCCGAGGCCGAACAGCGCCCATCCTGCGAAGGCCGCCCACACCCAGGGGGTCAGGGCGGCGACGGTGATGCCGACGGCCGCGGTGAGCGCACCGTAGCGCAGGACCGCCATCGAGCCGTAGCGGGTCACGATCCCGTCGGCGAGCAGGCGGCCGGTGGTCATCGCGGCGGCGTAGGTGCCGTACGCGCATGCCGCGGTGCTCGCGGGCGTGCCGAGGACGTCCTTGAGGTGCAGAGCGCTCCAGTCGTTGGCCGCGCCTTCGCACAGCATGACCATCAGCGCGAGGACGGCGAAGATCCGGATCCGGCGGCGGACGTTGCCGGTGCCGCTGGCCGCAGGGGCTTTGGCGGTGCCGCTTCCGGCGTGGTCGGCTTCGGCGGGCGGTGTGGTGGCGGGCAGCAGGCTGCCGGCGGTGAACAGGGCGGTGGCGAGGCCCGCGGCGCCGAGCAGGGCGAGGGTGGCGGTCGGGCCGAGGCCGGCAGCGGTGGCCGCGGCGGCGGCCAGGGCGGCGATCACTCCGCCGACGGAGAAGGTGGCGTGGAAGCCGGACATGACCGGCCGCCCGTAGGCCTTCTCCACGTGGACGGCGTGGGCGTTCATGCTCACGTCCAGGCAGCCGTTGGTGAACCCGAAGACCACCAGCGCGACGGCCAGCGTCCACGGGTTCGGCGCGAGACCGGGCAGCACCAGCGACCCGGCGCACAGGGCTCCGGACGCGGGGACGACGACGCGGGCGCCGAGGCGGTCGGTGATGCGGCCGGCAGCCTGCATGCCTGCGAAGGCACCGAGGCCGAGCAGCGCGAGCAGGCCGCCGAGGGTGGCGTGACTGATGCCTACGCGCGTTTCGAGGGCGGGGATGTGGACGACCCATGCGCCCATGAGGGTGCCGCAGAGAACGAAGTAGACGTAGGTCGCCACGCGGGCGGCCCGGAGGGAGGGTTTCATGCCCTCGACCCTAACGAACATATTCAATGTTCGAAACTCATCTAACGAACATCATTGTTGTGCGTTGAGTGGATGGGGTTCAATCTCGGTATGAACACCGCGGAGCGTCACACCCTGATCGCCGAGACCGTCCGGGACGCCGGCAGCGCGACCGTCCTCGAACTCGCCGAACTCACCGCCGCCTCCGAGATGACCATCCGGCGGGACCTCGACACCCTGGCAGCCCAGGGCATTCTGGAACGCTTCCGCGGCGGTGCCCGCACCCTGCTCCTGCGCGGCGAGGAACCGCCGTTCGCGCTGCGCGCCCGCGAGGCCGTCGACGCCAAGCGCCGGATCGCCGCCGCCGTCTCCGCGCTGATCACCGACGGCGAGACCGTGCTCCTCGACAGCGGAACGACCTGCCTGGAGGTGGCCCGTCTGCTGCGCGAACGCCCCGTGACCGTGATGCCGCTGTCCCTGCCCGCCGTGCACGTCTTCGGGGACACCCCCGGACCGGCCACCCTCCTTGTCCCCGGTGGCCGCCCCCGCGCCGCCGAAGGCGCCCTCACCGGCCCCCTGGCCCTCGCCTCGATCTCCGCCCTGCGCTTCGACACCGCCGTCCTCGGCTGCTGCGGCCTCGGCGCCGCTGACGGTCTGACCGCCTACGACCTCGACGACGCCACCGTCAAGAAGGCCGCCATGGCCGCCGCCCGCCGTACGATCGTGGCCGCCGACAGCGGCAAACTCGGCCGCACCGCCTTCGCCCACGTCGGCCCCGTACGACTCCTGCACACCCTCGTCACCGACACCGGCGCCCCCGCCGATCAGATCACCGCACTCGAAGCGGCAGGCACCACGGTCACCACCGTCTGACGACGGCCCTGGGCAGGCGGCAGCTTTCCGGGCGGGCACTCATCTGCTGCCGACACCTCTCCGGCAGGCGTGACGAGGATCCGCCGTCACGGCACTTTCCGGGCTGAGATGGAGGTAGTAGCGCCGGGCGAGTGTCAGTCCGCCTGGCGACAGCTGGGCCTCAGTGTCCGGCGAGGGTGTCGAACCAGGTGCGGATGAGGGGGTAGGAGACCAGCGCCGAGCCGTTGTGGTCGGCGGCGCCCGCGTCCATCACCGGCGCGTCGACCCCGGCAGCCGCCAACTGGGCTTTGCAGCTGAGGGTGTTGGCAGGTGCCACATCCCGGTCGCCGCCCGCGTCGTAGAGCCGGACCGGTACGTGCGGGGCCCACTGGCAGACGCTGTCCGCCACCCGGAACATCTGCGCCAACTTCCCGGTCGGATGTTGGAGTTGCCGCAGGAAGGCGGGGGTGAACAGCTGCCGCAGGCTGTCCGGGAGGGCGGCGGCCACCTGCGGGTCGGTGTGCTCGCCGTCGAACAGGTCCGTGACGGTGCGGTCGTAGGGCGCCTGGAAGGCGTCGGAGGGCGAGCCGTAGAGCCGATGCAGCCGGTTCCACGCGACCACCATGTCCGAGGCGTAGAACGTGGCATGTGTGCCGAGAAGTCGGCCGTCGAGGGCGGCCGGTAGCTCGCTGCCCGTCAGGTCGTACGGTCCGCTCACCGGGGCCAGTGCGGTCAGCCGGTACCCGGGGACCTGCCCGTGCTGCAACGCCCGCCCGATGCTCATCGCGGCCGCCCCACCCTCGGAGAAGCCGGTCACCAGCACCCTGCCGTCGGCGCGCATGCCGTGCCGGGCCTCGACCTCCCGGGCGGCGACCAGCAGGTCGGTCGAGGCCGTGGTCTCCGAGGGCGCGTCCAGGTACGGGTGGGTGCCGGGCCCGACTCCCAGCCCGAGGTAGTCCGGTGCCACCGCGGCGAAGCCGTCCCCGGCGAACATCACAGCCGCCGCGCGGTTGGGCCCGTCCGCCACTGACGGAGCCTCACCTCGGTAGGCCATGGTGCCGTGCGCGTACTCGACGGTGGTCAGTGCGCGCGGCCCCGGATCACGCGGGAGCGCCACCAGCCCGCTCGCGGTGGTGGGCCGACCCTTCGGGGTGACGGTCCGGTAGACCACGCGCTCCAGCTCGACCCCGCCCCGTTCGGCCGGGGTGACGAAGCCGGCGTCCCGGACACTGTTGGTGGCCTGCCGGCTGTCCAGCAAGGCGAGCGGGGTGACCGAGACCACGGTGCCGCGGTGCGCCCGGCCGGCGCCCAGGTCGGCCGCCGTCGCGGTGGCGCTGCCGGCCCCGGCGGTCAGGCAGAGGACGGCGGCGCCTGCGGACAGCCGCAGGGCGGTGCGGCGGCGCGACTGCTGCTTCGGTATGGGGTCGGTCATCGAAGTCTGCCCTTCGTTCGGTTGCGCTGCCGGGGGTCTTCCGGTGCCCCCTACGCTTCCAGCGGGGCGAGCCGCGAACGAGGGAGCTGCCGGGAGTGTTGGGGTGGGGACAACCCCCGGTACCTCCGGGGCAGAACGAGACCACCGTGCCGAGCTGACGCCAGGAGGGGGGTGACCACCCCCAGGACGAACCGGTCGAGCACGCCCTCGGTCGATCCCGTGGCGGACTGACCAGCGAAATCCACCGTGCCTGCGACGGCAAAGGACGCCCGCTCGCGATCCTGCTGACGCACGGCCAACGCCACGACAGCATCTGCGCACGCCCGCTACTCGAACGCATCCGAGTTCCCCGCACCGGCCTGGGCCGACCACGCTGCAAACCCGACCAGACCTCCAGGATTCGACCGGCAGCTGGGAGCCGTCCGGGGCATCGCGCGGCAGGGTGCCCGTAAGAGATGGCCCGATGCCGTCAGGCTCCTTGCAGCCGCGACAGCGGGCAAAAGCACGCTTGCGATGGCCTCCTGAGTCCGATGGTGATCGGCCCACCACGACCGCGGACCGGATCGGCCGGCATCGGCGGCTCGATCCGGTCCCACATCGCGTCAGTGATCACTCACCCGACGGGCACATCCGATGCGCGGCTCAGCCGCGCACATGCAGCCCGAAACCTGTACGGCCCGCGGGCTCCAGCCCCTCCTTCAGGTGCAGGGAGGGGATCTCGTAGTCACCGAAGTTCTGCCGCCGGAACGCGATCGGCTCGGTCGACTCCAGGGTGAGCAGGCGCTCTTCCCAGGCCTTGGCGACGTCCGGATAGTCCTCCTCGCCTATCCGGTCGGTGCCGAACAGTACGAACGGTGGCAGCACCTCGATGCCCGGGTAGTAGAGGATGCCGTGCTGGATCGGGAAGAGCAGATCGTCGATGGGGCCGTTGATCCCGCGGGCGGCGTAGTGCGATTCGGGGCCGCCGACGGTCACCGACAGCAGGGCCTTCCTGCCGGCGAGGGTGCCTTCGCCGAAGCGCTCGCCGTACTTGGTGTCGCTGTGCTCGCCGACGCCGTACGCGAAGCGGTAGGTGAAGACCCGGTCCACCCAGCCTTTGAGGATCGCGGGCATGCTGTACCACCACAGCGGGAACTGGAAGATGATCATGTCGGCCCACAGCAGCTTCTCCTGCTCGGCGACGACGTCCGGGGTGAGTGTCCCGGCCTGGAAGGCCCGGCCGGAATCCGCGGCGACCCTCAGCGGCGTCGAGGCGTTGGGGCCGTAGTCCGTGGCGTCCACGACCGCCTTCCAGTTCATCGCGTAGAGATCGCTCACCCGCACCTCGTGCCCGGCGCTCTCCAGCGTGGACACCGCGAGATTCTTCAGCGAGCTGTTGAGCGACTTCGGCTCAGGGTGGGCGTGGACGATCAGCGTCTTCATGACGGGCTCCTTCGGATCGGATGCCTTCGATCCTGGACGCGGTGGCGTCCGGCGTTCAGGGACGCTTCGTCCATCGGACTGGTCTTCCTGGTACTGGCAGGGCCACCTTCACGGGCAGCGCCGAGGCCATACTGGAGGCATGGACGATCTTGCGGGCTTTCTCCGGACCAGGCGCGCGCGCGTCGACCCGGCCGCCGCCGGTATCCCCGCCGGCAGCCGCCGCCGGGTCCAGGGGCTGCGCCGTGAAGAGGTCGCGCACCTGTCCGGGGTCAGCGTCGACTACTACATACGCCTGGAACAGGGCCGCGCGACCCAGCCGTCCGAACAGGTCCTCGACGCGCTCGCCCGCGTCCTCGGTCTGGACGAGACCGAACGCGGGCACCTCGAGCGGCTCGCCCGGCAGCGCCGCCGCCGTACGAAGGCACCGAGCGGCCGGGTCCGGCCGGAACTGCTGCGCGTGCTCGGTCTGGTCACCGACGCACCCGCGCTGATCATGGACCACCGCCTGGACGTGCTCGCGGGCAACCGCCTCGCCGGGCTCCTGTTCGGCAAGCCGATACCCGGCCTGAACATCGCCCGGCACATCTTCCTCGAGGAGGCCGAGCGCGGCCTGTACGCGGACTGGGAGACATGCACCCTCGACGTGGTCGGGCACCTGCGCCTGGCCGCCGGCACATACCCCGACGACCCCCGCCTGACCTCGCTCGTCGGCGAACTGGCGATGGGCAGCGAGCGCTTCCGCCGCCTGTGGGCCCGCGCCGACGTACGCGCCCGCACCCATGGACGCAAGGCCTACCGGCACCCGCTGGTCGGACTCCTCGAACTGCACCAGGAGAACTTCGCGCTGCCCGACGAATCGGGCATGGAGTTGCTGGTGCTGTCCGCGGTTCCCGGGAGCCCCGCCGAGGACGGACTGCGCCTGCTCGCGAGCCTGGACGCGGACAGCGGTGACGTGCCTCGCGCAGTGAACGCCGAGGTCCGCGAGTAGCCCTGAGCCGTGGGGCGGTGCCGTCGACGCGTGGCACGCTTTCGGCGGTCCGGGGCGTTCCGGGGACGGAACGGGACCGCGCGGTGGTACGGCATCGGCATCGACCGCGTCGCCGTACGACGGCAGCCGGCCGCACACGGCCGCCCGCGCCCGCGCGGCCTCCCCCGGTCCTGCGCGACCCGGCCGGCCTCGCCGCCGAAGCGACCGTGTGCGCTCGGTTGCCGAAGGACGTGGCCTGCGGTGACAACCTCAGCGCAGACAGGTCTGCTCGTGCGGGAGAGGAGTCACGCAGGTCAGACGTCGGTCTCGTGCTCGGGTCCGGGCGCGTCGCCGATGGCGACGCGCAGGTCGTGCATGCCTTGGATGATGTCGATGAGGGCTTCTTCCGCTCCGCTCAGAGCCCGGCGGGTTCCCTCCACGTCACCTTGGTCGGCGTGGACTTGGGCGCTGAGGGTGTACAGCGCCGTCATGGCGGCGGCGAAGGACGCCTCCTGGCCCGGAGGGGTGTCCTCTGCGTCGGATTCCGAGACTTGCATGGCGGTGCGTTGCAGTCTGTTGCTCAGGACGTTGACCGCAAGGCTGGGGTCGGAGCCGAGCTGGTCCGTCCAGCCGAGCATGGTGTCGAGGACGTCCTCGATCTCTCCTTCCTCGGTCAGGCGGGTGGCGGTGGTGATCTCCGCCTCTGTCTTGGCCAGCAGATTGCCCAGCAGCCGCAGACGGTCCGATTGCTGTGCTCCCTCGGGCCGTGCCTTGGGATCCGTCGCCGGTACGGCCCCGAGAGCGACCAATGCTGCGTAGATCTGCTCAGCACTCGCCGGATGCTCGCTTTTGATCGTCACCCTCTTAGCTTCGCGCCCCGAGGGCCCCGGCGCCCGCCCACACACGCCGGAGGCCTGCGACTGTGCTGATCGATTCCGAGCTGCTCACCGGCGCGCCGCGTGGTGGCAGGTCAGCGTCAGACCGGTAACAACCCGCTCCGGGGGATACCCCCCGTTGTGATCTTGGGGTGCGCCGGATCGTGCCCTCCGCGGGGGCGAAACTAGCGTTCGGCCATGGGTTCGATTCTGCGAAAGCGCCTCGCCATCGCCACCGTCACCGCCTTCGGTGTCGCTACGCTGCTCACCTCCTGCTCGGGTACCCCCGCTGCCCAGCCTGCCCCTCGCTCCGCTGCGGAGCAGCTCCGCAAGGACGCCGCAACGATCCACCACCTCGGTGTCAGCGGTGTGCAGGCCCGCGTCGTTGCGCCCGACGGCCGGCAGTCCGTCGCCACCAGCGGCACCGCCGACGTGAACACCGGCCGCCCGGTCACGTCCGACGGCTACTTCCGCATGGCCAGCACCTCCAAGACGCTGGTTGCCACTGTGGTCCTGCAACTGGAGGCCGAGGGCAGGCTGTCCCTGGACGACACGGTCGACCACTGGCTGCCCGGGGTGGTGCGCGGTCACGGCAACGACGGCAGCCGGGTCACCATCCGCCGACTGCTCCAGCACACCAGCGGTATCCACGACGCCCTGCCCGGATACACCACGCCCAAGGAGTACTACCAGCAGCGCCACCGCGTCCACGAGCCCGAGCAGCTGATCGACCTCGCCATGGCCCACAAGCCGGATTTCCCGCCCGGCGAGGGCTGGACATACTCCAACACCAACTACGTCCTGCTCGGCATGATCATCCAGAAGGTCACCGGCCACCCCGCCCACCAGGAGATCGACATCCGCATCCTGCGCCCGCTGGGCCTGGACCAGACCCGGTGGATGGGGACCTCGCCCAGCCTGCCCCGGCCCCATGCCCAGGCCTACCAGTTCTTCGGCCCCGGCTCCCGGGTGGATGTCACCGACCAGATACCGGTGGATCACGAGAACCTTTCGTGGGTCACGACCACGCGGGACGAGAACCGTTTCTTCCGCGCGCTGCTCGGCGGCCGCCTCCTTCCGGCACGGCAGCTGGCGAAGATGAAGCAGACCGTCCCCGTGAGCGGGGAGGTCCAACGGCTGTGGCCCGGCGGCCGATACGGGCTCGGCCTGGTCGAACGCCCCCTCAGCTGCGGAGGGACCTACTGGGGCCATGAGGGCGGGGACGGCGGCTACATCACCCTCAACGGCGTCACCGACGACGGCAGGCGAAGCGCGGTGGTCTCCATGTCCGAGGCCCGCGGCGACACCGCGCAGCACATAGTGGCGCAGGAGAACGCGGCCAGCGCCCTGATCGACCACGCACTGTGTGCCCGGGCGCCCGGCACTCGGTAAGGGTGACAGGATCTGTCACCTTGGGCGTGCACCGTGGTGGCATGGAGAAGAACAAGGACACCAACAGCGAGGGCATCAGCCAGCAGAGTCCGCTCGCCGGCCGGATCGCGCTCGTCGCCGGGGCCACACGCGGCGCCGGACGTGCTCTCGCCGTCGAACTCGGCCGTGCCGGTGCCACCGTCTACGTCACCGGCCGCACCACCCGCGCCCACGTCAGTGAGGTCGGCCGGACCACGGAGACCATCGAGGAGACCGCGGAGCTGGTCACGCAGGCCGGCGGCACCGGTGTCGCCGTACCCACCGATCATCTGGACGAGGACCAGGTACGGGCTCTCGTCGACAGGATCGACCGCGACCAGGGGCGGCTCGACATCCTGGTCAACGACCTGTGGGGCGGCGAGCACCTGCTCGTCGGCTCCGTCTTCGGCAAGAAGAGCTGGCAGACGCCGCTCGCCGACGGCCTGCGCATCCTGGAGCTGGGCGTACGCTCCCACGTGATCACCGCGGCACTCGCCCTGCCGCTGCTGGTCCGCTCGGACGCGCCGCTGCACGTCGAGGTCACCGACGGTACGGCGGTCTCCAACCGCCGGTACCGCGAGAACCTGTACTACGACCTGGCGAAGAACGCACCGATCCGGATCGCCTTCGGGCTGGGAGAGGAACTGGCGGAGTACGGGGGCACGGCGGTCGCCGTCACGCCGGGCTTCCTGCGCTCGGAGCAGATGCTCACCCACTTCGGCGTCACGGAGGACAACTGGCGGGACGCCGTCGCCCAGGAACCGGACTTCGCCATCGCCGAGTCGCCGCACTACCTCGCCCGCGCGGTCGCCGCGCTCGCCGCCGACCCGGACCGGGCGGCCCGCTGGAACGGCAAGTCCACCTCCAGCGCGGAACTCGCCAGGACCTACGGCGTGCGCGATGTGGACGGCAGCCAGCCCGACGCCTGGGCGTACTTCGAGGAGGTCAGGTACGGCGGGAAGGACGCCACGGCGGACGACTACCGCTGATACGGCAGGGCGGACGACCACTGCTGATACGGCAGGGCGGACGACTACCGTCGATCCTCCGGCTCCGCACCGTACAAGGCGGCGAGGGCCCGCGCATGCTCGCGAAAGCGAGCGCGCAGGCCCTCGGGGGCCAGCACCTCCACGTCCGCGCCCAGCCCGGCCAGCTGGGCGAAGGCGACGTCCTCCGACTCCACCGGCAGGCCGAGCGTGACGCGCCCGGCGGCGTCCGGCGCGGTCGCGGACGCCAGCGCCTCGTCCACGCCGGCCGGGTCCACCACGGTGGGCAGGCGCCGCAGGCCTTGCCCGGTCACGCGCACGGTGATGGTCGTACGCAGCAGGGCCCGGGCGAATGCGGCTGCGTGCGCCTGCCAGTGGGCGGCCAGGTCGAAGGACGGGTCGCGTACGAAGGGTTCGTCGGCGCCGGGAGCAGGGGTGAGCGCCGTGACGCGGTCCACGCGGTAGGTGCGCCAGGTGCCGTCCCGGCCTGTCGGCTCACCGGGGACGCGGCCCACGACGTACCAGACCCCTGCTTTCAGGACGAGCCCGTACGGCTCCAGGAGGCGGGTCACCGTGCGGGGTGGGGTGCCGTCGCGTCCTGGCCGGGCGTAGGTCAGTTCCACGGTGCGGTCGGACCACACAGCGCGGGCCAGCTCGGGCAGCAGCTCTGGTGCCGACGGCTCGCGGAACCAGGCCGGGGCGTCGAGGTGGAAGCGGCGCACCGACGACTCGGCGGCCGCACGCAGCGACGGGAGCAGGGTGGCCGACAATTTCAGCCGGGCCGTGCCCGCCGCGTCCGACAGCCCGAGATCGCGCAGGGCTGTCGGCAGACCGGAGAGGTAGAGGGTCTCCGCCTCGGTGGGTCGGAGTGTGGTGAGCCGGGTCCGGTGGCCCGGCACGAGGTGGTATCCGCCGGCGCGGCCGCGTTCGGACCGGACGGGAACGCCCGCCTCCTGCAAGGCCTGGGCGTCGCGTATCACGGTGCGTCTGGAGACGTCCAGCTCACGGGCAAGGGCTTCGGCGGTCAGACCGGGGCTCGACTGGAGCAGGAGAGCCATGCGGATCAGGCGGGCGGCACGCATGCCTCAAGGATCGCGGACCCTGCACCCGCGACGCTCCTGCTCACGCCTGGCACACCCCACCTGCTGCCTCAACTGCCCCGGCCGCTCCGTACGGCTGTGTTCCCAGCGGCGCGGCACAGTTCCTGGGGCCGGGGATGTTCGTGAACCCTGTCCTCCGCCTCACCACCGGCGGTACGCTCAACCGCCGAAATCGCGTTCCCGGGCCTGGTCCGATCCAGGCGGCGGGGGATGGGGGGCCACCCATGAAACAGCGGGCTACTGCCAGGTACAGGGCACGGGTTGCGACCGCAGCCGCATTTACCGGAGCACTGCTGGCGGCCGGAGTCGTTACCGGCCAGGCCGCGCAGGCGAACGTCAGCTCCGGAAGCTGCCGGCTCAGCGGATACGCCTCCGAACCCGGCGGAATTCTGCTCAAGCCGTGTTCCATCGGCCTGGTATTCGAGGGATCCGACCAGATCGGCGGCGAGATCTACGTCCAGAACCCGAACCACATGCCCATCGACGTCTGTGCGCAGGTAGAACGCGTCAACGCCAATGGCACTACGTCCCAGGCATACAACCTGGAGTGTGTCGGATGGTCGAGCAGCGCCACCCAAGACGTCTACGCACCGAACTGGTGGGGGGATCCGTCGCAGGGCACCTACGTCGTCCAGGCCGGGTACTGGGCCACCATCAACGGCGTCTACGCCTACTATGGGGGCGCTCAGAGCGGCCGAATCCAGGAATTCTGACCCTTCGGGCGGCGTGTGCGCCCACTCGCAGGTCTTAGGCGGGTGGGCGGCGCTCCGCCTGGAGACGGAGACGCATCCACGACCGTGTACGGCGAGACGACCCGAGCGGGCCGTCAGCGGCCCGACCCGCTTGGCCAGCGAGCGATAGGACGGCGTCCCCGCCCATGCACGCAGTCCACCCAGCAAACCGATGAACTCGGCCAGATCAACGGCCTTGCCTGGATCAGGCATGCCTTTCCACTGCTCGCCCACAATGCCCCCCGCTGTGCGATGCCGTCCCCCTGACACCCCGAGTCTAGGAACGGGGTGTGTGGATCGGTGGGGGAAACGGGACTTCGCCCAGCGACTCGGACGAGCCAACGCGGGGGGCATCCGTAAGGGGCGTGGCGGGGCGGGCAGGCCGTGCAGCCGGCCGCCACCGGAGCCAGGAAGAGAACACGGTTGCGGGGAGGGGGCGTTCTGCCCGCCGAAGCCATCGGCGGCAGCCTCACCACCTGGTCGCGCTCCAGAGCCACTCGGCCTGGCGATGACGACGCCGGCACGGAACTCCGCTCGCCGTCCCGCTCACCGGTGGACGCGCCGGCGCGTCAGGCGGCCAGAGCCCGGCTGGCTGTGCCGGACCCCTGGCGCTCAGCTCGAAGCTGTTCCAGGAGGGCGTCGGCGGCAGCCAGGGCCTCGTCCACCGACTCGGTGCCGGTCATGGCGCACAGCCTGCGGGAGGTGTCCTCCAGATCCCGGCTCGACCGGCCTGTGGGCCGCAGGTCATGGCGGAAACGGGCCTCGGCGAAGTGGGCCAGTACGGCACGCAGTTCCCTCTCGGCAGGCAGCAGCACAGCGACAACCTTTCTCGAAACACAGGCCGTTTCACCTGGCCCGGCGACTTCCGTCTGCCCCCGCGCGGACACCGTATGCACTCTCCTGCCGCCGTCGGGCGCCGACCCCGCGCAGCCGCGGGCGGTCGTCACCCCGGCTGCCGGGAGGTGCCGGAACGCACGTCGCCCCCGCGGCTCCTGAGCGGTACGTCCGCTTCGGTGAGCACGCGATGCACGAACCCGTAGGACCGGCCGTGTGCCTCGGCTATGGCCCTGATCGACCGGCCCTCCTTGTACTCCCCGGCGAAGACTTCCGCCAGCTTCTCGCGTGCGCCACCGGTGATCCACTTACCCTTGCTCGTTGTCTTGTGCACGAAGATCTCCTCTCCGGAAGTGGGAGTGTGATCACTGGTGCCCGCATCGGCGCCTTCCATGTGACCGCCGTCGCCCTTTGTTCGGCAGGACGTCACCGCCGCGTGGCTGGGTGCGGCCGGCTCAGGAATCGGTGCCGGTCTGTTGCCATGGGCTCGGGCCGGTGCCGTGGCACCAGGCCACCAGGCCGGAGCCGTCCACGCAGACGATTCCGCACTGCCGGGCGTACTCCAGGGCAGGCTCCGTGAACTCGCTCGTCGTGACGAGCGCTGCGACATCGGCCTCGTGAATGGCGAAACAGGTACCCCCGAAGCGCTGCACGTCCTGTGAGCCGACTTTGTGGGTGCCGCCGTACTGTTTGCACTGGATGACCACGCGCCGCCCGTCCGGCGTGAGCGCGACGACGTCCGCCCCCAAATCGCCCGCGCCCCCGACCACTTCCACCTCGTGACAGCCGTTGTCGGCGCACAGGTCGGCTATGGCTCGCTCGAAAGCTTCGGGTTCCAGTCCGGTGTAGTCGGCCAAGCAGGCGTCAGTGGCCGTCGGCACCGGGTCAGCGACGTCCTCTGCCGGTTCCTCCGCCGGCGGCGCCGGCCGGCCGGCTTCCACCACCCTCGTGTCGCGCAGGTCATCGGACGCCATCTCGGCTGCTTCCTCCAGCGCCCGGGCGGCGCGGCCGGCGTAGCGGGTGACGGACGCCTTGCGCCACCGGGACCGGGACGTCAGAACGGCCCCGACGCCGAGCAGGGCCAGGGCAACGGCCCACAGGGGACGGCGCTCGACGATGCTCGCCGCGGTGCGCGCCAAGAACACCAGAACGCAGAAGATGATCGCCAGCAGTATGAAGAACAGAGCGGTGACGCGCAGATCGAACCGCCGTTCACGACCCGCACGGTGAACAGGGCGTGTCGGTATGGCCATCCCGGCTTCCTCCTGGGCAGCGAGTGAAGATCAGTGATCTACGCATGCCCCGGAACGAGCAGTCAGCAGCCGACAGTGGCGACGCCGGGCCGTACGACCCCCATGGCAAGCCCGCACACCGGCTCCGTATCGGCCCGCACACCGCAGGAGCTGTCACTTCCAGAGGTCGTGGCTCGTGCACACGCGCGCGCCCATGTTCCGCTCCATCATCCGCAGTGCCGCCCGAGCGAGATCTTCGTGGATGTGCGCAACAGCGTCCTCGGGAACGGTCACCTGGAAATGACGGATGTGGGCGTCCAGGGCCGAATAGAGCACGCACTGCTCGGTGACCTGGCCGCAGAGCACCAACTGCTCGATGCCCTGCTGTTGCAGCAGATACTGAAGCGGGGTGTCGAAGAAGATGGAGTGCCGGGTCTTGAGAACGAACAGCGACTCCTCATCGGGCCGCAGAGGCTCCACGAGATCGGCATGAGGCCCCGCGAGAGCGCGGTTGAGCAGCTCACCGTGGTGGGATCGCCATTCACCGAAATTGTCGTTGACGTAGACGACCGGTACGGCCCGGCGCCGAGCGCGCTCGGCAAGGTCGGCTACGACCGGTACGACCGACTCGGCCGACGGCAGCAGCAGTTCCGCGTCCTCGTGGTCGTACGTGTTGATCATGTCGATGATGATGAGAGCGACCTTGCTCACGGTGTCAGATCTCCGTCCAGGGGTGAGGCAGGTGATCACTGTCGCCGTTCCGGATCACAGGTCGGAGTAAACACCCTCTTCGGCACATATGTGCAACAGCGACTCGTGAGGAACGCCAAGCAGCGTGCGGTGTTCCCCCAAGTCTGCGGCGAACCGGACCCGCCGCCCCGGCGCCACGAACATCGGCCTGGTTCCACCTGACCGCTCTGCACCGCTGACCCGGGCAACCTGGCCGAACAGTCGTGCCGGCCGCGCCCCTCAAGGCGAGCCGTTCGTCAGCAGCAGGTGGAAGAAGTGGTCCCGGTGGACGAGCGTGGCGGTGTCGGAACCGCTGCCATCGAAGTACACCGGTAGCTGTGGCTCCTCGCCGCTGTAGTAGCCGGTGGAACGCATGAAATCGGGGCTGACAGCGGCGAAGGACCACGCCGGGCCGTCTGCGCCGAGCAGTTCGCGGAGGAAGCCCCGCACCAGCCGCTCGGCATCCGCCGCCGGGTAGTGGTGGCCGTACGGGCTGAACGCCTCGCAGAGCATCCAGCGCAGCCGTGCCAGGAAGCCTGCATGGCCAAGCGGGCTGACCGTGGCGCGGAAGCCCTCGCGCAGGAGCGGGAGCACGAAGGCCTCAGTGTCGTACTCCTCCGACAGGTTGTACCAGTTGCGGCGCACGTCTGCTGCACGCATCAGCTGCGGGAAGAGGGCGCTGCGCAGGAACGCGTGCAGGACATCCTGGCGATTCCCGGCTGAGAGAGGTACGTCGCTCTCCGCCGTGAGGAGCAAGGTGTTGCTGTTCATCGCATGGTCGACGGCCGAGAGGAAGGCGTCGACGGCGGGAGGCTCAGAATCGTTCGTCGGCGCGGTGAAGCTCGGGGAACGCATGGTGACAGCGTTGTGGACGACCGGTCGCTGCTTCAAGCCGCATCACGCGGTGGCTGCGTATCCGTCCGGAGCCGATCCCCGCTGGTGGGGGTGGGCCCCGAACAGCCATCCCGACCACGGCGTCACAACGCCAGGCCGCCGAACTCGACCAACCAGGTGATCCCCGAGCTGGTGGTGAACGGACCTGTGGCCGGCGGTGGTGGCCGCCGTGCCCTCGTATGCGACCCGCGCACCGCGACGACCCGGGAGATTCCCCTCGTCTTGGTCACCCGACACCCTCTGAACTCCCACTGGAGGCCGGCCGGGAGCGGAGGAAGCCCCCGGGGGAGGAGCCTGGGGAAATCGCGTCGAGCCTCGGTTCCCTATCCGGATACCCTTTCGCAGCCGGTCCGTGGGCCGGCCTTCGACCGAGCATGACCTGCAACGACACAGGGGGAAGAGATGACCAGCACGAGGAAGTCGTCGAGTACGGCAGCACCCACGACCGTCCGACGCCCGGACAAGCCCCTGGTCCTTTTCAGCGACGAGGCGTCCGCCGTGATGCGGCCGCTGCCCGGTCCGGCGAACTGCCTGGGGTCCCCGCTTGAGACGCTGACCTGGCAGGAGCCCCCCGCCTTGGCGGACAGGGACGGCGACGTGCAGTGACCGAGGCCGGCAGAACATCTCGCAGATCGTGATCACTCCCGTCGACGGTGAGCCGTACCTCTTCGACGAGGGCCAGCACCCGGAGGCCGGCCTCACCTTCTACCCGGCCGACGAGCAGCACCAGCGCCGGGTCGGCTGGAACCGGATCAACTCCCAGACACACACCGAAGTCGTCAGGTGCGGCGCGGTTCCGCCCAGCCTCTGGGTCATCGACGGCAGGACCGTCCTGCGCCGCTAGTGCCGGGACCGGGATGGTTCACCGTGATCGGAAACCGGCCCGCGGGACGAGTGCACGCGAAACGGCTGGTATTACTGGGGCATGCAGGAAGAGATTGCACGCTCCGCGATCGACACATTCATCTCCGCGTTCAACGCCTCCGACGACAGCTATGTGACTGCTCTGCTCTCCCAGGCTCTGACCTCGGACGTGGTCTTCTGGGGGCCGTTGGGGCGCAGCGAAGGAATCGCGGCGGTCGAGCGGTTCGTGCTGGACATCCGGCGCCACCCGGCGGGGACCGGCACGATGGTGCGCTGCTCGGCGGTGGACATGCCTGACGAGTGGGCCCGGTACCAGTGGGTCTTCACCACGCCGGACGGAGGTCCCCGCCTGACGGGAACGGACGTCGTCCATCTGCGGCGAAGCCTCATCGACCAGGTCATCGTCTTTGCCGGGGAGATCGAACCGTCCACCTGAACGGGCCCCCTTCGGCGCTCGGGGGCTGCGGTTCGCGGGATGACGCCCTACCGGCGGTCGTCGTCCGCGGATGAGCAGCCGTGAAAGCGGGTGACGCCGTGAGTGCGGCGGTAGGTCGCCGGCAGCCGGTTTGGCTTGCCCTGTTTTCGTCCAGCAGGAGCCCGCGGTGTGCAGGTGGGCCAGATCCCCAGGCGCCCTGACTCATCGAAGGCGAAGACCCGGTCCGGGAACCGGTCCAGAGCCGGATCCGCCGGCTGCGGCGGTGGCCTTGTTGCGATCGTCATAGACCGCCCCCACCTCATAGGCTGACATGTACAGTGCAGATCTGGACTGATGGGTAGGCAGGGCGCGCCCACCGGATTCCGGAGGCGCGGAGGTCAAAGGGCGGTCGTGGCATGTTTGCGGTGATCTACCGGTGGCGTTTGCACGAAGGCAAGGAACAGCAGTTCGCAGCTGGTTGGCATCGCGTGACACGTGCGATGCACAAGCACTGCGGCAGCTACGGATCACGTCTGCATCAGGCCGATGACGGCACCTGGGTGGCGTACGCACGGTGGCCGGATGCCGCCACTCGCGAGGGCTGCCCAGACGTGGACCCGGAAGGGGAAGCCATGATGAGTGAGGCGATCGCTGAGCACCTCCCCACCATTCGATGTCATGTGGTGGACGACCTTCTCGCCGAACCCCGTGACATTTGATCTCGGAGCGGACCGGTCTGCCCCTCTCGATCGGTGTCTCCACCGCGAACAAGCACGAAAGCCAGGGGCTTGAACCCTGGTACGGGGCATACCTCCCACCCGTTCCCGGCGTGGGCCCCGCCGACGGCGGCCCGCCAAGCTCCATGGAGACAAGGGTCCTTCGCCGGGATCGCGGCCAGCCTGATCTGTGTTCCGCCGGCTTGGCAGCCGAGCCGTCCCCTATGATCGCGATCATGGGCAACTTCTCCTGAGCGGGCCGCGACGGTCCCCAGACATTCGCCCGGCAGGTGCCGGGCTCCGTCAGCGTGCCCGCACGCCCACCTCAGGAGACACGACCACACCATGTCCGTTCACTCTGCCTGTTCCGCCCTGGACGACCGCATCGCACGCCTGCGACAGCTCGCCCACGCCGACACCCGGCTGGAGGGCGTGCTGCTCTACGGCTCGTGGACCGTGGGCGAGGCCGACGCCCATTCCGACATCGAGGCATACCTCTACGTCCAGGACGACCGCCTCGCCGACTTCGACGGCCCCGCCTTCCTGGCACAGCTCGCACCGCTCCAGCTCTCCTACACCAACATGTACGGCATCCTCTCCGTCGTCTTCGACGACCTGATGCGCGGCGAGTTCCCCCTCACCCCCGCCGGCCCCGGCATCGACGAAGTGCCCACCTGGCGAGGCATGGTGCACCTACCCCGCCCCGACGACGCCGTCCTCCTCGACCGCCGCGGCCGGCTCACCCAGGCCGCCCGGCAGCTAGCCACCTTCCAGCCGCCCGAGCCGGTGACCACCGCCCAGCAGCTCACCGACGAGCTGACCAACTGGACCCTCATGCTTGCCCATGTACTCGCCCGCGGCGAGATCGCCCGCGCCCACGCCTTGCTGCACACCGTCATCGCGCCCCAGCAATTGCAGCTCTGCCGCCTGTTGCGCAACAGCACAGCCCATTGGCTCACTCCCAGCCGCGCGCTCGAACAGGACCTGCCCGACACCGACCGTCATCGCTACGTCACCACCACAGCTGTCGCCCGCGACCAGGATGTGCGCACGGCGGCACGCAACAGCTGGCGCTGGAGCCTCGACCTCGCCTCCGAGGCTGCTGACCGCTGGGCCATTCACCTGCCGCACGAACTCCACGAACACATCAGCAGCCGCCTGAACGACCCTCGCTGACCACATCCCGCTGGGGCTACCAGACTCATCCGGTAGCCCCAGCCTGGCGGCCCCGGTCGCAGGGGCCTGTCCGCCGGGCCTTCGCGGTGCCCCTGCCACCCAGGCTGAGACGGCCGCTCCCGGCCATCTCGCCCCAGCTAAGGAGAAAGCAACTGACTCCGCACTCCCTCGCGTTCTATGTGGACGTGATCACATCTGGAACCGTCCTCGGCGCCAAGCCGACGGACAGTCCCGACAAGGTCAGCGCGATCCTGGGTTCCGATTTCGCCGAGAACTCCCTTGACGACTACAGCATGTGGCGCGACTACGGATTGGCCGAGTTCTTCTGGAGCCGGGAATCGCCCGACCACCCATGGGAGGGGCACCACTTCACCTTGCAGGTGCACCGGCTTTCGTACGGGGGCAGCAGCATCGTCAACAAGGTGATTCGCGAGCGGTACGGCCGCTTTGACCGTCACCTCCGCTTCGACAAACTGCAGCGGCTGTTGTCGAACCGAGGCGTGCGTCTGGAGGACGTCCCGGACACCAACGCCCCCGCCTTCACCCTGCACTGGAACCCGGCTTCCCAGACGTCCGTCATGGCCTTCCGGCAACGCGAGTGGGGACGGTCTCGCCGGCGCGGCAACGACCTTGTCGGTGACGTGCACAAGATCTCTTCACCACTGACTGCGGAGCAGGTGGCATGGCACAGAGCACGCTACGGCCGTCAGGACGCCTCGCGCAGTTCATCGGGTGTGCCTGCCGGATGAGTGATCATCGACCTTGTACTCGCGGCGTGCCGTTCGCTGGGCTGGGCTGGGACTGCGGGGACGCCTTGGCCGCCGCTGAGCGGCTGGCAGCGGGCAAGGAGTTGGCGGCGGACCGCTGGCACTGCCATGACGCGAAATGTGTGGCCCTGGCCGCGCCGTACGGTCACCCCTTGGTCGAGCGCTACCCGCTCGGCGGACTCCAGGTAGGTCGAGAGCGGATCGCGCCGCGGCTGACGCCGTGGTCGTGAGCAAGGGCGGCGACGGAGTGGCCTACCAGGTACGCGGTGCGTACGACGTCGGCCGGGACGGCAGGGCAGTGACCGCCCGTGCTGCCCTTAGCCTCGGCGGCCCGCGGGCCGCCGTACGCCAGCTCGCGCTGGAGTTCGCCGGCGGCGAGGGTCTGCACCATGAACTTCACGGTGGACAGCAGTTCTGCGGTCCGCGGGTGGCGGGCGGTGATGTTTGTAAGCACTGCTTTGGGCACCAGCGCACCAGCGTTTCGTGGCTCCATGACGTACGAAGTTGATCTGGCTCCACCGGTATGACAAGGCTGTTCAGGCCAGGGTCAGGAGGGCCTGTGCATCGCATCTGGCGGCGTGATCGAATAGGGGATGACTTCGTTCTGGACTGGCAAGCGGGTACGTCTGCGCGGTATCGAGCCCGAGGACTGGACGGCGTTCGCGGGCTTCGCCGTCGATGAGGAGCGGTCGGGAGACCTGCTGCATCCGCCTCGGTCTACTGAGGGGTTCCGTGCCTGGGCGAAGGAACAGGCCGTCGCGGAGTCCGATGGTGACTGCTTCACGTTGGCCGTCGAAGCCGTGGACACGGGGCAGATCGTCGGGGCTGTCGGATCCCACTACGCAGATCCGCGGGCGGGGCGATTCGAGTACGGAATCACGATGGGTATGGGGTACCGGCGTAAGGGCTACGCGACAGAAGCCGTGGTGATGCTGCTGCGATTCATGTTCGCCGAGCGGCGGTACCACAAGTGCGAGGCGCGGATCTTCGCGCACAACGAGGCATCGCTGGCACTGCATCGCCGTCTTGGCTTCACCGAGGAAGGGCGCCTGCGCGATCACGTGTTCTTTGCCAACCGACACCGTGATCTCGTCGTCATGGGCATACTCGCCGACGAGTTTGCGGAGCTGCACTCGATGAGCGAACTTGAGTGAACGCTGAGCCTCCGGGAGCAGAGTGAGGCTGTGGCAGCCTACCGACGACCTGCCCTCTTTGGGGCGGATGCGCTGCTCCGTTCGCCCGGCGACGGCAGGGCTTGTGTGTCGATCACGGTCATGTCGGGAGGCCGGGATGGGTTTGTCGCGGACGGAGCTGTTCGCTGCGATCCGAAGGGACAAGCGTCTTGATCCGGAACTGTCGCAGCGAGTTCTGGCGGAGAAGTACGGAGTCCATCGCCGGACGGTGAGGGCAGGCCCTTTTGTCTGCTGTTCCGCCGCGGCGGAAGAAGCCATTGACGAGGGACTTCGTCGTCCAGACGGCCACCACCCGCCCGACCAAGCTCGGCCAGCTGTTCACCCCGTGGTCGATCGGCGAACGTGCCGCATGCCTGCGGAATCCACGGTCGCATGATCCGGATCGTGAGCGAGGCGTTACGGTGCCTGCTCGTCTACCCGACCGCGTCTTCGCGTTCGACGAGTCCGGCACGTTCGTCGTCCGCCCAACCGCCGGCTGTGGCTGGGCCAACCCGATCGAGGTCCGCTTCGGACCGCTGCGTCAGTTCACGACTGCCGGCTGCAACCACCGCCACCACACCGTGCAGACCAGAGCGCTTCACGCGTACCTGCGCTGACGCACCACAACGACGCGAGCGCGCCCGCATCCGCTGCGAGAACCGGGGAGGGCATCACCCCTCGGCTGAACGGCTTCAGGTCTTCCGGCCTTCAGGTCGAGGGCTGCATGACGACCTGCTCACCCTCTCCCTCCGGTTCCTCGAACTTGGTCAGGTAGCGACTGAACAGCGTCTCGTCCACTGTGACGGAGTTGGGGCCCTCCTCGGCGTTCCGTGTTTCAAGGCGACGTTCCAGCGTCGTCCGATCCGCCTTGAGGTGAATCAGTTCCCAACGGCAGCCGTGTTTCTCGACCAGCGCCTTGTAGTCATCGCGGGCGGCGCGACTCCAGAAGGTGTAGTCCATCACCACATCGCGCCCGGCCAGCATCAGCTCGACCAGCTCCTGCCGCTGCTCGCGGCGGACCTCTTCCTTGAGCTGGTCGAACGCCTCCGCATCCAGCACCAGGCCGGCGTCACGCCGTCCGAGTCGCTGCCACACCACCTCGTCGATCGACAGGCGAACGGAACCGCGTCCCACCACGATCCAGCGCGTAGGTGGTCTTGCCCGCTCCCGGAAGACCACACATCAGCACCACCGTGCTCAATCGCTGCGTCACCGAGACAGATTAGTCCCGAGGACGCGCCGACCTCAGCGGCCAGCAGCGCGCCCGCTACCAGGCCCGTCTACTCCCTCTTGCTCAGTACCGGTAGTCAGCGTTACGGTGTACTGGTACTCAGCAACACTGAATACCTCGGCAAGGAGGTGCTCCATGGCCAAGCTGCTGACGGAGATGCTCAAGGGCACGCTGGACGGTCTCATCCTCGCGTCCCTGTCCGGCCGGCCTGCGTACGGCTATGAGATCACCGCACGGCTGCGGGAACAGGGCTTCTCCGACATTGCCGAAGGCACCATCTATGCCCTACTCCTGCGGATGGAAAAGCGCGGCCTGGTCGACGTGGAGAAGGTGCCTTCCGAGAAGGGCCCGCCGCGCAAGGTGCACTCCCTGAACGCGCAGGGGCGGGAGTACCTCGAAGAGTTCTGGAGGACCTGGAGCTTCCTCGCAGAACGACTGGAACAGCTCCGCGAAGGGGGAAAGTAGCCATGTCCGAGGTGGAAAAGAGCGGTTTCCTCTCCAAGGTGATCGGGCCCAAGAAGCGCTGGTGGGCGTACAAGGCGCGCGTCAGGACGCTTCCCGCGGACCACCGGACCGCGGTCGAGGCGATCGAGAAGTACCTGATGCACTTCGTGCCGATCGATGAAGACAGCAGCGCGTCGATGTTCGAAGACCTCGCCGACCTGTTTGAGCAGGCTGCGGCCGACGGCACGCCGATCCGCGAGATCGTCGGAGAGGACCCGGTGGAGTTCGCCGAGGCGTTCGCGCAGAACTACTCCGAGGGCGGTTACGCGCCCGCCCGCGCACGGACCCGGCTGACCGACGACATCGAGCGTGTCGCCGCCGGTAACGCGGCCGGAACCGAGGACACGACGGCCTGATCGCGCCGTAGCACATCGCCCCCCAAGGGCCGAGCACCACTTTCATCGACTAGCCCGCCCCGCGCGGCCGCCGGCGATTGACCGGTCGGCGGCCTCCCGTGCATGCCCGCGGCACCGTCGAGACCGACCACAGTGTGCAAGGAGATACATGATGGGAAACGGCAACAACGGCCTCTCCGAAAAAGGGCTCCGCAGACTGCGCGAGGTGCTGGAGCGGTATGTGGAGTCCAAGAAGATTCCCGGGCTCGTTGCCCTGGTCGGCCGGGGCGAGGAGACCCACGTCGAGGCGATCGGGACGATGCGCCATGACGGCGGCACCCCCATGCGCCGGGACACCATCTTCCGTATGGCGTCCACCACCAAGCCCGTCGCGGTCGCCGCGACCATGGTTCTGCTGGACGAGTGCCGGCTGCGGCTGGACGACCCGATAGACCCGTGGCTGCCCGAACTCGCCGACCGGCAGGTCCTCAAGCGCGCGGACGGCCCGCTGGACGAGACCGTACCGGCGCGGCGTCCGATCACCGTACGCGACCTGCTCACCTCGACCTGCGGTCTCGGACTGGACACGACGGCGATGGGCTCGCCCATGATGGCCGCGTACTTCGAGCAGAGGGTCTACGGCGAGAACGGCTGGATGCTGCCGGCCGTGGAGCCGGACGAGTGGATGCGCCGCCTGGGGACGCTGCCGCTGATGTACCAGCCCGGAGAGCGGTGGCTGTACAACGTCAGTGACGACGTGCTGGGCGTGCTCGTCGCCCGGGTGACCGGCCAGACCTTCGAGGCGTTCCTGCGCGAGCGCATCTTCGACCCGCTGGGCATGAAGGACACCGGCTTCCACGTGCCCGCCGGCAAGATCGACCGACTGCCGCCCCTGTACGCCCCCGATCCGCAGACCGGGGAGTTCACGGTGGAGGACCCGGCCGAAGGGGGACACCACAGCAAGCCCCCGGCGTTCCAGTCCGGCGGCGGCGGACTCGACTCCACCGTCGACGACTACCACGCCTACTTCCGGATGCTGCTCAACCACGGAATGCACGGCACCGAACGGATCCTGTCCCGGCCCGCGGTCGAGCTGATGACGTCCAACCGCCTCACCCCGGAGCAGACTTCCGCTCTGCAGTCCTGGGCCCGCAGTGTCGTCCATCTGTCACATGGTCAGGGGCAGACCGGTGGCTGGGGCTTCGGGATGACGGTGCGCACCTACCGCGGCGACTACGCGCCGATTGGCCAGTTCGGCTGGGACGGCGGAGCCGGCACCACGACATACGCCGACCCGCACAACCAGCTCGTCGGCATCTTGCTCACCCAGACCGGGATGTCCACCCCGGACTCGGCGCGGGCCATTCAGGACTTCTGGACCACCCTCTACCAGGCCATCGACGACTGACCTGCTCCCTGGCCATGGCCGGTCCGGCAACCGAACCGTTTGAGGCGCTCGGTCATCGGCATGGTCGTCTGTATCCGGACGATTCCGTGTCTGCTTCCGGCTCCGGCTCCCGTGCGGCCCAGCGGCAAGGCCGCACACCGGCTCACTCCTGCACAGCGCCGCCGTCGTCGTCTTCGTCCAGCGCGATCGCGTCCGGATCGCGCAACGGGCAAGGCACCGGGGGACGCTGGAGGTGGAACTGTAGCGGCCCAGCAGGTGTCGTCGACCGGGTCGCCCACGGCCAGCAGGTGCTCCAGCGCGCCGTGGGTGCCGGTGTCGACGCCGGGCATGGTGGCCCGCCAGAACCCCTGGTCGTCCAGGTGTCTCGTTTGTCAGATCAGATGCCCTCTGTCATGGCAACGACCGCTGGACGCCCGCTGATTCACACCAGCGAGTGGATTGATCCCAGGGGCAGCCCCGTCGGCGTGTTTCCCGATCGGATGCCAGCATCATGTGGGCATCCCACCCACACCTGCCCGCCGAAGGGAACCCACCATGCGTCTGTGCTCTGCGCTGCTCGCCATCACGAGCGCCTTCGCCCTGGCCCTTCCATCTGCCACCGCCGCACACGCACAGGACGAACTCGGGCTCAACTACAAGTACATCGACACCGCAACCGGGGCCGCAGCCAGCGCGACCCTGCCGGAACAGCCTCCCTTGAACGAATGCATCCTCATCCAGGAAGTCGCCGAACTCGCACCTGGGCAGGAACACGCGGATGCATTCGCGCCTCAGAACACCAGCAGCAGGGCCAATGCCCAGATCTTCGCGGCCGACGACTGCACGGGGACCCCCAAGGTCGTCCTCAAGCCAGGCAGTGACCAGGAGCCGGATGATGTCACCTTCCGGTCGGTGAAGTTCGTATTGCCCGGCTAGGGACTGTCCGGCGGGTCACCGGCGCAGCCATAGCCGGATAGCGGTGAGGGTGTGCGTTTACGGTGCGCTCGACTTCGTTCATGAGGAAACGTGTCTGGCGGCACGCCCTTGAGATCGCCACGTGGTGCGGCGGGACATCCGAGATGTCCCGCCGAACCGAGGTGCAGGTGGCTACTGCCAGACGCGCACGTAGTCGACCAGCATCTTCTGCGGGAAGACGGTCGAGGCGTCGGGCGCGCCCGGCCAGTCACCGCCCACCGCGTTGTTGAGGATGATGTAGAAGGGGTGGTCGTAGACCCACGGCCCCTTCGTGGCCTCCAGGGTGGAACGGGCGACGGTGAAGAAGGCGTTGCCGTCGACCGTGAAGGTCATGTGGCTGGAGTCCCAGTCCAGGGCGTAGGTGTGGAACGCGGACGAGAAGTCGCTGCCCGCGACCTGGTACGGCGAGCCGTAGCCGCCCGCACCGTAGTACGCGGGGGCGTGGATCGTCGAGTAGACGGTGTCGGGGACCTTGCCGATGTGCTCCATGATGTCGATCTCGCCGCAGGCGGGCCACGGAGTACCCGTCTTGAAGTTGGAGCCGAGAAGCCAGAACGCGGGCCACAGGCCCTGGGTGCCGGTCACCTTGATCCGGGACTCGACGTGTCCGTACGTGAAGTTGAAGTGGTCGGAGGTGTTGATGCGGCCGGAGGTGTACTGGCAGGTGGTGGAGCCGGTCAGCGGGTCCGTGGGGCAACTGGAGCCCGGCGTGGCCTCCTTGCGGGCCTCGATGACGAGGTTGCCCGCGCCGTCCATCGTGGTGTTCCTGCCGTTCGTGTAGTACTCGAGCTCGCCGTTGACGCCGGGTCCGGTGTCCTGGGTCCACTTGGAGGTGTCCGGCGTGGTGCCTGCCGCGGTGTTGAACTCGTCCTGGAACACGATGTGTTCAGGGTTGCCAGGGTTCGGCGGATCGGCCGGCGGAGCCGTCGGGGCGCCTCCGGTGCCGAAGACGTCGAAGGTCCACAAGGAGTATCCGTAGGCGGTGCCGCGCGCCGTGCCGTACATCCGCACGTACCGTCCGGTGCCGTTCACGTCCAGGGTCTGCTTGAAACCCTTGCCGGTGGTGGTCGAGTAGATGTCGGTCCAGTTCGTGTTGTCGGGCGACACCTGGATCTCGTACGCGCTGGCGTAGGCCGGGTCCCACTGGAGGACGACCTGGGTGACGTGGGCGGTCGCGCCGAGGTCGACGGTGATCCACTGGGGGTCGCTCCAGCCGCTGCCCGCCGCGGTGGCCCAGCGGGTCGCCGGGTCGTGGTCGACGGCCTTGGCCGGGGTGCAGCCGCCGCACTGGGCGTCGTCCTGCTGGCTGGAAGCGGTGGCGGGCTTCTTGTAGGAGAGCAGCACCGCGTTGCCGCCGTCCGGTGGCGTCGTCCCGGTGGTGAAGACCTGGAACTCCCACAGCGAGTAGCCGTACTGCGTGGCGCGAGTGGTGCCGTACATGCGCACGTAGCGGCCGGAGCCGGTCAGGGTGAGGAGTTCGGTCGCGCCCGCGCCGGTTGACGTCTGGTAGACGGTGGTCCAGGTGGTGCCGTCGTCCGAGACCTGGATCTGGTACGCCTTCCCGTACGCGGCCTCCCAGCTGAGCTGGACGCCGCAGATGCTCTGCTGCGTGCCGAGGTCGATCTGGAGCCACTGCGGGTCGGACGCGGCGCTGGACCAGCGGGTCCCGTTGTTCCCGTCCACTGCGGCTGATGCCGGGGTGCCGGCGTTCTCGGTGGAGGAGGCGGTGGTCGGCTTGTTCAGCGCGGCGTTCGTGGTCGAGCAGCCGGTGCCGCTGCTGCCCGCGGTGCCGTAGACCTGGAACTCCCACAGCGAGTAACCGTACTGGGTGGCGCGGGTGATGCCGTAGAGGCGCACGTAGCGGCCGGTGCCGTTGACGGTCAGGGTCTGGCTGCCGCCGGTGGCCGTGGTCGTGGAGTAGATGTCCGTCCACGAGGTGCCATCGGCCGAGGCCTGGATCTTGTACGCCTTGGCGTAGGCGGCTTCCCAGTTGAGGACCACCTGGCTGACGGTGACGTTGGAGCCGAGGTCGACCTGGAGCCATTGCGGGTCGGACGCGGCGCTGGACCAGCGGGTCGAGGTGTCGCCGTCGACAGCGGCGGACGCGGGTGTGCTGCCGTTCTCGGTGGACGACGCGGTCGCGGGCCTTCCCTGCGACAGCAGCGTGCCCGCGGCTTGGGCGGGTGGCTGAACCAGGGCCAGCAGGCACGTCGTCAGCAGTGCGGTGACGAGGGCGAACAGCGGGGCGCGGGGCGTCCTTCGCGTTGAGCGGCGGTGCGAGCGGTGCGGGGGTCTGCTACTCACGGCGTCTCCTGCGGGTTGGTCGCCGAATGAGAGAGCGCTCTCCGGACGGACCGATGGTGCGGCGTCGGCGCGTACGCGTCAAGGCTTTGAACAGAGCGCGCTCAACGGGGCCTCGTAGGGCACAGGTTGCGTTCAGGAGATGAAGGGGCGCGAGGCGTCTGCCTCGCGATCCGCCGTCAGGACAGAGCCGCACGAGGGGCGTGGACCCGTGCGGAAGGTGCGTCGAAGGCCGCGGCATCGAGGGTTCCGGCCGCCAGCGCATCGCTCAGCGCGGTCACCGCCTCCTCGCCCTGGGCGGTGTCGCGGGCCGAGTACAGGAGCAGGTCCATGCCGACCGCGGCGGACAGGACGGCACGTCTGAGCGCCGCACACGGGGTCCAGTCGTTTCCGCAGGTGGTGGCCCCAAGCGGGCGAGGGACACGGATTCGGTGCAGGAGCGGGATCAACTGCGGTCCATCACCCCACTGCCCAGGTGTGACCAGGACAGCCAGCGGACGACACCCGCCCTCACTGGCCAGACGGATCTTCGTTGTGAGCCCGCCGCACGAGCGACCGGTCGCCTCATCGGGGACATGTCATGCCAGGCGGCGGCGTTGTGCCGGAATCCGAGCCGGCCGGTGACGGGCTCCGGCGGCCTGCTGGTGCACGCGGCACACCCTGGAATCCACGCTCAACGCACTCCGGGGCGACACACTGTCCCCACGGCCTGTCGTCGGGGCGGCTGCCGACCGAGCCGCCCAGCGCCTCCACCCGGCCGAGCGTCTGCCGACATCGTCGACGCCGATGCTGAGCAGGATCCCCGTCCCGCCGGACGATCTACGCCCAGAACGGGGTGTGGGACACAGGTCTCGGGTCTCGGCGGTCGGCGGCTTCCAGGCGACCGGTCGGCATCCGGCGGTACGGCGAGCCCGGGCCGACCTCAGTGTCGTAGCCGACGGTCACGAGGTGCCGGCGGCCAAGAGTTCCCGGGCCCCCATCCGACGCGAATTCCCCGGATGACCGGTGAGCCCGGGGCCGTCCGGGTGGGGGAGTGGATGCGGTTGAGGCGTTGAGCCGGGCCTCCGCACGATGACCGGGCGTCGCGGTCAGCCCAGCTTCTTGGCGAGTTCCGCGAGGAACTGCGGCACCCGGCCGGCGCCGAAGTCGTAGTACCGCGCCCACTGCGGCTCGACCGCGATGCGAGCCATCTTGTCGTACATGGCCCGGCAGTTCCGCTCGAACTCGGCCGCGTACTCGACGTCGAAGTTCTTCCGTGCGGCGGCGAGGTACTCCGGAACCACCCCGTCGACGATGGTCAGGTGCACGATGCCCCGCACCGACAGTGTCCTGGCCGAGCCGGGGCTGTCGCTGGCGTCGATGGTCAGGGCCACCTCCGGGCGGGCGGTCAGCGCTTTCACCTTGGGCGCCGTGGCCGCGGTGGACATGACGATTTCGTCACCGGTCCAGAAGATCCCGATCGGAATGACACGGGGCCGCCCGTCGAGTCCGTTGTATGCCAGCCGCGCCATCGAGGCCTGGTTCAACAACTCGTGGGCGTCGGCAAGTTCCCGTGCGATCTGCTTGGGGTCCATGATCGTCGTCCTCTGCTGTCGTGCGGCCGCTCGTGGCCGCCATGTTCCTGGGACGGAGGCGCCACCCCGTTCTCGACATCTGCGGCCGAATCTCCGTCGACGCGTTCACGGTCATCGTGCCGCACGCCAGGGCTCCTCAACTCGAAGCGGACGTCGGCGGGTCGGCCGTGGCGCTCTCTTCCCGCGTCCGCAGGGCGCATCATGCCTGGCCGGTGGGTCAGACCCTGCTGCGGGGCGCGGACGGCAACCAGGCCTCGGCTGGATCTGCGGAGCCGTTGGATGGCTCGTCGACCTCATGCGCGGGCCGCGGCCGTAGGTGAGTCGGCGAGATGCTTCCGCGCTGCGGCCGCGGTGCCGGGGCGCAATGCTGCGCCCCGGTCGAATCCGACCACGCCTGGCTCAAGGGCGACCTGCGCTGTGCGAGCTCGCCGGCGGCGTCGTGTTGCTCGGCGGCCGGTCTGCGGATCGGTGCTGGACGAATGCCGGGCAGCCACTCGCCTCTGCCCGGCCCGGGTGGAGGAAGAAGTCAAGGCCGGCCGGCACCAGCGGGCTCTACCTCGATGGCGCCCCACCCTCCCGGGCGGCGCGCCGTCCCAGCCCAGCGTTGAACCGGGGCCGGCGCTGTGAAGCCGGGCACGGTGTGGTCGTCGCGGCGGTATTCGAGCCCCCGCCGGAGCGGGACCCGCCCGTCGTCGCACCACTCGGCGGTGCGGCCGCGGCGCTGCTGTCGGGCGACGAGCCGCGCGTCGAGCGCGTCGCGCAGGGCCGGTCCACCCCAGCGGTCCTCGACCTGTCCTCTCCACCCCCGTGATCAGGGAATCGCGACAGCCGCCAGGATCGATCGGGGCCCTCGTCCGCTTGTCGCGTGCGTGCCGGTCGGTCTCCGGCCTCGTGGGGGAGACCGTCGTCCAGGGCGATGCGGATGGTCTCGCCTTGTCCCGCGTGGCGTCGGTGAGTTCGGTCGCGATGCGGTTGTAGGTGGTCATGGCCGGGGACCAGTCCACTTCCAGCGGGGCGGCGGTGGAGCGGGTGTTGCACAGCTCGATCAGCAAGGCGATGAGGGAGCGCCCGGACAGCACGGTCCGGACGCGGCCTTCCTTGATGTCCTCGACAGACGGCGGGGTGCGGAAGTGGCTGTGGTCGACGGCCAGGGCGGCGAGCCATATGGGTTCGCCGTGGGAACAGCCTCCGGCATGATTCCCTCCGTGCACGAGGACAAGGACCATCGCGGGCGAATGCGGTACACGCTGGCTGACACGGAGCACGGTCATGCCTGGGGCGTCTGCGCAGAGGTGGAAGGGCTGTTCGGAGAACCCCCACGCGGGATCTACGAGCTGTTCGGCTGGGTTCCACGCGCGCACGTGCACGGTTGGGTCGGCAACCGAGTGTGGCTGGTGCCGGACGACGAGGCCCTCGATCCGTGGCTGCTCGAAGACGCGGAGAGCTCGGGGCAGCTCCGGGGGACAGGCAGTCTTGTGCTCACCGGCCTGGACGACTGTGAAGGCCCGCCCGAGGGGCACAGGGGCGGAGTTCGCGTACACGATGGCCGGCGTTGGCTGGGCTCCTGCCGGGAATTCGCCCGTGTCGTGCCGCGTCAGCAGGGCGCACACCCGCTCGTCCTGCGGGGGCTCGCCCCTGGGGATCAGCTGAGGGCGGCACTGACGAAGGGCACTCGACGGGCGCTGGACCTGGAGCAGGCCGCCCTGGAGATACAGGACGACCAGGGCGAGCTGGTCACCGAACGCCTGCTCTGGGCCAGAGTCAGCGCCTGGCGCCCATCCTCCTACGGGAAGGATCTGATCGACCTGGAGCTTGATGGAGAGCTCGTCACGCCCGTTCCCGAGCACGCCCGGCCCATCTGGGAGCGGTGGCTCGCCGGGCCGCCGGACACGGTCGCTGCCTGGGCGGCCCTGGACACCCGGCGCCGCTGGGCCTGGCACGATCTCGTACGAGAACGGTCCCGCCCGCGCGGTCACCGTGACCGGCCGGCCGGTCATGCCTACGAACTCGATGGTCGGTATGTCACCGACGAACCGGGCCTCTACCTGGCGCTCGGCGAGGCGGTGAACGGGCCGGGCGGCTACTTCGGCGGCTGCCTCGCCGCCCTCGACGACTGTCTGCGTGGCACCTTCGGCTACGCCGCCCCGGCAACTCTGCTCTGGCGGTACGCGTCGATCGCACGCGAGTACGTGTCCCAGGCCCTGTCACCGGATGGCCGGCCCTACGACCTGTTCGGCGTGGTCCTCGATCTCCTGGCCGAGGGTGGCATGTGCGTCACCCTGGCGTGAGCCATGGTCCCCCTGCCGCCCGGCCACCGCACCTGCCCCGGACACCGTCTCGAGCCTCCGCCGACCCTCGCTACCGCTTGACTCGTCCGCGAACGGCAAGCACCGCAAGGCCCAACAGCGCGGGCTCCGTCAGGCGAGAAGCCATCTCGGTGTAGGTGCCGGTCGTCGTGAGGTTCTGGCCGGAGGACCGGAAGACGACCGAGTTCACCACGATCCTCAGCGACTTCTCCCAGCGCTCGGACGTCAGTCGGGATCGCAGCGGACCGGAAGGGTTCACGGGAGTGGCGTCGTCCGTGGTGAGTGAGATGTGCTGTCCGGTCAGGTGCCCGGTTGTCACGGCCTGCGGGTCATCCTTGGGGATGCCCCACAGGACCATGATCAGGACGGTCGCGGCCATGGCTCCCAGGAGCCAGACAAGAGCCCGGGAAGCGCGCAAACCATAGCCGGACAGGGCCCAGTACAGAGTGAGCAGCGCTCGCTCGGAGGGAGGCCGGTCGCCGTCGTGCCGGCGCATCTCCATCTCACCGTAGTAGAAGTCTGCTGCGTCCGGTTCGTTCTTGGCGTCCTCGAAGGACTTGCGCAGCTGGCGGTATACGGGGGCGAGAGCGGCAGGCGGCTGGGGGGACGTCCCACACCGCGCGGGTGTCCAGCCGGTCGAGCCGGTGGCGGCGCGCCAGTGGTGTTCTTCGGCGAGCGTACGACGCTGTGTCCAGCGGGTCGGGAGGGCGCCGTGCCGGTGCAGGCCGGTGGGCGCCGCCGCGAAGGTGCAGCGGCCTTCGAGGCGGAGCTGGTCCAGGTGGAAGGTGCCAGTGAGCCGGCAGCCGGACAAGTCCACGTCGGTCAGCGCCACGTGCGCCGCGTCCACCCCGCTCAACGAAGTGATCCGGGCAACCGGGTCCAGGCCGGCCAGACCGGACTCGTCGACGGCTCGCCGGTCGTCACCGAAGGCAGACGGGCAGGTGCTCACGCTCAGCGGGTACTCGATGACGGCGTTCGTGAGATCCACTGCCGCGTAGCGCAGACGGAGCGTGGCCGTGGAGTCCCAGCGGGTCCTTATGCATGTGAAGAAGGCGGCTGCCGCCTCGATGGTCACCGGGCTGCCGAAGCGGGCGCCAGAAAGATCCAGCTCTTCCTCGCAGGCCATGGGGCCCAGTTGGGACACGGTCTCGAAGGCCACGCCGCTGAAGACGGCGCCGGTGGAGAACGTCGCCCCGCCGAAGGCGGCACTGCCGGAGAAGGCCGCCCCGCGGAAGACCGCCTCCCCGGAGAACACCGCCTCGCTGAAGTCGGCGTTGTCGGAGAACACCGCCCGGATGAAGCGGGCGCCACCGGAGAACGCCGTCTTCTGGAAGGCGGCCTCACCGGAGAACGTCGTAGCGTCGAAGCGGGCGCTTCCGGCGAAGGTCGCCGAGCCGAACCGGGCGCCGCCGGCGAACTCGACCGCACCGAACCAGGCGTCGCGGGCGAATGCCACATCATGAAAGTCGGCGCTACGGGAGAACTGCGCCGCGCCGAATCGGGCGTCACCGACGAACCGGGCTCCGCCGAAACCGGCATCACCGGAGAACACGGCCCCGCGCATACTCGTACCGCCGGAGAACACCGCCCCCTCGAAGAGAGTCCTGCCGGAGAACGCCACCCTGCTGAATCCCGCGTTTCCGGAGAACACCGCACCGCGGAAGTCGGCTTCGGCGAATGTGGCACGGTCGAAATGGGCGTCATGAAGGAACGCTGCCGTACCGAACCAGGCGTCACCGCAGAAGGCTGCTCCGACGAACGCGGCGTCGGCAAACCTGGCGTTGTCGAAGCGGGCGTCAAGGGCGAACTCCGCCCCACCGAAGTCCGCCGCAAGGGAGAACGCCGTCCTGCTGAACCCGGCGCTCCCCGTGAACGTCGCCCTCCTGAATTCGGCGATCCCGGCGAACGTCGCCCCGCGGAAGACAGCATCGCCGCAGAACACCGCTCCGTCGAAGCAGACGTCTACGAAGTCCACTCCGCCGAAGTCGGCTGCTTCGGAGAACGTAGCGGCTTCGAAACGGGCGTGGCGGACCAGTAGGTGCCCGCTGTCAGGGTCCCGGAGCGCGTTGAGCAGCCGACGCAGCAGATCACCGGTGAAGGTGGTGCCGGAGTGATTGATCTCGGTGTCGGGGGCCAGGCCGGCCAGGTACGTTGCGCGGGAGGCTTCCGGCAGGTGGGCCAGGCAGGCGTCGTAGGGGCCGACGATGAGGCCACGACAACCCACGGGATCGCCCGGGCTCACCTCGACGGCGCAGTGCGGCCAGGGCGGCGGATCCAGGCTCGGCGAGGTTGTGGTCACCAGGAGAAGACATCAAGCCGAGCTGGGTGATTGCAAGGACCGTGGCTGTACTTCTGTCTCCGGAGAACAGTGCCGCGTTCTGGAGGCCCGGAGCGAAGCCCTGCCGGAGGAGCACTTTCTCCCCCGAGTCCTGACTTCCATGGCGGAGGAGGCGGTCAGGGGCCGCCGCCGTACTGCTGGTCACCGCTCGCGATCAACACCTTGTGCCTTCTGTCCACACCGAGATGGCTGCGACACCCCGACGGACAGCTTCTTCCGGGTCTTGGGCGAGCTTCCCGCAGGCCGCTGCGACGTCCGGCACATCCTCCGGTCCCACGAGCGCATCCTGTACCCCGGTCTGGAGCCAGTCAGTGTGGTTGTCGTCAGCGTCGGCAACGGCGAGAGCGATGAGTCTTACCGCGGCCGCCGTCCCCACCCGTGCGAGGGCCTCTGCCGTGCGTCGGGTCACTGCCGTGTCCTCGACGTCCAGCAGCAGCTCCACCAGAGCTTTCGCAGCCTCAGGAACATCAACGTAGGAAGCAAGGTCACGCCCGGCACGGACACGTTGCGTCCATGCCGGAGACGACGCCTTGGCCATGGCCGTTTCCAATTCGCTCATCATCGCTGGCACGACAAGATATCGGACGGAGGCAGCACGCACCGTCCCCCTGCTTCTCCGGTCTCATGGACATTGGCGCACCGATGCTTCAAGCCGACGACAATTACTCGTGGTTGAGTGGCGGCGGGAGCTGTGTGCGTGCGCCGCCGTCGTCATCACCGTGAAGTCCGCCGGACGCAGGGTCGTCGGCCTCGCCACCGCGGCCGTCCGTCTCGCTTGACCTCTTGCGCGTCAGTCCGGCAGCCAGTGCAGCTCGTGCGCCAGGGTTTTGGCGACGGCACGGACACGGCGGTGCAGCGGCGACTGCTCGCGGGGGAGGACCAGGTGGATCGTCAGGCTGGGCGCACCCCGCAGCGGACGCCAGGTGAGACCGGCCGGTTGTGCCGTGGCTGCGGCTTCTCCGGCCGGGGCGAGGGTGACCCCGTCGCGCAGGTCGCGCTGGGACATGTCGAAAGAGACGGCGGGCGTGTGGAATCGGGGGTGTGGTCGGGTGTCTCGGAACAGTGCGGACAGCTGATCGTGGATCACGGGGTTGGCGGCACGGTCCGGGAGGCGCAGCGGATACGCGGCCGCGTCGGCGATCTCGATCTCCTGGTGTTCGGCCAGCGGATGGTGCTGCGCCATCTGCACCCCGATGCGTGCACGCCGCAGCAAGAACCGGCGCACGTCACGGCCCGGCTGTTCACCGCGGGTGATCCCGGCATCGATGCGGCCGTCGGCGACCGCGGGGGAGATCTCCGGTGTCGCCATCGGGACCGCGCCGACCTCCAGTCCACTGTTGCCGCGCACCAGCCTGTCCACCAGGGCCGGTGTCGTCTCGGCCCCGGTGCTGAGGCTGTATCCGATGCGCAGCGTGCCCAGTTCACCGGCCGCCGCGCTCCGGGCGGTGTCCCATGCCCGGTCCAGCGCCGCCAGTGCGGGCGGCGCGGACTCCGCCAAAGCCGCACCGGCCGTGGTCAATACGACGCTGCGCGTGTTGCGGACCAGCAGGGCCGTACCGAGTTCCGCCTCCAAGCGGCGTATCCGGGCGCTGAGTGCGGGCTGTGCGATACCGATCCGTGCGGCCGCGCGGGTGAAGTTCAACTCCTGCGCCAGCACCAGGAAGTACCGCAGGCTCACCGTATCCGGCGCCACGCGCCCTCCCTGCCGATTAATAACGATCCGTTCTGAGTCTATCCCGTACCGGTCTTTCCCTCGAGCGCATATCAAGCCCTAGCCTGCGCATATGGCGACTCCACTGAGCGCGGTACCCGTCGCCGGGATCGATGGATCCGAGTGTCAATTCGAAGTCGGACGTGAACGGCCGAACACAGGAGGTTTCCATGGCTAAGGGTTACTGGGTCAGTGTCTACCCCACCATTTCCGACCCGGAGAGTCTGACTGCCTACGACAAGCTGGCTCGTCTGGCTGTCCAGGCTGGGGGTGGGCGTCTACTGTCCCGTGGCGGTCGGGTCGTCGCCCGCGAGGCCGGGATCACGCAACGCGCCGTTCTGATCGAGTTCGACAGCCTTGAACAGGCCGTCGCGGCATACGACAGCGAGGCGTACCAGACGGCGCTGGCGGCCCTCCCCGACGGCGTCGAGCGCGACTTCCGCATCGTCGAAGGCGTCGACTGACCGGCGGGCCCAGCCGTCGCTGAGCACCGCCACCTGATGCGCACACGGTGCTGAACGACGACTCGCGACGCCTCTTGCTGGGCTTGATCGTACCGAGCGCTGGAGGTGTGGTGGCCGAGCCTGTGCGGGTGCGCCGACTGGCCGACCAGCAAGGGCCGATCGTGCGTCGGGGCCGTACCAGCTCGGTGCGCTACCGGCTGGCGATGATGCTGCTGGCGTCCGCCGGCGGAAACCGTGTGCCGGTGATCGCCCAGCTGTGCAGGCCGACGAGGACACGGTGCGGGAGGTGATCCACCGGTTCAACGAGATCGGCCCGGCTTGTCCGGACCCTCGGTGGGCGGGACCCCGACGTGCTCGCCACCCAGCGCAAGGAACGCGCCCGCATCCGCAGCGAGAAGGGCATCCGCTGGTGCGGACGCCCCCTCACCCCCGCCGCCCGACTCGCCCCGGGCCTCACAGCGGCGGACAGCCTGGCTGTCGATCACTTGACATGCCCGGCGATGGTCCGTGCGCACTCCATCGCCTCTGCGTGTGTGGTGTCCACCTCCAGGTCATAGGCCACGCCCTGGTGGACCACTTCCGCCTGGGAAGCAGCCATCCCGATGGTCCGATCGCCTCGTGCGACTTCACGGCCTGCGGCCACCGCCGCGTCACACCTGACGCCGACCCACAGCACCTGTAGTTCACCCAAGGCTTTCTGCCATCGCTGCTGTGAGGACGCCCCGCCGAGGAAGACCTCGTCGACGATGACCCGGGCGCCTGCACGGGCCATCGCGGCGACCCCTGCGATCCATGCCGCTTCCAGCGTTCGGAACTCAGGACCGACGATCACCTCTCCGTCCGGAGCGAACTCGATCCCGCCGTCCGACGCCTGCATGGACGCCGGCATCGCCTCAACCAGCGTGTCTGTCCCGAGGGCCAGCCACGGATCCGGCAGGACTGCCTGAAGACACCGAACGATTCCGGATTTCCCCGAGCTGGAACCACCGTTGACAACGATCACCTGAGTCATCACCACGCCACCGTAGAGGCACCCCGGCAACGCTCGAAACGGATTTCCGTGAACCCTGCACTGCCTGCCACACCCCGGCGAACGTTCCCGGTCAGAGCACGAGCGCTCGTCGGTACGACTCACCACGTGCTGGCCCGCAGCCCCGGACAGGCCGCGGACACCGAGGCGACAACGCGGCGGCTGCTGGCCGTACTCCTCCGCATCCGAGCCGCGATCGCCGCCCTCGATCCTGTTGCCGGTTCCGGCCTTAGCGTCGCCGGGGGGGGGGGGGCAGGTGCCGGTAGGGTGGCCTGTTGTGGACGCGGGGGCAGGAAACGAGATGGTTGCGGTCCCGTCGGGACGGGTGACGCTGTCGGACCGGCGGACGCAGAGCAGTTGGCCGGTCGAGGTCGCGCCGTTTCACATGTCGGCGTTCCCGGTCACGCAGTCCTGGTACGCGCGCGTCACGGGCCGGCGGCCGAGTACCGCCCAGGGTGAGCGGCTGCCGGTTGAGGGCGTTTCATGGTGGGACGCGGTCGAGTTCTGTAACGCCTTGTCCCGGCATGAGGGGCTGACGCCCGCCTATCACCTGCGCGTTGACGCCGAGACGGCCGAGTGGGACACCTCCGCGGACGGGTACCGCTTGCCGACCGAGGCCGAATGGGAGCACGCCTGCCGTGCGGGCACTACGGGCCCGCGATACGGCCGGCTCGACGATGTCGCCTGGTACCAAGGGAATTCCGCTGGGCGGATCCACTCCGTCGGCGGCAAGCAGCCCAACGCATGGGGCCTGTACGACATGCTGGGCAATGTGTGGGACTGGTGCTGGGACGTCTACGACGCCGAGGTGTACGGGGCCTACCGGGTGCTCCGTGGCGGTGGATGGGCCGACGAGCACTGGAGCTGCCGGGCGTCGGTGCGGCGGCGCAGCCACCCGACCTTCCGGATCGACGACGTGGGATTTCGCATCGTGCGTTCCGCACCACTGCCTCCGCCTGTTTCCGACAGGGGCTGAGGGGACCACTTGGGCAGTGAGAAGGGGGACCGCGTCGCACCGGGTTCTCGGATCGGCCCGCAGGGGGTCGATCCGGCGATACCGTGATCGTCATGAGGGCTGAGGGTGATGCGCTGGTCGGCGGGATGGCGAACGCGGGGGCGGTCTTCCGCCAGGGTGCGCTCGTTGAGCGCCCGGCGCCACGCAACGCGCGCGCCCTTCATGCCTATCTCCTCGCGCTGAAGGACCACGGCTTCGACGCGGCGCCGGCCCCTGTCGGTCTCACTGCGGATGGCCGCGAGCAGCTTTCCTTCATCCCAGGCGATGTGGCTCTGCCGCCGTTCCCGGACTGGGCGATGACGAAGGCCGCTCTCGCATCGGTGGGGAGCCTGCTGCGGCGCTTGCATGAGACCAGCGCGGCCGTGGCGGTCGACACCCGAGCCGAGTGGTCCTCGGACCTGGCTGACCCGGAGGGGGGAACGATGCTGTGCCACAACGACGTGTGCCCGGAGAACGTCGTCTTCCGTGACGGTCGTGCCGTTGCCCTGATCGACTTCGACTTGGCGGCCCCGGGCCGACCCCTTTGGGACATCGCCATGGCCGCACGCTACTGGGTGCCCATGCTCGATCCCGGGTCGGCAGCTGCTTACTACCCCTCTGGGCTGGATGCGCCCGCACGGCTGCGGATCCTTGCCGACAGCTATGGCCTCTCGGCGGGGGACCGCGCGGAGTTGCCCGGCGTCATCGAGCAGGCCACCGAGGTTTGCCGAGCCTTTGTCACTCGCCGGGTGGCGGACGGTGACCCCGTCTATCTTCAGGCGCTGGCCGAGCGTGGTGGATGGGAACGGTGGGACCGCATGCAGACGTGGCTGGTGGACCACCGCAACACGTTCACGGCTGCCCTGCTGAACTGACCGGGCTGGACGCCCGAGGAGGCAGAAGCCGCCGCCCTGTCCCGACACGGCACATGACCACTCCCGCCGGACTGTAGCTGGGAAGGACGAGACGAGATCTGGCCGCAGCCCACCTTGGGTGTGCCGGTCTCGTCGAAGCGTTCCGCGATGCGAGGAATACCCCCGGGGGGTATGCGGTTGAGGGTGTGGGGGCCGGGAACGGACCTCATTCGACAGGATTGGGGATGAAGGTCATGGACCACAGCACGCACCACGCCGGTGCCGCTCACGACCACGTAGCCCACCACGCCCACGCCGTGCACGAGGACCATCACGGCGGGCCCCAAGGCACCTCGTGGGGGACGGCGGCGAAGGCGACCCTGCACTGCCTGACCGGGTGCGCCATCGGCGAGATCCTCGGCATGGCCATCGGCACCGCCTTGACGTGGGGCAACGTGCAGACGATGGTCCTGGCGACCCTGCTGGCGTTCGTCTTCGGCTACTCGTTCACGCTGTTCGCCGTACGACGCGCCCGCCTGGATCTCAAGACCGCGATCAAGGTCGCGCTGGCCGCGGACACCGTCTCGATCGGGGTGATGGAGCTGGTCGACAACGGCATCATCGCGCTGGTCCCCGGGGCGATGGACGCTCACCTGGACGAGACGCTGTTCTGGACCTCGCTGCTGGGCGGCTTGGCCATCGCCTTCCTGCTCACCACTCCCGTCAACAAGTGGCTGATCGGCCGCGGCAAGGGCCACGCCGTCGTCCACACCTATCACTGACACCGACCACGCCGGCGAATGCGGCCGGGGCACTCCCTGGGACGGGGGAGTGCCCCGGCCGCGTTTGGGTCAAGCGACGCTCAGGGGGCCGAAGCTAGCGTCCCGCCGCACGGCTCACCGTTCCGACAACGACTCCGAGGAGATCGACATGAGCGCTGCCACCCTTCCGGTTCTCGCCGACACCGAGGTCGATGACCTCTTCGACCTGGACGTCCGCATCGAGCTGGACGACACCCACGCAGCCGAGGCCGCGTTCACCTCCATCACCTGCGCCTCCTGCTACCCCACCTGGTGCTGTTGAGCAGCCTCACCTGCTGGTCCACCTTCCCCACACAGTGCGGCTGCTGAGGGGGAAGGTCGCAGGCCGGCTCCGTCCACGGCGTATGCCAGACGGGGCCGGCCGCTGAGGGCCCGCGGGCCGCGGCCCCAAGACTGCCGACCCCCGAACCCCGACCCCGCGCGTCCGGCCGCGATCCGTGCATCCAGCCGCGACCGCGCCCGACCAGCCGACCACGCCCGCGATCGCCACCGAAGGCCCGCCACCGAGGGACCGCCACCGAGGGACTGCCACTGATGCCGTTGCCGCCCGCCCCCCAGCCGCTCTTCCGCACCGCCCCGGTCGCCCTGCTGCGGGCCCCGAGCCGCAGCCGCGAGGACCGCGCCGCCTGGGCCACCGCCTCTGCCACCGACCGCGCGGCCTGCGAGCGACTGCTGAGCAGCGCGGCCGGCGACGGCGTCTTCATGGACGCCCTCCGGGTCGCCAGCCCCAGCCTGGCGAGCCTCGTGGCCGCGAGCATCGACCCCACCGCTCTCGCCGGTCGTACCGATGCCCAACTGCGTCGTGCGGTGGTCTCCGTGCTGCGCTACGAGATCCGGCTGCGCTCGCGTTGCACCCCGTTCGGGCGCTTCGCCGGCGTCGCACCGGTCCGCTTCGCCACCGCGGACGACGGCCCGGCGGCGAAGGTGTCCTGGTGGGGCCCGGCCCGCAGTCGTACCCGGGTCGACCTCGACTGGCTGCTGCGCGTGGTCCAGCAGCTTGAGCAGGACCGTGACCTGCTCCCGCACCTGAGCCTGCACACCCATGCCGGGACCATCCCGCGCGGCGGCCGGCTGGTGACGGCCGCGCCCTCCAACCCCGGTGCCACCGCGGGCGAGAGCACCCGCAGCGAGGTCTCCGTCCGGCTCACGCCGGTGGTCGCCGCCGCGCTGGAACTGGCCGCCGTCGGCACAACCGGCCAGCAGGCCGCCGCGGAGCTTCAGCGCCGCTACCCCACCGCACCACCCGGTGCGGCCGCCGCCCTGCTGGCCACACTGGTCCGCCAGGAGTTCCTGATCACCGGGCTGCGGCCGGTACTGGACGGCGGTGACCCGCTCAGCCGTGTGATCGACGTACTGACCGCCGCCGAGCGGTCCGCCGGCCGTCCGCTGCCGCTGCTGGCCGCCCTGCGCGCGATAGCCGCCGACCGCGATCGCTACGACGCCGCCACCACCTGGGGCGAGCGCGGCGCGGTGCTGGCCGCGCTGGAGGAGAGGATGCGTCAGCTGGCCGCCGCCGACCGGCTGATCCACGTCGATCTGGCGCTGGCCGCCGAGGTGCGGCTGCCGCACGCGGTCGCCGACGAGGCGGCCCGCGGGCTCGGCGTGCTGTGGCGGCTGTCCGCGCCCGGCCCGGGGCCGCTGCGCGGCTATCACCGCGACTTCCTGGAGCGCTACGGACCCGACCGCGTCGTCCCGGTGCCGGAGGTGCTGGACGACACGGTCGGCCCCGGCGCCCCGGCCGGCTACACCTGGCCGGCCTCGTCCCGCAGCGAGGATCCCGCGCCGCGGCCGCCGCGTGAGCGGGAGCTGCTGCTGGGCCGACTGGCCGCCGAGGCGCTACGCGACGGCGCCCGGGAGGTGGTGCTGGACGACGACCTGGTGGCGCGCCTGGCTCCCGGGGAGCCGGACCGCGACCTGTTGCCGCGCTCCTGCGAGCTGTTCTGCACCCTGGTCGCCGCCGACGAACAGGCACTGGCCGAAGGCGACTTCCTGCTGGTCAGCGGTGGCGGACCGGGTGCGCTGGAGGCCGGCGCCACGTACGGCCGGTTCGCCGGACTGGCCGGCTCGGTCAACGAGGAGCTGGCCGCCTTCGCCTTCCCCGAGCAGCCGGACGCGATCCACCTCGCTGTCGCCTACCAGCCGCGCCTCACCCGGGCGCTCAACGTCGCCAACAGCCCGCGCACCGCAACGCACGAGGTGACCATCGGGCTGCCGCCGGACCCCGCCGCGACCGCCGTACCGCTGGACGAGATCGGCGTGGCCGCCACCCTCGAACACCTGTATCTCGTGCACCTGCCGACCGGGCGCCGGCTGCTGCCGCACGCCCACCACGCGATGGACCTGCGCGGCCAGGCGCCGAACGCCGCCCGATTCCTGATCGAGGTCGGTCGTCACGCTCACCGCCCCTATGTGCCCTGGGACTGGGGACCGGCCGGCAGCGCGCCGTTCTGGCCCCGAGTGCGGTACGGCCGGATGGTGCTCGCACCCGCCACCTGGCGCCTGGACGAGCTGAGCGAGCACACCGGGCTCGATCCGGCCGGCTGGGCCGAGGCCGTACGGCACTGGCGTGAGCGCTGGCGGGCACCGCAGCAGCTGGTGCTGACCCGCGCCGACCTCAGGCTGCCGGTCGACCTGTCCGAGTCCTGGCACCGCGAGCTGCTGCGCGACGCGCTCTCCAAGGACCCCCATCTGCTCGCCGTCGAGCTGCCCGGCGGGGAAAAACGGTCCGATGGCTGGCTGCGGGACGCCGAGGAGCGGGCACACCACTGCGAACTGGCGCTGGCCTTCGTCCGGGAACCGATGGCCGCGCCGCTCGCCCCCGCCGTACCCCCCGTCCGGCTGCCGACGGCCGCACCCCGTCTCCCAGCGGTGCACCCGGCCCAGCCGCGCCCGACCCAGCACCGCACGGCCGAGCCGCGGCTGGCCGAGCCCGGCGGCGAGTGGCTGTACGCCAAGCTCTACCTCGCCGGCCGGCAGACGGACTCCTTCCTGACTGCCCATCTCGCCCCGTTCCTCGGCGAACTCCCGGAAGCAACCCGCGAGTTGGTCGACCGATGGTTCTTCATCCGGTACCGGGACCCGGACGACCACCTCCGGCTGCGCTTCCACGGACCCGCCGACGGCCTGTGGCCCGCACTGCTGCCGCCGCTGCACACTGCGGTCCGGCAGTGGACGTCCCAGGGTCTCGTCGGGCGGTTCGTGCTGGACGGCTACGACCCCGAGTGGGAGCGCTACGGCGGTCCCGAGGCCCAGGCGGCCGTCGAACGCTTCTTCGCCGCGGACAGCCGTACCGCGCTCACTATGCTGCGGATCGCCCGGCACGGCGCAGGCGGTGATGTGCCGTGGGACAAGGAGACGCTGGCCGCGCTGTCGCTCGCCGCCATCGCGCAGGCCTTCGGGCCGCCCCCCGCGGTGGACACACCGACCCGCTACCAGGAGCCGGGCGCAGCCTGGCTGGCAGGCAGCGCCGCCGGCGAGCAGCCGCCCCCCGGCTTCCGGGCCCACCGGACGCAGTGGCTGCGGCTGATCGACCCGGCCGCCGGCTGGCCCGCTCTGGCCGGGCATCCGCTGGGCGACCAACTGGCGCAGGCCCTGGCCGACCAGGCCGTACATCTGCGCGCCTATCGCCGGCAACTGGACGCGCTCGCCGCCCGCGGCGCCGGCTGGTCGCCACTGCCCGGGGTGCTGGCGAGCCTGCTCCACATGGCCTGCAACCGGCTGCTCGGACCCGACCGGGAAGCCGAGCTGCGCGTCCACGCCCTCGCCCGCGCCTGCGTGACCGGCAACGCCGACCGAAGGAGGCACCAGCGGTGACCACAGCAGCAGTGCCCGGCAGCACCGAGCGGATCGCGGCCGTCGTCGACCGGGTGGCCGCCGCCCTCACCGACGAGCCGCGCCCGACCGGCCCCGCCGTCGCACTCGAGGGCGGTTCCGGCGTCGCCCTGCTCCTTGCCGAACTGGCGCGCCGCGATCCGGGCCGGTTGCCCGCCGTACACGGCCGGCTGGCGGCGGCGGCCCGGGCCCTGGCCAAGACGGCCTCGTTCGGTGTGCATCACGGCCCGGCCGCGGTACTGACGGCCGTTCAGGCGGCGGCCCGGGCCGGTGGACACTATCCGGGCCTGCGCCACACCCTGACCGCACACGTCGCGGCCGAGCAGATCGCCCGCCTCGCCGCCCAGCCCGCTGGACCAGGAGTGTCCTGGTCCGGTTACGACGCCATCACCGGCGCCGCCGGCGTCGGCCGGGTGCTGCTCAGTGCGGTCACCGACGGCGACGCCGAGGAGCGCGCCACGGCCGAGCCCGCACTGCGCGCCACCCTCGCCCACCTCGTCGCGGTCAGCCGGCCGGTGCGGGTGGACGGCCGTGAGGTGCCCGGCTGGTGGGTGCCCGGCCACCGCCAGGCGACCGAGGCGGACCGGGCCCGCTTTCCACGGGGTGACCTGAGCCTCGGGACGGCCCACGGCATCGCAGGCCCGCTGGCGTTGCTCGCCCGCAGTACCGAGCTGGGAGTGGCGGTCGACGGACAGCCGGCCGCCCTGCGCCGGATCGGCGGCTGGCTGGCCGAGCGGGCCGACCGCGACGCCTACGGGCCGTACTGGGAGCGCCGGCTCCCGCTGGACGACGAACTGGCCCGGGCCCGCGGCGAGCGCCTCCCGCCCTCCTCGCCCCGCACCGGCGCCGCGGGGGCCGCCTGGTGCTACGGCACGGTGGGCATCGCAGGTGCCCTGCTGCGCGCCGCCCGGGTGACGGGCGAGGAGACCTGGAGCCGGCTCGCGCTGGCGAGCACCCACGCGGTACTGGCCCGCCCGGACAGCCTGGACGGTTTGAGGGGCCCCACCGTCTGCCACGGCGAGGCGGGCTTCCTCCAGAGTCTGTGGAGACTCGGGCAGCAGACCGCCGACCGGACGCTGCTCGACCACTGCGACCGGCTGGCCGGCCGGCTCGCCGCAGCCTGGGACGAGCAGACCGACTACGGCTACCGGCACCTGACCGGCCCCCGCGGCGCCACCGGCCCGCAGTACGGCCGACCGCCGGCCGAGGACAACCCGGGCATCCTGGAGGGCGCGGCGGGCGTGGCCGCCGCACTGCTCTCGGTACTGCCCGGCCCGGGCGGGCCGGACAGCGAACGGCACGAACCCGTCTGGGACCGTGTGCTGCTCCTCTCCTGAGCCTGGGCCGCACCACGCGGCCTTCGCCGTACGTCCGGTCCCCCCAAGGAACCGCGCACCGACCGCTCTCGACCCGGGGTCGGCCGTCCGGCCGTCCGCACCGCCCGCCAGGTCGAAGCCCACGTCAACACCCAGACCGGTCCGGATCTGGTCGCGCGCTTGTGAGATGGGGAACGCGTCACGAAAGTCATGGCCCAGAGAGACAGACGCGCAAGGCAAGCCTGCCTGCTGCCGACACTGGGCGTCCCAGCCACGCCGCACTGCTCGCCGGCACAGATCTGACGGTGCGGCGTTCCCCGTTGCTCGTGCGGAGCTGGCGGCGCGGGGCGCGGTCTAGGACGCGCCGCCGCCGGCAGCCTCGCTGCGGTGCGGCTCGAGGCGATCGACTGCTTGCTCGCTCCATGCCCGGATGACTGATGCCTGCTCGGGGGTCAGGGAGTCGAGGAAGTGGCGGCGGATGTTGCCGCCGTGCACGAGGATGGCACTCTGGGCGGCGCGGCGCCCCTCGGCGGTCAGCCCGATCCCCGCGCGGCGACCATCGGCCCCGTACTGGGTGCGCTTGACGAAGCCGCGTTTTTCCATGCGCGTCAGCTGATGTGAGACGCGGCTCTTGTCCCAGTCGAGCGATGCGGAGAGCTCGCCGACACGCATCTCGCGGCCGGCGGCCTGCCACAGTGTCACCAGCACGCTGAACTCGGCCTTCGAGATGTCGCAGTCACGCTGCAGACCGCGCTCCAGCTCCCTGGTGAGCAGGCGCTGCGCGCGCATCCAGGTATTCCAGAACTCCCATTCCTCGGGTTCCAGCGACCGCATCTCCGTCATGTCGCCGAGGATACCGCGACCAGCAGAGTTGTCACTTCAACTCACTCCGACCTAGAGTTGACGTGACAACTCTCTGGGAAGGAAGACTATGCCGCTTCGCATCGCAGTCATCCTCGGAAGCACCCGCCCCGGACGCCGCGGCGACCAGATCGCCGCCTGGGCACTGGAGGCCGCCCGTGCCCATGGTGGTGCCGACTACGAACTCATCGACCTCGCTGACCACGACCTCGGCAACCTCGACGAGCCTGGCAACCCGAACTTCCAGCAGTATCAGCACGACCACACCCGCGCCTGGGGCGCACTGATCGACAGCTTCGACGGCTATGTCTTCCTCGTCCCCGAGTACAACCACTCCTTCCCCGGAGCCCTGAAGAACGCCCTGGACTACGTCTACCGGGAGTGGAACGACAAGGCCGCCGGGATCATCAGCTACGGCGGCTGGGTCGCCGGGGCCCGGGCCGCCGAAGCGCTGCGGCTCGTCCTCGCCGAACTCCAGGTGGCCACGGTCCGCGCCCAGCCCACCATCTCGACACACCCCTCGTTCCATACCGGCACCTTCGTCCCTCAGGAGGGCCTCGACACCGCCGTGGACACCATGCTCGACCAAGTGATCGCCTGGTCCGGCGCCCTGCGCGGGGTGCGCCAGGCCAAGACGCAGACGCCCACGGCTGCATGAGGCCCAGTTCGTGACCGATCACGTGACACGACGCGGCGAGCTGACGGACGCGGCGTGGGAGGCGCTGAGCCCCTGCTGCCGGCTGCCGATGGACCCGGCCGTCCGTGGCGCGACCACCGGACGGTGATCAACGGCGCGTTATGTGACCTGCCGGAACGCTACGGGCCGTGGCAGACGGTTCATGAGCGGTTCGCCCGTTGGGAGCAAAACGGGACCTGGGCCCACTACCAAAGTCCATCTCGCCTGGGACGGCCGGGGCCTGCCCCTGGCTGTCGTCCTCACCCCCGGAAACGTCAGTGACTGCACCGTGTTCAAAGCGGTGCTGGAATCTGCGCGGGTGCCTCGGACCGGCGCCGGGCGGCCGCGGCCAAGACCCGACACGGTCATCGCGGACAAGGCGTACTCATCGCGGGAGGTCCGACAGGACGCGTTGCGGCGTCGGGGTATCGACCGAGTGGGCCCAGTACGAGGCCGATCCGGCGTCTTGCGAGGCGCCGCACCGGATGTCGCGAGAGTTCGGTAGACCCCCGCCGTGTGCTGTACAGCCGCCGGGCGGCTCAGGGGGTGATGCAGACGACGAAGGCGATGATCGGCCGCGCCACAGTGTCTGTGTTCTTCACACCGACCGTCCAGCCGTTGGGACCGCCATAGGAGGCGAGCATGAACGGTTCGCCGCCGCTCTGGCTGGCGTTGCCCTCGGAGCCGCCCCCGCCGGTGCTCACCATTCCCGCGGGGCAGGACGCACTCGCCGTCCCGTACTTGCCAGGCTGGACGATCACGTCGTCACCCCAGTAGCGCCCGACGGTCGCCTGCTTCGCGCGGCCGGAGACGTGCGAGCCGGACGTGCCGGGCTTGTCGGCGTCACCGCCTTGCGCCGTCGCGAGCGTGGCTCCGCCCACAACAAGGGCGGCGGCGGTGGCCAGGACGGAGAACCCCAAACGCTTCATGTCGACTCCAGTGCTCAGGTGGGGTGGCACCGGACCTCTTCCCCGCCCCTCGACGGAGTCCCGTAGCGTCACCGGCCCAGCTCAGGCAGAACCGATTCTCCGGCGGGCGAACGAGTGAGGTGGTTCCGGGGCGGCTGGAACACCGGGGCGACGTGGGGCCGGGGTCGTACGTCCGTCGCCCCGGAAGCCGTTCGCGCGGGCTGCCCAGGGGCGGGCGCTCCTGCCAGAGCCGTGACTGGGGGCGCTGAACCTTCCCGGTCACGGCACTCGATGCTGCGCAATGGTGCGGCTGGTGAATACGGCCGGAGTCGGGTCACGAGCTGGACGTCGGTCCGTCCGCTCCGTACCGGAGGCCGTCGAGGAGCAGGTCGAGGAGGCGGCCGGCCCGTTCGCGTTGGTCGGGAGCGCTGGTGATCAGCGCGACACCCGCCAGGCTGAAGCCGACATCGATGGGGTCGACGTCCGGGCGCAGGAGACCGGCGTCGGCGCCGGCGCGCAGCAGGGTGCCGATCGCGTTGGCGAGCTTGTCAAGGGTCTCGGCGAAGGGGTCCGCGCCCGATGCGACCGCGGCCCGAAGCGCGTCCGCCATGCCCTGCTTGGCAGCCACATAGTCGATGAAGTCGTCCATCCACAGGCGGATGGCCCGGTCGGGCGGGTTGTCGGCGAGCAGCTTCGCGGCGCTGTCGCAGACCCTGGCCAGCTCGTTGCGGTAGGCCGCCTCGACGAGCGCCTCGCGTGTGGGGAAGTGGCGGTAGAGCGTGGCCGAGCCGACGCCGGCGGCCTTGGCGATGGTGTCGATCGCGACGTCCGGGCCCTTCTCGGAGAAGGCACGCGCGGCCGCTTCGAGGATGCGCTCCCGGTTGCGGCGGGCATCGGCGCGCAACACGCTCGGCTTGCTGGTCAAGGCTGCTCCCTTCATCGGGGACCAGTCTAGCTGGACAACCGGGGAGTTCCCCGGTTACCGTCCCCAGATAACCGGGGAACTCCCCGGTTACGGGTGTGGACCCGTTCTCCTCCCCAGGCAAGGAAGACCCGCATGACCTCCCCGAAGACGGTTCTGATCACCGGTACGTCCTCCGGCATCGGGCTGGCCGCCGCCATCGGCACCGCCCGGGCCGGCTGGACGACCATCGCCACCATGCGTGACACCGGCAAGGCCGAGGCCCTGCTCCAGGCCGCCGCCGAGGCGGGTGTCGCGGACCGGATCCAGGTCAAGCGCCTGGACGTGACCGACGCCGCCGGCGTCTCCGCCTGCCTGGACGAGGTCGTCGCCGAGCACGGCCGCCTGGACGCACTGGTCAACAACGCCGGCGCCGCCCAGGTCGGCACCATCGAGCAGAGCAGCGTCGACGACGTCCGCGCGGCCATGGAGGTCAACTTCTTCGGCGTGGTGGCGGTGACGCGGGCCGCCCTGCCGCACCTGCGCGCGTCGAAGGGCCGGGTGATCACCGTCACCAGCGTCGGCGGCGTCGTCGGCCAGCCCTTCAACGAGGCCTACTGCGCGGCCAAGTTCGCCGTCGAGGGCTTCATGCAGTCTCTCGCGCCGGTCGCCGCCACCGTCGGCGTCGATGTCACCGTGGTGGAGCCGGGTGCGGTGGCCAGCGAGTTCGTCGCCAATCTCGGCCTGGACGTCCCGGCGCTGCTCTCCGCCGCCGGTCCCTACGGCCCGGCGCTCGAGGCCTACATCACCCGCACCCAGAAGTCGTTCGCCGACGCCCAGACCCCCACCGAGGCAGCCGCCCCGATCGTCGACGCCCTGACCGTCGCCCACCCGCCCTTCCGCATCCAGACCTCGCAGTGGGCCCGCGACTTCGTCGCCACCACCCTCGCCGACCTCGACGGCTCCGCCGTCCAGGCCCTCACCGGCTCCTGGGTGCGCTGACCGCCTCGCCCCGCGGCCCGCACCGGGTGCACCGCCGACGCCGGGCGCGGCGACCGCACCAGCACCCTGACTGCCCGGCCCCACCGCCACCGCACCCGGCGTCGGGCCGTACCCGGTCCCGGGCAGAGGGCCACGCAGCGGACCGGACACACAGCCAACCAGCCACACCCCGCGGGACGACCCGCACCAGCAAGGAAGATCACCATGGAACTCCGCACCCTTGGCAGCCAGGGCCTGACCGTCTCCGCCGAAGGACTCGGCTGCATGGGCATGAGCGCCTTCTACGGCAGCACCGACGAGGCCGAATCCCTCGCCACCATCGACCGCGCCCTGGAACTGGGCGTGACCCTGCTCGACACCGCCGAGAGCTACGGCCCCTTCATCAACGAGCAGCTCCTCGGCAAGGCCCTCGCCGGCCGCCGCGAGCAGGCCGTCGTCGCCACCAAGACCGGCATCGAGTTCACCGACGACGGCACGCTCGTCGGCCACAACGGGCGCCCGGAGTACATCCGTCGTTCCCTGGACCGCTCCCTGCGCCACCTGGACACCGACCACGTCGACCTCTACTACCTGCACCGGGTCGACCCACAGGTGCCGATCGAGGAGACCGTCGGCGCCATGGGCGAGCTGGTGGCCGCCGGCAAGGTCCGCTACCTCGGCCTGTCCGAAGTCGCCCCGCAGACCATCCGCCGCGCCCACTCCGTCCACCCGATCACGGCGGTCCAGACCGAGTACTCGCTCTTCGAGCGCGGCATCGAGGACGACGGGGTCATGGCCACCCTGAACGAGCTCGGGATCGGCCTGGTCGCCTACTCGCCGCTCGGACGCGGGTTCCTGTCCGGTGCGATCACCAGCCCGGACGACTTCGCCGCCGATGACTTCCGCCGTACCGACCCGCGCTTCCAGGGCGAGAACTTCGCCCGCAACCTGGCCGTGGTCGACGAGGTCCGCCGCATCGCCGCCGCCAAGCAGGTATCGCCCTCCCAGCTGGCCCTCGCCTGGGTCCTGCACCAGGGCGCGGTCGCCATCCCCGGCACCAAGCGCCGCCGCTACCTGGAGGAGAACATCGCCGCCACCACCGTAACGATCACCGATGAGGACGTGGCCGCCCTCGAAGCCGTCGCCCCGCGCGGCATCGTCTCCGGCGACCGCTACGCCCCCGAGCTCATGCGGAACCTCAACGGCTGACCCCCGGGCGGCCCGGAAAAGGCAACCGCACGGCCGACCACGTCGCCTTCCCGGACACCGCCCGCGGCCGGACCGACCTCGCCCGACCGAGCGCCTGGAAGACCGGATCGGCGCCCACGAGTTGGGCCCCCAACGGTCGGATGTGTTCCGGTGACCGGCGGGACGTCTTCCTGGCCCACCCCCGTGAGGCCGGGACGGGATGTCACATCCCCTTGGTCCCGCCGGTCAGCTTCACCTCTCGTCCGGTTGCGCGGGTCCGGGCGAGAAGACAGTCACATGTGCCACCGTCGGAGGAGTGGAGCCAGCACCACGGCCGGGTGTCGGTCGCTCCGCAGGGTGGCAGAAGGCGGTACGTCAGTACGCCTGGAGTTTGCTTCCGAAGTGCCGGCGAGGGGGCGGCTGTCGACGTGTCGCGCCGAGTGCCGGAGCGGCTGTGGTGACCGTGGTGACGGCACCTAGCCTGAGGTGCTTGTTCATGCTGTTGCCCCCATCGTTCGCATCTGTGGGACGCCGATCGCGTGCCCCGGTGGCCGAGGCCGCTCGTGGCTCCGGGGCCTTGCACCGCCGTATGGTCCGTACCGGCTGAGCGCGCCCGGTCTCCCGGTCTGCTGCGTGATCGAGAATGCCCTGAGATGGCGCGCCGGCCATAGGCATGGAGTGCACATCCTCTTGTCGGTGCGTCCACACTCCAGCGCGCGCCGGCGGCGTGCTTTCAGTCGCCGCCGGACAGGGCCCGGCGTCGGTACTGGCCGGGAGGCAGGCCGTAGGCGGTGCGGAACGCCCGGCTGAAGCCGGAGGCGTCCGGGAGTCCCCACCGCAGGGCGATGGAGTGCACGGGTGTGTGGCGCAGCGCCGGGTCGGCCAGGTCTCGGCGGGCGCCGTCCAGCCGCCGGTCGCGGATCCAGGCGGCCACCGTCTGGCCCGGCAGCTGCTCCTGGAAGACCTTGTGAAGGTAGCTCAGGGAGATGTGGTGCGCGGCGGCGATCACGGAGGGGGACAGTTCCGGGTCGTGCAGGTTCTGCTGGGCGAACGTCAGCACCGACCGCAGCAGCGCTGTACGGCGGCTCTGCGCGGGAAGGGACGACCGGGCGTCCAGCAGGTGCGTGAGCCAGGTGGAGAGAAGATCCAGTACGACCGTCCCCAGGCGCGGGGCATCGGCCGGCCGGAGAGTGTCGGCCTGCCGGTGCAGGCTGAGGAGGAACTCCGTGAGCAGGGCCCCGGCGCCTTCCCTGCCCGGCAGTGCCTGGCCCAGCACGTCGCGCATTCGGTGCGGTGGCAGCGGCAGGAGGGATTTCGGCAGGTCCACCCCGATTCCCTTGGCGTGGCCGTCCGGTCCGGCACCCGTCACCGACAGGTTGAACGGCTGTGAGCTGTCGACCAGGTGCAGGCTGTCCGGACGGATGGTCGCGCTGTGCCCGGCGTGCTCGAGGCCCATCTCCCCCTGGAGCAGCAGGGTGAGGTGGTAGTGCTGGGGATCGGACCTGCGTACCGCCTTTGCGCTGCGCCGGTAGCGCGACGACATGAAGGACACGGGCAGCACGGTCACCGGCCCCATCTCCATGAGGCGGCCCTCTGCCCGGAAGTCGGCGCCGTGGGGGCTGGTGACGTCACTGGGGCGGATACGGTCGAGCGTCCGCCGCCAGTGCTCCAGCCGGTCGGCCGCGGGTACGTCCTGGCTGCGGAATACGGTTCCGATCATCCGTTCCCCCCTCGTGCGGTGCGCGCGAGTTCACCTCGCGGGCGACCAATGTATGCGCCGGGCGCCGCCGTCCCGCAAGGCCTGTCGATCGTCCTGCGGTGCCGGCCGGGTGCCGGGATCGGCCGGAGACGCGGTCGCCGCCGGCGGCATCGCCATCGGTCGCTGGTCCTGGTGGGAGGGGTCAGGGTGCCGGCGCACGGAACAGGCCGGCGCGGGCGGCGAGGAGGGCTGCGGCGGCCGAGCGGTGGGCGGCGTGCTCGTCGAGGGGTTCTCCGGTGATGAAGAGGCGGTGGTAGAGCGGGGCGGTGGCGGCCCGGATCAGTTCTGCCGGGTCGACGTCGTCGGGGAGCTGGCCCCGTGCCATGGCGCGGGTGACGACCTCGGCGGCCTGCTGGTGGCGGGCGGTGAAGAAGGTGTGGAGTGCTTTCGCGCCCTGGTCGGAGCGGAGCGCGGCGCTGATGAGGGCCGTCGGGGTGGCGCCCTGTTCGGGGTCGGTGAAGGTGGCGTACACCTCGTGGGCCAGCGACTGGATGTCCTCGTCGACGTCTCCGGTGTCGGGGATGGGCCAGGGCTGGTCGGCGGAGAGGGCGAGGGCGTCGGCGATCAGGCCGTCGATGCCGCCCCAGCGTCGGTAGACGGTGGCCTTGTGGACGCCGGCGCGGTGGCAGATCGCCTCGACCGTGAGCTGGTCGTATCCATGCTCGGTGAGTTCGGCGAGGGTCGCGGCGACGACGTCGGCACGGACCCGCGCGCTTCGCCCTCCCGGCCTGGTGCCCGTCGTCCTGCTCTGCGGTGTCTCCGGATTCCCAGTCAAAGTCGACTCCAGTCGCGTTAAGGCTTGCCAGGGGTGTGGATCTACTGCCAGGATATTAACGCGACTCCGGTCGCATTAGGTGGTGTGGTGACAGGAAGGACCCCAGCCATGACCGTGTCGATCCCGAACCCCGAGGCGCTGCACCCGTTGCCCGGGCATGACCGGGTGGTCCTGCTCCGCCCGCTGGTCACCGACCCGCGGATCGAGGTCGGCGAGTACACCTACTACGACGACCCCGACGGCGCCACGGACTTCGAGCGCAGGAACGTGCTCTACGGCTACGGGCCCGAGCGGCTGGTGATCGGCAAGTACTGCGCGGTCGCCGCCGGCACCCGCTTTCTGATGGCGGGCGCCGCCCACCCCACCTTGGGTGTCTCCACCTTCCCGTTCACCATGTTCGGCGGCAGCTGGACGGAACGGACCCTCGACCTGGTCACCGGCATGCCCAGCCGGGGCGACACCGTGATCGGCAACGACGTCTGGATCGGCTACCAGGCGCTGATCATGCCAGGCGTGCGGATCGGCGACGGCGCGATCATCGCGGCCGGCGCGGTCGTCACCACCGACGTCGAGCCGTACACCGTGGTCGGCGGCAACCCCGCCCGCCCGATCCGCCGCCGCTACGACGACGCGGACATCGAGCGGCTCCTGCGCGCGGCATGGTGGGACTGGCCGGTGGAACTGGTCACCGAACACCTGCGCACCATCATGGCGGGCACCCCCGCCGAGATCGAGCAGATCGCCGCGGCAGCCGCCGCGTGACGCCTGCAAGGCAGACCAGCGCTGTCCGCCCATGCCAGGCGCGGTAAGGACGAGCGAATCCGGCTTCGGGAGGCACCATCATCGAGCCGTCTTCGATGTTCATGAGAACGGGCAGCCTCACGGTGAGGAGCCCTGCGGAGCCCTGAGCAGCCCTGAGATCAGCGCCCGGTGCGCGCGCCGCGCGGGAGATTGCCCCGCGCGGCACGGGCTGGGTCAGATACCGAACGCGGCGGCGTAGTGGACGGTCCCGCTGGGGAGCGGATGGCCGGCGTCGAGGCTGAGTGCCATCAGGGCGTCGTCGGGGACATCGATGGTCAGGCCGATGCCGTGACTGGAGGCACGGGTGAACCCGAACCGGGGGTAGTAGGCGGGATGGCCGAGGACGACCACGTGGCGCTCTCCCAGGGAGCGTGCTGCGGCCAGGGCGGCGCGGATCGCCGCCGTACCCGCACCCCTCTGCTGCTGCTCCGGTCGGACGGCGCACGGGGCCAGGCACAGGGCCGGCGTGCTGTCGATGTGGCAGCGGGTCAGCAGCGCGTGGCCCACCGGGCGGCCGGTCTCGTCCGCTGCGACGAGGGAGAGGCCCTCGATCCAGGCGGTTGGGTCGGCGCGCAGGCTGTCGACGAGGTCAGCCTCGGCAGTGGTGGGGAAAGCGGCGATGTTGATGTCGCGGATGATGGGGATGTCGGCGCTGGTTTCGGCGCGCGAGAACCACATAGTGCCCATGACGATGAAAGATCCGTTTCGGGAGACGTTCGTGTGGTGGCCCCGCGAGCTCACGCTCTCAGCGAGGGCAGGACAGAGAGTCAGGCCACGGCCCGGGACGTGAGGAAGACCTGGACGCTACGCACGGTGGCCATGAACGCGGTCATCAACCTCACCTCCCCTCTCCAGTCCCTGATCAAATACGAACACAACCACCCTACACGGCCCCGAGCGCCCGCCCGCTGTCCTGCCGACCTTGCCGCCGTCGAAACTCGTGCGTGGAGCGGCCGTAGCCGAGCAAGCATGTCTGCGGTCCGAGATCCCCGTTGCTGACCGGATCACTCCGTTATCGGCAGGCACTCGGCGAGCAGGTCGACGATGTCACGCCAAGCTCGCTGCGCGTGCCGGGCGTGGTAGCCGACGCCGGGGCGCACGGTGTGGTCGACCGGTGGGTGATGGAAGGCGTGCAAGGCGCCGCCGTAGACCACGAGGCGCCAGTCGACGCCCGCAGCCTGCATCTCGGCGGTGAATGCGCTCCGTTGAGCGGGCGGCATGATGGGGTCTTCCGATCCGACCCCGGCCCACACTGGGCAGCGAATGCGCGCCGCCTCGCCTGGCCGGCCCGTGGTCAGTGCGTTGACTGTCCCGATCGCGCGCAGGTCGACGCCGTCGCGCCCGAGTTCCAGCGCGATTGCGCCTCCGGTGCCGTAGCCGATGGCGGCGATCCGGTCGGGGTCGGTCCGCGGCTCGGCGCGGAGCACGTCGAGCGCCGCGTGGCCGATGCCTCGCATTCGGTCGGGGTCGGCGAGTAGCGGCATGCAACGGGCCAGCATCTCCTCGGGGTCATCCACATAGCGTCCGCCGTGGAGGTCGAAGGCCAGCGCCACGTATCCCAGTTCGGCGAGCGCATCGGCCCGGCGGCGCTCGACGTCGCTGAGCCCTGTCCCCTCGGGCCCGACCAGAACCGCGGGCCGGCGGTCGACACCGGCCGGGAGCGCGAGGTGCCCGACCATTGTCAGACCGTCGGCCGCGTATTCGATCGTGCGCGTTGTCACCGTCGTCATGAGCTTGGACTCTAGTGATCGTCGAGCCCGGTGGAACCAGTGTTCTGCCGCTGGCAGAAGGAAAATCTCTGGCGGATTTCCGGGTGTGCTGCCGGGTGCTCCGAGGCGTTGGCCGAGTCCGTGCTACCTGCTACGGCCACAGGCGCCCGTCACCGCCCCCTCGGCCGGCACGTCCTCGCTCTGAGGCGTTGGTCAGGCGCCGGGCTGTACGGGGCCGATTCGGGTGCCGGAGCCCACGGACAGCTTGCCGTCGGCTTCCTGGTCACCGGGGATGATCCCGCCGCCGGGGGTCCTGAGGGTGAAGACGACCCGGTTGGCGGCCGTGCCCTTGGACGCACTGGGCACCTGGATGTCGAAGTGGACGGGGTGGCCGGGGCCGAACGTCACCTTGGTGCCCTGCGAGCCGTAGGGCTTCGCGGTGATGCCCTTCAGAGAGCTGTGGTTGTAGAACTTCACATCGCGGGGAGAGCCGGCCAGCTGGCAGGCGCTGGTCCTGGGGGCGGCGGTCAGCGTGACCCGATAGTGGCGGTGCCCGGCGCTGCCGGCGTCCGGCGTGATCTTCGTCGTGAGGTTGGCGGGGCGACATGAGGACGGTGCGCCGGAGCCGGCCGGATGCGCGATGGTGGATGCCTGTGCGACACCCGCACCGGCGACTCCCGCCAGTACGACGCCGGCAACTGACATCATGAACGTGGTGGCCTTACCCATGGTCGACTCTCCGTGTCTGGCTGTGGTCGGTGGGGCCGCGCCCCGAATAACTGACGCCACAAAACCTGCCGGTTTCGTTCGTTATGGGCGTCACGGAGATGTAACGCCTTCGCCACAGGGACCGGAATGTCCACTTCCAGTGGAGAGCCTCGGCGTGCGGGATTGCCGCTGAAAATGTGATGCACAACCAGCTGGTCTACGGCCAACACCCATGACGTACGTTCGCACCTATGACGCGCACCCTGAAGTCCTGGCTGGTGGCCGAGTGAGCGGCTGGTGGGACTACTTGGAGGAACGAACCTGCCGAGAGGTCGATGCCGACGTGCTGCGCGACCGCCGGCTGCCTGCGATCAGGACCGTTGTGGAGGCGCTGCGACCGCTGGGGGTGGGCCTGCACGACGCAGAACGCGTGGTCCAGGCGCGATACGAGGCTCTGGGCGACCGGGTGCAGCGCACGCCGCCCGATCCGCTGGACCTCCCCTCGCTCGCAGCCCGCGCCACGGCTCTCCCCGGCCGTGTGGCAGCCGTGGAAGCGTTCTGGGACGGCGATACGGTCCACGACTGGTTCGTACTCCTGGTCGCGGTCCTGGATGCCCCCGAGGGGCAGGGCCACCTGGCGACCGTCCACCACCGACGTGACGGCCCTCCACCGGGCGTTGCCGCCGCCACGGCCGGCCGGGAGCTGGCCGAACACCTGCACGTGCCCTTCCACTTCGCGTCTCCGGATGTCCCTGACGACGACGCCCCGCGGTGGAGGGAGATCCAACGGTTGGCGGAAAAGCCGTGACTGGCGGGCAAGGATGGAGCGCGGCGTGATCCGGGGCGGCCTGACCGCCTGGGCCTCCGGTTCTCAGGAACTGCTGCTGCTACACGCCGGCCTCGCCACCGCCTGACTTCCTCGGACCGGCGGCCCTCGAGAGGCTCGGCGTATCAGCTGTCTGCCCGGTGTGGGTCGTCCTCGGCGTGGATACCGTGACGGTGGGCGTACACAATGGCCTGTGGGCGGTCGCGGCTGCCGGTCTTGGTGAAGATCTGGTTGATGTGCGTCTTCACGGTGGAGCGGCTCAGGTACAGCCTGGAGGCGATCTCGGCGTTGGAGAGCCCTTGGGCGATCAAGCCGAGTACTTGGCCCTCGCGTTCGGTGAGGCCGTCCGGGAGGCGGGCGTCCTTCTCGCGGTGGCCTGGGTCGTTGCGGCGGCTGGCGTGGATCAGGCGGTCGGCGGCGAGCGGGTCGAGCATGGCGTGGCCGGAGACGGCGGCCTCGATGGCGCGGTGGATGTCGGCGGCGGAGGCGTTTTTGGTGAGGTAGCCGGTGGCGCCGGCCTCGAGTGCGGCGAGGATGGAGTCGTCGTCGGTATAGGTGGTGAGGACGACGACGGCCGTGGCCGGGCGTTCGGTCCTGAGCCGGCGCGTGGCCTCGACGCCGTCGGCGCCGGGCATGTGCAGGTCCATCAGGACCACGTCCGCGTCGTGCGCCACGGCGAGGTCGACGGCCTGGGCGCCGTCCGCTGCCAACCCGGCTACGTGTACGGTTTCGACGGCGCCGAGGATGGTGGCCAGGCCTTCGCGTACGACGCGGTGGTCGTCAGCGATGATCACCGAGATCGGCGTGGGGTTCATCGGTCACTCCCGTCACTCTCGGCGTTGTGGTGGGCCCGGTTGCCGTGTCGGTAGGGAACGCGTGCGGCGACCAGCCAGCCGCCGTCGGGCGTGGGGCCGATCTGGAGGTCGCCGCCCGCCTGCTGGACGCGTTCCCTCATGCCCTGGATCCCGAACCGCCCTCCGCTCGTGCGCGGCGCCGCGGCAGTCTCCGGGTCCGAGGCGTGCGGCACCGGGGCATCCGGACACGGGGCCGGTGCGGGGCGGGTGTTGGCAACCTTCACGGTCACCTCTTCGGGGCCGAAGCCAATGTGCACGCTCACGTGTGCGCCGGGGGCGTGTTTGGCCGCGTTGGTCAGCGCTTCCTGGGCGAGTCGGTAGAGGGTGAGCGTCGTGTCGGCATCGAGTTCCTGACTGTCACCCTTCAACGCGAATTCAGCCTGGTGCAGTGCGCAGAGGCGGCCGAGCCGCTGGGCCAGTGGTTCGCCTTCACCGCGCAGCGCGCGCACCGCCTGGCGCGCCTCGTCCAGGCCGGTGCCGACCAGTTCGTGACCGACTTCGATCTGGGTGAGGAGCGTCTCGCGCGGCGCGTCGGTGCGGGCGAGGGTGTCGATCGCGGTGAGCTGGATGGACAGGGCGCCCAGGGTATGGGCAAGCACATCGTGCAGCTCGCGGCCGAGGCGGTTGCGTTCACTGGCGAGTGCTGTCTCGGCTCGGGCGAGCTCGGCACGCCGGCGTTCGGTGGCGACCAGGGTCCTGTGCCGGGCTCGTAAATCGATCTCGCGTCGGCTCGCACCGGCCGCCAGTCCGGCGAGGGCCACGGTGGCGGTGGCGAGTAGGTGCCCAGGGAAGGGCCCGCGAGGGATCGCTGCGAGGCAGTAGGCCAAGGGGCCGGCGGTGGAGAGCACGAGGGCGGCCACGGGATCAAATGCGACGGCGGCCGTGCTCGCCGCGACGCCGGTGAAGATCAGCCCGTTGGTATCCGTGACGGTGAGCACAGCCCCGGCCGCGCCCATCACGGCGACGACCCCGGCCACCCGGGTACCTCTGATGCCGGCGATCGTGCCCAGCCAGGCCAGCGCGGCGGCGGCCAGGGCCACAGGCGCCACGATTCCGGGGTCGGTGGGGAGCGCGGCAACGTTGATGAGGACGGTCACGCCCAGGCCTACCAGCATGGCCACTGCGCGCGCCCGGGGGGCTTGGATCATGCCGCTCAGGCCGACCCCTGGGTGGTCCGCAGTCGGGCTGAACCTTCTGACGATGCTCATCGGCTCTGATTATCCAGGACGCGTGCCAGAAGCTTCGGCACGAAGGACGGGGTTGGCGCGGGGCTGCGGAGGGTTCGGGTGACCGGGGGGAGCAGCGCGATGAGGATCACCGCGCGGCTTCCGTCGCCCGCGTGGTGTCCAGGACTGTCATGGTCCGGGCCAGGCGCGCGCGGCCTCGCATCCACAGCCCCAGGCTGCGGCACAGACTCATGCTCACGGAGAGGAAGATGAAGCCGTTCGACAGACCGGTGCCACTGAGGTGATGGGTGGTCAGGAACACGCCGAGCCCTACTGGAAAAACGTGCTGAGCGCTGTAGGCGAAGCCGAGCCGTGCGGCGGTCACGGCGATCCAGACCGTGGCGTAACCGGCCCCCGAGCGGCTGATCGCGACGGGCTTGCCCGGGGCGGGCGAGGTGCGCGGCCAACGGCGCCGCCACTCCGGGGCGTAGTCGACGGACACCAGCAGCGGGCAGACCGAGAAGAGGCCGAGCGCCGCTCCGGCCACCGCGCCGGCACCTTGCAGCAGCAGGTCGTTGCCGCCGGTGGGAAGCGAGGTGAAGAAGAAGGGCACGATCAGGGCGACGCCGATGATCGGACGTCCCACCCGGAACCAGCCGATCTTGCGGCGGCCGAGATCCGACTCGAGCACCACGGCCAGGATCGCCAACTGCATGATCACGATGTTCGCTGTCATGCATCCACCTTCGCCGCGACGCGGTGCCCCGACCTCGGCCCTGGGCTGATCATCGGGTGGAGATCTGAGGGCCGGGGGTGGAGGTCGTGGTCCACCCCTCCGCCGACGACCGCGCGCAAGGATGCCGCCTCCATACTGGGCCGATGAGCGACACCATGGCCGAGCACGAAGCGAATACACAGCAGTTGATGCAAAGGGTCTATCTCGGCCTGCGTGAGAACCGCCTCGATCCACACCACGTCGTCGCTCTCGCCTGCGAACTGCTCGACCGGTTCCACTGCACCGACGCCATCCTGGAGGTCGTCGAGCGGGATCCGGCCGAGGTGTCCCGCACGGAGATGACGGCGCTGGCCTGGCGCATCCTGGACGACGTGGGCTTCGAGCCGGGCTTCGACCTCGCCCCCGAGCGGTTGGAGACGCTGCGCGACGCGCTGCGGATCGTCGCCCGCGACCTGCCCACACGTGGCATCGAAGGCGAACCGGAGATCGAGGTCCTGGATGATCTGTTTCCGGCGGGAGCCGGTGTCCGACTCGCCGATGGTACGAGGCTCAACTGGGGCGGCCACATCCTGCCGAACATGTGCGACGACCTGACCACGGCACTGACCAGCCTGACGATCCTGGTTCAGGAGAGTCTGCTCGAACTGACATGGCAGGTCTGGCCGGTGTGCCCCCGGCATGGCCTCGGAGCCCATGGCGCGGAGCGGGACGGCGAGGTTGTGTGGTGGTGCGCCGGCAACGGTGGACACGTGCTGGCGCCGGTCGGGGAACTCGCCCGCGGGGGCAGCTCTGTCGGTGTGTGAACGTCCACCACCTTGACGGTCGCCACTACAGCGGGATCACATGTCCCGTCAGCGGTACGGCGCCACAGCCCTGCAACCGCTTGGTGTCTCCATGGCCGACCCCGTAGTCGATCCAGTCGTAGCGCTCCCGCGTAGCGCACCGCATCGGTTCGTGATAGGTCACGGCCAGCGGCGCGTACGGGATGGTGCGGCCGGCCTCGGTGGTGCCGGTGTACACGTTCTGCAACGTCCTCATGTCGGACACGAACAGCGCGTGGGCGATCAGCCGGCCGTCATGGTGGGCGGTGTAGAGCAACAGGTCCTTGCCGAAGGAGTCGATGAGGGTGCGCAGTCGGCGCCGCTCGGCCGCTTCGTCGGCAGGCTGCCCGTACCAGCGCAGGAGGGCACACCTGCCCTCGACCACCTCGTCGAACAGTTCGTCGGGGTCTCCCGTCCCGATGACGCAACCGTGTTCCGCGAGGCGGCGTAGCTGACGCTGCACCTCGAAGCGCCGCCGCTTGGAGCGGACGGCTGCGAGGCCCTCCTCGTCGTCCCATGTCACGGGCATCATCGAACGCGTCGTCAGATCGAAGCTGTCGCCGCCCAGGGCGCCGACCGCCGGGGCCAGGACCCGGGAGGCGGCCGGTGTGGTGTACAGCACCGACACGGTGGCCAGGCCCGCCCCGCGTGCCCAGGCGCAGACGTCGGCGAGGCACTGCTGCATGCTCTCGGGGTGGTGCGCGGCCGGCCCCACCGGATCCCCGAGGTAGCCGGGTGCCACCAGCAGCAGTCCCGGCAGTATCTCCTCCTGTCCGTCGCCGAGCTGCGGCAGGACGCGTCGGGCGGAGCACTCCGCCTCGGGGAAGACGGGATCCTTGCGGCGCAGGATCGCCCAGGGGTTGTACGCCTCGTACGCGTCGCCGTCGCGGACCACGGCACCGGTGAAGGCGAGGGCGCCGTTCGGGCCGTCGTACCGCACCGTCACCGGCTCGCCCGGCAGCCGGCTGATCATCGACCGCAGCCAGCGGCTGCCCTGGACCGCAGCGCCCGGGCCCAGCCGGTCCCATCCGGCGCCGTCGAACGGCCCGGACAGCGGGGTCACTTCCGTCCTGTGCATGATCTTCCTGTTCTCGTTGGGTTCGGCAGCTGAGGACGGAGGGCTCAGACCCTGCCGACGGCGTCCTTGTCGCCGTCGGCAGGGCCCGGCCGCGCATCCGTGTCCGGCTTCGCGCCGCGTGCGGTGAGGCTGCGTACATCTCCGGACAGCAGGGCGGCAAGACTCGCGACAGCGGCGGCGAGACCCGCCGCGGTGGCCGCGCCACGGGCGTCGAGTGCGGCCACCAGCGGGCCCATCAGCAGGGCGCCGAGCGGCATCAGGCCGTTGAAGCCGAGAAACGCCAGGCTGCCCACGCGGCTGAGCAGGGACTCCGGCACCTGTTCCTGCAACAGGCTGGGGAAGAGCGAGTTGAAGAAGTGCAGGCCGATGCCGTAGACGAAGGCCATCGCCAGCGCGCCCCCGGCGCCGAGCACGCCGGTCGCCGCGAGGGACAGCGCCATGAGGGCCAGCATGAGGAACAGGGCCGGACCCGCCCTGCGCACCGTCAGCCTGACCAGTACCACCGCCCCGGCCAGCGCGCCGATGCCCTGGAGCGCGTAGAACATGCCCAGCGACCGGCCCTCGGACGTCCCACCCGGTGCCATGATCAGCGGCACCGACACATCGAGGACGCCCGCGTACACGGCGTTGGTGCAGGCGCCGACCACCAGGGAGACCAGCAGCCAGCGCAGCCCGGCCACATACCGGCCCGCCTGGGCGACGTCCGCGCCGACCTGCCGTAGCCGGTGGACACCGGTCACCGGTTCGCCAGCCGCGCCGTCCTCGGCCACGGGGTCCGGCCGCGCGGTGCCGGAGCCGCGTTCCCCGCCGGTCTGCCGGGACGTGCGGACGAGCAGGAGCAGGACCGCCGAGAGCAGGAAGGTGGCGGCGTCGAACGCGAACGTCGCGGAGGCACCCGCCATGCTCACCATGAACCCGCCGACGAGCGGGCCGCCGATGAGTCCGATCTGCTGGCCGACGGAGAGTGCCGAGTTCGCGGCGACGAGCTTCTCCTTGGGCGTGATCTCCAGCATGTACGCGAAGGACACGGGCTGGAAGAAGCCGTCCGCCACGCCGATCAGCACCGCGAGGACGACGAGCAGCGTCACGCCGGACGTCCAGTAGGTCACCCCCGCGATGAGCAGGAGAATCACGAACCGGGCGAGGTCGGCCCCGACCATGACCGCCCGCCGGGACCCCGTACGGTCTCCGACGGCGCCGCCCACCAGGTAGAACACCAGTGAGGGCACCAGCAGCACGGCCGTCGCGGTGGCCAGCGTGGACGCCGAGCCGCTGACGCTGATGATGTACGTGGCGAAGGCGGTGCGGAAGGCGTAGTCCCCGATCAGGGACAGGGCGCGGGCCGTCCAGTAGTACCGGAAGCCCCGCTCCCGCAAGATGCCCAGCCGCTTGCGGGCGTTGCCGGCGTCGGCGTCCATCACTCTCCTGTCGTCGTACGGTGCGTCCCCGTGCCCGGACGGGCGAGCCCCCCGGCGAGGGCCTGCGCCGCGCGGTGCGCCGCCTCCAAGCCGCCGTCGTCCAGTGGGAGGACGAAGCCGCTCACCTCGTCGAGGCGGCAGCCCCGCTCCAGTTTGGTGCTCTCCGCGCCGTAGCTGAAGGACAGCTCCTTGCGGCCGGTGCGATAGGCGTCCTCGACCGGCCGGTAGTAACACACCTCGAAGTGGGTGTCCTTGGAACGGCTGTCGGTGTAGTCGGTGCCGTTCGACCACGCGTGCCGTACGTCTCCGGCATCGAGGAACAGACAGAACCCGATGATCCGGTCGTCGGCCAGCGCAGCCACGACCTCCGCCCTTTCACCGAAGTGATTTCGCAGCACGGTCAGTTGGTCCCGCTCGCCTGAGGGGTCGGGGCGGCGGCCGTACTTGGCGCGGTGCTGCGGACTGGGTCCGCGGACCGGTCGCCGATCTCTTCTCGTCCTACGTCGCCACCGCCGCCCTGTCCGCCGCCCACCAGCTCGGCATCCTCGACCGACTCGCCGAGCACGGCCAGGCGCCGTTCGGCAACGGCGGCGACGAGAGCCTCTCCGACACCGTGGTCCGCGCCGTGCACCGCACCCTGCACTGGGCGCGGGTCGTCGAGGTCAAGGACGACGAGGTGGTGATCCCCGGCGCGCTCTTCGCCGAGGCGTACGCGGCCCGCGGCTACTTCTACTGGCTGGTCAAAGGCTGCGGCGAACTCTTCAGCATCGCCCCGGACGTGGCCCGCACGGAGCGCAGGACCGGCGACTTCTACCAACGCGACATGCGGGCCGTGGCCATCGGCTCCCGGCTGATCGGGGACGAGGAGGTCGAGCCGCTGTTCGACCGCATCCTGGCCGACCCGCCCGTCGGCAAGGTCGCCGACCTCGGCTGCGGTTCCGGGCAGCGGCTCATCCGGATCCTCGGCAACCACCCCGGCGCCCGCGGAGTCGGCGTCGACATATCCCCCGCGGCGGTGCAACTGGCCGGCGAGTCCGTCGAGGCCGCCGGCCTCACCGACCGGATCACCCTGCTCCAGGGCGACGTCCTCGATCTCGAACCGCGCCCCGAGTTCGCCGACGTGGACACCGTCACCTGCGTCTTCATGGGACACGACTTCTGGCCGTACGAGAGCTGCGTGCGCACCCTGCGCAGGCTGCGCACCGCGTTTCCGGCGGCCCGCCGCCTGTTCATCTGCGACGTCGTACGGACCAGCGAACTGCCCGGTCCCGACACGACCCTCTTCACCCTCGGCTTCGAGGCCGTACACGCGCTGATGGGCGACTACCTCCCCACCCTCGACCAGTGGCGGGAGGCCTTCCAGGAGTCCGGCTGGGAGTGCCGGACGGTCCGGCCGACCACCGTTCCGCCCAACGGCTACCTGTTCGAACTGACTCCCGTGACGGACTGAACCGCGGCGGCGGTGAGCTCGAGGTGATGGCGGAACACATGGGTCTCCCGCCGCACGAAACCGGCCTTCTCGTACAGACGGTGGGCGGCCGCACGGCTCGGCCGGGACGTCAGGTCGACCTGCCGGGCCCCCTGTGACCGCGCCAGGTCCAGTCCCCGCCGTACGAGGGCGAGACCGATGCCTGCGCCGCGCGCCGACTCGTCGACGACCACGTCCTCGAAGCGGGCGGTGATCCCGGTCGGCAGGGCGAGAACGACCAGGGTGAGCAGCCCGACCACACCTTCTCCGGTACGCGCCGCGAGCACGAGGTTCGCCGGATGCGTCACGACACCCCGGACGTACTCCGCAGTCAACTCGGGCAGTTCCTTCCCCAGTTGGGGCAGCAGCCGCCGGAACGCCCCGACCACGGCGTCGTCGGCGTCCGCAAGGACCTCGATGACAGGCTCCGGCATACCTCTCCTCGCATCGCGTCGGCGTTGACCTGATCCGGGGCCAGGCTAAGCCACCGAGTCGGTGCGCGGCAGGGACACTTGGGGCCAGGGTGAAGTGGGCCCCTCGGCCGCCCGTGGCCTGTGCGAGGACCAGGTCAGGGCGGCGGATGGCGTGTTGGCATGATGACGGGTAAGCGACGGACCCTGTATCGGCAGGGCACCGGGTTCTGGCGGATGACGGCGAATCGGGTCTGGCCTGCCTGAACCCTCGACGGGCGCGAGAGTGTCCCGGCAGGTCACCGCTGACGGCCACGACCCGCGCCACCAGGCTCGGCCAGCCCTTCACCTGCCGATCTAGGGCGTGAGATGCGTGTGTCAGGCGTTCGCCGCGTACCGCCAGAACTCCCTGATCACCGGTGCCGGCACGGGACCCATCGCTGCCACCTGAGTCAGCAGAATGGTGACCGCACCCGTGGCCGGGACGACGTGCGCCGCTGTGCCCGTGCCGCCGACCCAGCCGTAACGGCCGGGTGCGCTCCACGGGTTGGTCCGGACGATGTCAACCGAGCCGCCGAAGCCCCAGCCCTGACCCTCCAGGAACAGCCGGCCGATGTCGCGCTGCGCCGGATTCGTGTGGTCGGTCGTCATCATGCGCACGGAGTCGGCCGACAGCACCCGGCGGCCGTCGGCCGCCACCCCGCCGGCCAGCAACATCCGGCAGAAGGCCAGCCAGTCGTCGGCGGTCGAGGCCAGCCCGCCATTGCCGAGCGGTAGCGCGGGCAGGCTGCTCCACTCGCCGTCCGGGCCGTCGGCGAGCTCCAGGCTGCCGTCGTCCCCTGGCCTGTAGAAGCTGGTGAACCGGCCCCGCTTGGCGGCCGGCACCTCGAAACCGGTGTCCACCATGCCCAGCGGCTCGAAGATCCGCTCCGTCAGGAACCCCGGCAGCGGCTGACCGGTGACCCGCGAAATCAGTACCCCTTGCAGGACGGAGCAGGTGTCGTACAGCCAGGCGGCGCCCGGTTGGTACAGCAGCGGGATGCGGCCGAGCGCCGCCATCCACTCGTCGGCCGGCGGGAAGTTGCTCGGCACCCGGCCGTCCTTTTGCACCGTGAACAACTCCTGCACCGCCGGCAGTGTGAAGTCGGAGGGGAATCCGTACCCGGCCTGGGAGGCCAGCACGTCGAATACGGTGATGGGCCGGTCGGCCGGCACCACGTCGTCCACCGGGCTCGCCGGCGTGCGTACGACCACCGGCTTCGCCAGCTCCGGCAGCCACGTCCCGATCGGGTCGTCCAGTGCGATCCTGCCTTCCTCCACGAGGATCAGCAGTGCGGCGGCGGTGACGGACTTGGTGATCGAGGCGACCCGGAAGATGGAGTCCCTCGCCATGGGGGCGCCGTCGCCGGCGTCCTGCGCGCCCACGGCCGCCACCTCGACCTGGTCACCCCGGGCCACGAGGCCAACTGCTCCCGGCAGCGCACCGGCACGGACGTGGGCTTCGAGCAAGTCGTGCAGGGTCGTCATGAGGCCGCCTTCCAGAAGATTGCTGTCGAACGACAGACTCCCGCACGGGCCGGGAATCATCGGCGCCGACAGGTCTGGTGGCCGAAGCCTCGTCATCGCGTTACGAGCTCTAGGTCTTCAGCGTGGCGTGGGGTGCGGAGCACGCTGGCTCCGTCGTCGAGCGGTCACGACGATCACCGACCGCCTCCTCGCCACACCCAACTCCCGCGCCGCGGTCGTGCCCGGCTTCGCCGTCGCGCGCGTCCGAAGCGCGCCAAAAGCTTGAGTCGGTGGTTGTCAACTTTCCGGCGTAGTGGTACATCAGAAGAGCAGCGAAATGCGATGCGGGAACGACGTGAAGGAGGGACGACAGATGCTGATGCGTACGGATCCCTTCCGCGAGCTTGACCGGCTCGTCGAGCGGGTCTGGGGCACGGCCGCACATCCGGCGGGCATGCCGTTGGACGCCTGGCGTGAGGGTGAGACGTTCTTCGTGGAGCTGGACCTGCCCGGTGTGGATCCGGAGTCCATCGATCTCGATGTCGAGCGGAACGTCCTGACGGTGAAGGCCGACCGCAAGCCGGCGTACGGCGAGAACACCGAGACGGTGGTCACCGAGCGGCCCGCGGGGACGTTCAGCCGGCAGCTGTTCCTCGGCGAGACTCTCGACACCGAGAAGATCGAAGCCTCCTACGAGGCCGGTGTGCTGAAGCTGCGCATCCCGGTCGCGGAGAAGGCCAAGCCCCGCAAGATCGCCATCAGCGGCGGCAGCGACCGCAAGGAACTGGGCGGCTGACCCCACAGCGACACCATTGCTCCAGGGCCTCGGGCATCAGCCCGGGGCCCTGAAAGCCGCCCCTGGCCTTCTTGGCGCGCCCGGCTCCAGCCTGGCCACCGAGGACGCCGTCCGGCAGGCCCGCCGCAGCGGACGCACATCGCATCACGAGCCGGCAGGGCGTTCGGGCTCCCCACTGTCGGCATCGAACACCTTGGTGAAGGTGGCCCCGCACTGGCAGCGGGAGTGCTCGATCAGTTCTCCGTCGGCCGACACACTCAACCCCTGGCTGAGCCGCACGTGCACATGTTCACCCATGAGGAGCTGCTTTCTCTCACGTTGCTGATCGGGTCATGGTGGGGCCGGTCATGGGAGCCGACAATGTCGCAGCTCACACCAGGGTCGATCGTGATGTCCGCCATTGTCCGAAAAGGCCCGCGGCGCCATGGCGCCGCGGGCCGTACAACGCCGCGCTCCGCCTTCTGGCACACAGTGCGCGCACGCCCGGCAAGGAGGGCGCGTGGCCACGCCGATCAACCGGGCGGCTCAGTCGCCTGGGATGCCTGCGCACCGGACGGAGGCTGTGGGTGACCGTCGGCGTGCAGCATCGGCGCGGTGTGCCGCTCGTGACGGTGGCCGCCCTCGGCCGGGACACGGCTGCGGGGCGCCTCGGTGTCACCGGGCAGCGGCACGGGTCGGCGCGCCACCAGGCGCCCCACCCAGCGGCGGCCGCAGTGCTCGCACGGTGGTGCGCCCTGCGGGGTGTAGGGGGAGGGTACGGCGGTGATGTCGCGGTAGAAGACCTCCCATTCGGCGTCGAGAGCGTCTCGGTAGCGCTGTACGTCGTAGTCGACGCTCCAGCTGTGCCAGCACGAGCCGCAGGTGAACTCCACGCGTTCGACAGCGAGTTCGGTGATCACTGCACTGCACCTCCCATCCGGTCTACGGGCGCGGTCCGGGGCGGTTGAGAGGGCTGCGTCCAGAGAGGGGTAAACGGGCACGGCGGAAGCGACGCCGCTGTCGCGCAGCATCCGCTCCATATCACCCGCACCCCCTCTTTCCGTACCCGCGCGGACCGCCCACGCCCGCGGCCGGCTGTCTCGTCCGACCCCGGCGTCCACCGGTATGGCCCCCGGTCAGTCCCGGGTGCTCGGAGCACTCCGGGCACCTCCCGATATACCTCGCCCCGACTTGACAGGACAAGGCTCAGGTTTTATCTCAGAAGACAGGCAAGTCAGGGGAGAAACCACAGCTCACCCTGGGCGAGGAGGTGGCCGGACGTGTCGGTGCGGGAACCGGAACCCGACCTCTACGCAGTGCTTGGGGTGCAGTCTTCGGCGACGGCCGAGAAGATCACCTCCGCTTTCCGCGCCCGCGTGCGGGAACTGCGTCCCGACACCCACGTGGACGCGGCCACCGCAGCCCGGTTCGGCGAGGTGCGGGCGGCGTACGAGACACTGCGCGATCCGGTCCTGCGGGCGGCCTACGACCAGCGCGACGAGCACCAGCCGGCGCCGGTGTCCTGCCGGGACGAGGCCCCCTCGGAGGCCGCGCGTCCCGCGTGGAGGCACGCCGCGGTGTTCGGGGACGTCCGCCCCGAGCCGCCGCTGCGTGCGGGTCCGGTCCGGTGGATTCCGGGCCGGTGAGACGAAGAACGAGGTGAGGGCGAGGAGGGAGACCAAAGATGGCACGCGCGGTTGGCATCGACCTGGGTACGACGAACTCGGTGGTCTCGGTCCTGGAGGGCGGCGAGCCCACCGTCATCACCAATACCGAGGGCGCGCGGACGACCCCGTCGGTGGTGGCGTTCTCCAAGAATGGCGAGGTGCTGGTCGGCGAGGTGGCCAAGCGGCAGGCCGTGACGAACGTGGAGCGCACCGCGCGGTCCGTGAAGCGGCACATCGGCGACCACGCCTGGCGGTTCCCGGACTCCGGGGACGTCGACGGCAAGCGGTACACCGCGCAGGAGATCTCCGCGCGGGTGTTGCAGAAGCTGAAGCGGGACGCGGAGTCCTACCTGGGCGAGGACGTCACCGACGCGGTGATCACTGTGCCCGCGTATTTCGACGACGCTCAGCGGCAGGCCACCAAGGAGGCTGGTGAGATCGCGGGCCTGAACGTGCTGCGGATCATCAACGAGCCGACGGCGGCCGCACTGGCCTACGGCCTGGACAAGGAGAACGACCAGACGGTCCTCGTCTTCGACCTGGGCGGCGGCACGTTCGACGTGTCGCTGCTGGAGATGGGCGAGGGCGTCATCGAGGTGAAGGCCACCAACGGCGACACACATCTGGGCGGCGACGACTGGGACCAGCGGATCGTCGACCACCTGGTGAAGCAGTTCAAGAACCACTACGGCGTAGACCTGGCCAAGGACAAGATGGCCGTCCAGCGCCTGAGGGAGGCGGCGGAGAAGGCGAAGGTCGAGCTGTCGTCGTCCACCGAGACGACCATCAACCTGCCCTACATCACCGCCTCGGCCGAAGGGCCGCTGCACCTGGACGAGAAGCTGACCCGGGCCCAGTTCCAGCAGCTGACCTCCGATCTGCTGGAGCGGTGCAAGGCGCCGTTCCACAACGCGGTCAAGGATGCCGGGATCAAGGTGTCCGACATCGACCACGTGGTCCTGGTGGGAGGCTCGACCCGGATGCCGGCCGTGACCGAGCTGGTGAAGGACCTGACCGGCAAGGACCCGCACAAGGGCGTGAACCCCGACGAGGTCGTCGCCGTGGGTGCCGCTCTCCAGGCCGGTGTGCTCAAGGGTGAGGTCAAGGACGTCCTGCTGCTGGACGTCACCCCGCTGTCCCTGGGTATCGAGACCAAGGGCGGCATCATGACCAAGCTGATCGAGCGCAACACCACGATCCCGACCCGGCGTTCGGAGATCTTCACCACCGCCGAGGACAACCAGCCCTCGGTGACCGTGCAGGTCTACCAGGGCGAGCGGGAGATCGCCGCCTACAACAAGAAGCTCGGCATGTTCGAGCTGACCGGCATCGCGCCGGCGCCTCGCGGGGTACCGCAGATCGAGGTCGCGTTCGACATCGACGCCAACGGCATCATGCACGTCTCCGCCAAAGACCTCGGCACCGGCAAGGAGCAGAAGATGACCGTCACGGGTGGTTCCGCGCTGCCCAGGGACGACATCGACCGCATGGTTCGCGAGGCCGAGCAGCACGCCGAGGAAGACCGCAAGCGGCGTGAGGCGGCGGAGACCCGCAACCAGGGCGAGCAGCTCGTCTACTCGACCGAGAAGCTGCTGAAGGACAACGACGGCAAGATTCCGGCCGATGCCAGGAGCGAGACGGAGACGGCGCTGACGGAGCTGAAGGAGACGCTGAAGGGCGAGGACAGCGCCGCGATCCGGCAGGCCATCGACCGCACCGCGCAGGCCGCGCAGAAGATCGGCACCGCCCTGTATCAGCAGTCCCAGGCGGAGCAACCGGCGGGCACGCCCGGAGCGTCACCGGGGGGTGCGGCCGGCGGGCACGAGGACGAAGTGGTGGACGCCGAGATCGTCGACGACGACAAGCCGGAGGCTGGCTGAATATGACCAGCAGCGGGCCGCCAAGCGCCGAACTGGAGCAGCTGCGGCGCCTGGTTCAGGAGCGGACCGCCGACCTACAGCGGGTCAAGGCCGAGTACGACAACTACCGCAAGCGGGTGCGGCGGGACCGCCTGGCCGTGCGCGAGATCGCGGTGGCCAATGTGCTCAAGGCGCTGCTGCCCGTGCTGGACGCCGTCGACCGGGCGTTGGCCAACGAGCCGCTGACGCCCGGTCTGAGGGGCATCGCCGACAGCCTGCGGGAGCAGCTCGGCTCGCTGGGCGTCACGGCGTTCGGTGAGGTGGGCGATCAGTTCGACCCGGCCTGCCACGAGGCCCTGACGCACCATGCCGCCCCCGATGCGGAGCGCCTGGTGTGCTCAACGGTCCTGCGCCCCGGCTACCGCCTGGGCGAGAGCCTGCTGCGCCCGGCCACGGTGGAGGTGACCGGGCCGGCTTCCCCGGCGAGGAGCGGATCGGCGCCGGAGCGCGGCATGCGGGGGGTATCGGCCCCGGCCAAGAAGCCACCGTTGCCTGCCGCACGGAGCTGAGAGGCTTCCCTGCCCGGGCATCTGATTCCCCCCCGCCCGCACGCACCGCAGCCAAGAAGCCGAAGAAGGGTGGTAGCCGACGTGGCCTTGCGACGCGAGGCGTTCCTCGGCCTGGTGAAGGAACGCGGTGAGTACGAAACCGAGCAGGAGGCACAGCGCGCGGCGCGCGTGGTCCTCGCCCTCCTGGGCGCGCATCTGGTCGGCGAAGTGCGCGCCCAGCTGGCGGCGCGCCTGCCCGACGACTTCGCCCTGATCCTGCTCAACCCCTTGCAGAGCGCGGAGCCGCTGTCGCCGGAGAGGTTCGTACGGGCGACGGCAGCCTGGATTGAGGGTGCCACCGAGCAGACCGCGGCCTGGGATGTCAGCGCCGTCCTCAGCACCGTCGCGGACGCCGCAGGCGATGACCTCCTGGGCCAGGTACTGCTCCAGCTCCCCGCAGGCTACGACCTGCTCTTCGGCCGCCCCCAGCCCACCTGACCAAGCCACCGCGCCCGGTGCTCGCGCACCGGGTGCCAGCGACAGAAGGGCACCCGGTTGCCGGCCCACGCCTTCGCCGACGACGCGGACACACGCTGGTGATCGCAGGGAACCACCTGGGCGGTTGCGATGATCAAGCCGTACGGCCAACCACATTCGATCACCATGTCTCACAATCAAACGCTAGGACAGGGAACTGCTTCCAGAAGCGCACAGTCAAGGGTCTCGGAAGCCCTTCTTCCGTGTCGGGCGAACAACGAGCCGCGAACGCCTCAGTGAGCGAGACACCCCATGTATAGGTCCCATAGTCTGCGCGGCACCCCTTGACCGTCTCGTTTGATCGGGGCATGCTCATCCTGCTTCTCAGCTGTCCCAGCGCCTGGCAGGCCGAACCGCCCACGGAGGGTTGCCCGAGCGGCCCTCGCAGCATTCATCCCATGTATCGGACTTCGTCATCCACGCCATGCATCTCGGCTGTGCCAGTCAAGAAGCAATGCAACGCGACAGACAAAATCAAACATGAGACAACATGACAGTAGTCCGGGCGCAGTGTCCACGAGGGCCTCGCCGACGGAACCGGCTGTCCCGCGCAGAACAGGAGTTTCAACAGAGTCAGCCCCCCGGTCCGGGGCCCGGGGGCGAGTCCGGATCGGAGCGGCACGGCGCCGGCGGAGATGCGAGCGATGGGGCGGGTACCTACGCGCTATGCCGACCGGTGCAAGGCATGACCGGCATCCCGCGGGTCCTGGCCCGCGCGGGCATTCGCTGTCCGCTTCGGCACGGCAGGCTCCCAGCGCCCCGATGGCAATGACGCAACTGCGGAAGCGTGGCTCTGCGGGCAGTCGACTCCGAGGGTCTTGCCAGACCCACTTCTGCGCGTTCGACGCGGCCCGCGGCCGGGCCCGCCCAGGCGCCGACACTCCGGCAGCAGTATCTCCTGGCGCTCAGGTCTGGCCGCGGTGACGTGGGCGGGTCCGGGTCCCGCTGCCCGGCCGCTGCGACGACACGGTGGGTGAGCCGCGCCTTCAGTGGAGCCCGCACCGAGCAATGCGAACCCTGTTTCCGAAGGAGAGTGCATGAAAACCTGTGGAAGCCAGCTCCGGCGCTTAACCCCGGTCGGCCTGGTCGTCGCGATGCTGCTGAGCCTGCTCGGACTGCAGGCGGCCACCGGGACCGCAGCGCACGCCGCCACCGACCAGTTCCACGGCGTGAACTGGGCCGACCCCAACGACAACTTCGTCACCGGGGACATCACGCCGGTCGGCCTGTCGAACACGGACAGCTACTCGACGACGTACGCGAAGGCCACCTCCATCCTCAAGGGCTTCCAGGCGCTGGGAGCCAACACCGTGCGCATGGCGTTCAACCAGGCGACCGTCAACGGCAAGTGGTGGAACAGCTATACCGCCGCGTTCGACGCGGCCACCGCGCTGGGCATGAACGTCGTGCTCACCCCCTGGCTGCAGAACGGTGTGATCGGCGACACCAACTCGTTCTACGCGATGTGGAACACAGTGATCAGCAAGTACGTGGGCAACAGCCGGGTGTACTTCGGCATCATGAACGAGCCATGGGGCTACAGCACCACCGACGAGGACAACATCGCGGCGGCCTGGGTGGCGCACTTCTCCCAGGTACCCCGCGGGCGGATCCTGGTGCCCGGCGCCTGGGAGGGGAACCTGTGCGCCGTCGGCGCCGACTCCCGCCTCGACGGCACCCTGCTGTCGCTCCACGACTACACCCTCGGCGGAGAGACGCACCCCACCGAGGCCGAATGGGTCACCAGCTTCGAGAAGAACGTCTGCGGGTACGACAGCCGCGCCGTACTCACCGAGTTCGGCGTCCCGATGAACACCGGTGTGAACTACAACGGTCCACGCGACGGCGTCAACGACGTGTCCTACCTCTACGCGCTCACCGACACCGTGCGCAAGCAGGGCATGGGCTCGATCCTGTGGGCCGGCGTGAAGTTCGCCGACCAGACCCAGGGCCCAGGCCCGTGCGAAAACGCCTCCTGCGCGATCACCTCCCTCCAGGGCAGCGCGCCGAACTACACGCTCAGCATCAACAACCAATCCGGCCTCGACCGGCTTCAGTACGGCTGGGGCGCAGGCGGTGCAGGCGGCGCCACCACCGGCCCCCTCCACGCGGTCGGCGCGGACAAGTGCCTGGACGTGCCCGGCGCAACGCAGACCAACGGGACAGTGGCGCAGACATGGGACTGCAACGGCGGCAGCAACCAAACCTGGACGCACACCGCGAGCAACCAGCTCACGGTCTACGGCGGCGCCAAGTGCCTGGACGCCGCCAACAACCAGACGACCCCCGGCACCCCGGTGGAGATCTGGGACTGCAACGGCGGCGCCAACCAGCAGTGGATCCTCAACGCCGACGGCACGATCACCGGTAAGCAGTCAGGGCTCTGTCTCGATGTGACCGGGGCGTCCACCGCCGACGGCGCCAAGCTCGAACTGTGGACCTGCACCGGCCAAAGCAACCAGCAGTGGAAACTCGGCTGACGCCACCGCACCTCAGCAGCCGTCCGGGACTGCGCCCCGGACATCCCGCGATGTGCGGGACGGGTCCGCACTACCGTCCCGCGCACCGTGGCAGCGCGTGAGGGTGAGCGAGTAGCAGACCGGCGCCGCCGGTGCGGTGATCGGGGAGGATCGCGTCCACCACTGCCGGCCGGAGCTACGGCGTCCGCACGACCCCCTCCGGGCTCATCTGTCGCACACCCCCGGTACGCGGCGTCGGGAACGTACGTCTGCCACTGGGCTGGGCCCCGGCCGGACCTGCCTGTGCGGGCGCACACCCGTGACAAGGCGTGGCCGGGGTCGAGGTCGTACCGCTGGAGAGGGACTGGGTGCTGCCCGCGGACAGCGGGGCCGGGAGCCGGTCTGGGGCCGGAAGGGGCAGGTCGGCCGGTTCGCCATGGTGAGGGCCGAGGGCGCTGAAATCGATGCTGCCGTCGGGTCCAGAACGCCGCCGGCCCACCACGCTGTCCCAGACCGTTGTCCGCACCTGGCCGGCCTGCTGGACCCCGCCCTCGAAAAAGCTCACCTCCACCGGAAACCTCAGGGACAGCCCGTCGTCTGGTGGGATCCGCTGGCCTGGCAGGACACTGTCGCCGGAATCGTGCAGCGGGTGCCGCGACTGCGCAGGTGGCCGCGCTTGACTCGGGAGCCGTAGGCCTTGACGGCCTCGACCCCGTGCGGTCGGCAGCGCGGCCTGCCGACGCCCATGCGCGGTACCCGGATGCGTTCCAGCACCGGCTGGAACTGAACACGATCTGAAATGCGGCGGCCGGCTACCGGCCCACCGTACGGCTTGGCCATCGCTCCCAGACACAGGGCGAGGACCGCTCGGTGTCATGCCAAGTTTCGGCGCGGACGTCCTGGGGAGTCGGTGCGCGTGGTGTCGTATGGACCCGAGCAGCGCGTGTACCTGCCGGAACTGCACGCCCGCTGGCTCACCCAGACGTTCGTGCACTGGGCCTACTCGGCCGACCAGGTCCAGCGCCTGCTGCCGGAGGGGCTGACGGTGGACACCTGTGATCAGCGGGCGTGGGTCAGCCTGACACCGTTCGTGATGGTCGGCGTGCGCCCGCCGGGCGTCCCTGCCGCTCTGCCCGCCTTCCCGGAGACCAACCTGCGCACGTACGTCCGCGAGCGGGACGGCCGGGACGGGCTGTGGTTCCTGTCCATCGAGGTGGGCCACCCGATCATGCTGGCCGCCCGTGCGATCGGAGCGCCCTACCACCTCGGCAACCTGACGCTGTCGCACGGCGGTGAGGCATTGACCTACACCGGGGCGCGGGGGCGTAGCGGGCCGTCGTACCGCGTAGTGGTCCGTCCCGGTGAGCCGCTCCGGCCGAGCCGCCGGGACGTGTGGCTGACGTCGCGATGGCGGGCCTTCACGCGGGGCTGCGGCGTGCTCTGGCAGACGCCCGTCGAGCACGAACCCTGGCCGCTGCGGGCTGCGCACCTGGAAGATCTCGAGGAGACCCTCACCCGGGCGGCCGGGCTGCCGCCGCCCGCGCAGGAGCCGCTCGTGCACTTCTCCGACGGGATCCACAAGGTCCGCTTCGGCGTCTCGCGCCCGGTGCGGCGGGCAGTGAGGAGACGGCGATGAACCCGGTGCTCGTGGCGCGGGCCCAGGGGCTGTTCAACCTGGTCGGCGGTGGCTGGCCGCTGCTGCACCGGCGCAGCTTCGAGTGGGTCTTCGGGCCCAAATCCGACGATTGGCTCCAGTACACGACGGCCGGGCTGCTGGCCACGGCGGGCTGGAGCATGCTGTTCACCGCGGCCACGCCCGGCGGGGTGCGCCAGGCCCGCCGCACGGGCCTCGGGACGGCCGCGACCCTCCTGACGGTCGACCTGGTGTACGTGCCCGTGGGCCGGCTCCGTCCGACCTATCTGCTGGACGCGGCGATGCAGGCCGGATGGCTGCTGGCATGGCGCCGGTGCGGCTGCCTCGGGCGGTCCGCACCGCGGATGAACCGCACCGCGACCGAGGCACCCTGATGCGCCGGTTCCCCCGGGCCGCCCGGTGGCGTTTCGACGGCTGGATCGCCGGCATCGGTACGTCCTGCGGCGCCCGCCTGATCCTCGGCCACTGGCCCCGCTCCTCCTTCGGGCCGTTCAGCGACGTCATGCTCGAACAGGCCGACGGTCACCGCCTGTTGCTGGCTCCCACCCGACGGACGGCGGACTTCATCGCCGTCACCTACTCCTTCGACGAGGTCCGCATCGCGCCCGTACGCGTCCATGTCAGCGGTGACGACTGGACGGTCACCGCAGGCCCGCTGCTCGACCTGCGGTTCACCGCCGGCCGGCGCGGCCCCGTGGGGCTGCTGCTGCGGGCGGTCCCCGGTGCCCTGGCCGCCCAGCCCTTCTGGACGGCGGTGACGGATCCGGCCGCCCGCCTCCTCCTGGGCGTGCGCACACGGGGCACGGCCGGTGGCGGCCGGTACGAGTGGTACGGCGCCCGCGATCTCCATCCGATCACCGCGGCGACCGCCGTCCTCGGGGAGCAGGACGCCGGCTTCCTCACCGCGGTGGAACCGCCCGTACGGTTCGGCTTCGGCTCCACGCCCCGCAGGCCCTGCCTCGTACGCGTCACGACGACGGTGAGCACACCGCACATACCCGAACTCTCGTCCTCCCCGTCTCCCCGGGAATCACGCGCACACGAAGGAGACTTGTGATGAACGCCCCGCCACGGACCTCGTCTCGACGCCGCCTGCCGGCACACGGCGCCGACATGAAGCTGCTCACCATCTATCTGAACGACCATCTCGCCGGCGCCACAGCAGGCACTCAGCGGGCCGGCCACTTGGCGCGAGCCACCCGTGGGTCCGCGCTCGGCCGGGCGCTCGGTCCTGTCGCCAACGACATCGCCGAGGACCGGACGGCGCTTGTCGGCATCATGCGGGACCTGGGTGTCCCCATACACCGTTACAAGGTGTGCGCAGGCTGGACCGCGGAAAAACTGGCCCGGCTGAAGGGCAACGGCCGCCTGGTCCGGCGCTCACCGCTGAGCACCTTGCTGGAGCTGGAGGCGCTGCGGCTGGGGGTGGAAGGCAAGGCAGCCGGATGGCAGACCCTGCGCCGGCTCACCGGGACGCAGGAGCGTCTCGATCCAGCTCTGCTCGACAGACTGCTGGAGCGGGCCCGACGACAGCAGGACACGGTGGAGGAGTGGCGTATCCGCCAGGCCGAAGCGGCTCTGCGGACAACGGCCGACTGAGCAACGCCGGCCCACGGGACGACCACGGCACTTGTCCCTGCTCAGAAGCGTAGCCGCAGCGTCGGGCAGTTCGGGTCCCTGTGCTTGCTGTTGGCGATCTGGTCGACGGGCTGCGGGATCACCGCCCGGACTCCACGCCTGCCGCAGGTGCTGGTGGATGGCCCGCGACGAGTAGGCCAGGACGGCGAGGGGCCGGGTGGGTGGGCGGCCGATAGCCCGGGGGGACGCGCAGGGCGACCATGACGAGTTCGAACGGTGGTGCGTCGCCGGCCGGGCCGGGCGTGAGGACTAAGCACAGCGGGCGGCACCGGCCGTCCGCTGTCATGTGGATCTTGGTGGTCAGCCCGCCGCGGGAGCGCCCGATGGCGAGATGGCCGGGCTCGTCGGCCAGGGCCCCTTTCGCCAGGCCCTGGCCGCATTCTGGTGCGCGCGCACGAGGCGTGGAGGCGGCCGAGACGATCCAATCCAGGCCGACGCGGCGCCGGAGATCGGCGGGGAGGGCATCGCGGTCCGGCTGGGGCAGGTAGCCCGGTGACGGGGGTCTGATGCCCAGGGTCGTCACGCTGCTGGTTGTGGTGGGCGCCTTGGTTGTCCGGCCGTCGGGCCGCCGGCCGGCGGCCCGGTGTGGGTGCTTGCTGGGATGACCCACCCGGCGGGCCGCGTTCGAGACCGCGGTCACATTCGAGGGTCCCAGGCGGTGACCGCAGGGTGACGGGTTCCGTGCAGGCCGTGAGCGAGACGGTGAAGCACCCCACATGACGCAGGTCACCTACGACCCGGGGCCGTAGTCCTAAATGTCCGATACATCCTTTCGGGCACCCCTTCTGACCTGCGCTTTGAGACCCACGCCACAGAGCCGATATTTCCGCTCGATCCGGCCACAA